>NZ_JBFTKP010000072.1:0-15957 GCF_056396005.1 Allobosea sp. 05T439 | reverse complement strand
GGCGAGATCATGGAGAGCTGATCAGAAACGAAAGCGACGATAAGCCAAGGGCCCCGATCGGGGCCCTTGGCTTATCGTCTCACATCGCCAGCGCTGGCCTGGTTTTGCTCCGCCCAAGTKGCCTGGAATCCGGCCGCCGTTGACATCGATGTCTGGGGCGAACTGCTCGTAGACCTTTGAATGCTCACTGACGAGAGATGCTCCTGAGAAATTCGGACGTTTCCCGCCGACGCCCATCCTGCAGCACCTGCGCATCGAGGACGAGGATGCGGTCGGAAGCGACGAAAATCCACGGGTGCTTGGCCTCGCGGGTAACATCGCCGACGGCGGCCTGCTGACTACGAGTTGGCCGGCAAGCGTGCCGTGGAAGAGCTATCGCCCCCTGCCGGACGAAACGCCACCTATCTTAGGCTAGTTCCGATCCGAAGTGCCTCCTCAGCGTCCCTGATCCTGCGAGCTATCGGAGTGAAGGGTGTTCCAGTCGCCGGACACAGCGCGCGTAGAGCCAGATCGCAGACGCTATCGACGAGCTCCGATAACGAGGCGGCAGCGTAAAGGGGCAGGATCGTCAGCGCCGATTCCATGAAGAGGTCACGGGCATCGGTCACATGCTCGGGCGCCAACGCTGGAAACGCTTCGTACAAAGCCAGTAGGCCGCCGCCATGATCGCCGGTTCGTGCGATAAGAGCCGTCAGAAAATGTTCGAGCCCGACCTCAAAATCATACCAGCGGTTGCCTGCGACTCGGTCGAGCGGTCTGCGCAACCTGGTGTGGGCGCGCAGCCCCTCACAAAATGCCAAAATAACGTCGCGCAGGCTGTCCTCGTCCAGGCAGAGAGCCTTATCGAATACCAGTCGCGTCACCCTCAGTATCTCCTTCCCGCTGCCGAAGCTCTAGGAGCCACTGGGAGCGTTGGTGGCGTCAGGCKGCTGGCCGGATGCCGAAGTCCTCAGGCCTCAGCATCAAATCGGCCAGGGTGTAACGGTCGATTGTGCTGAGGAAAGCGGCAAGCGCCTCGTGAAGAATGCCCTTGAGCCTACAGCGCGAAGTGACCAGACAGCCGTTGCCGCTGCCGAAGCACTCGACCAGAGCAAAATCTGGCTCTGTCAGGCGTAAGACCTCTCCGATCCCGATCTCTGTTGGAAGTCTCGCCAGGACGAGACCGCCCGAACGCCCGCGGACCGCTCGAAGGAACCCGGCTTTCGTGAGCAGATTGGCAACCTTCATAAGATGCGCGCGTGAGATGCCATAGGCCAAGGATGTTTCCTCGATCGTAATCAAACGCTCGCTTTTCGCAGCCGCGTACATCAAGATTCTGAGCGAATAGTCGGAGAAGCTCGTCAATCGCATGGTTCATTCCGACTTCTGGCCAGTTGCCGCTCATTTTCCCGCAACCCGCTACCGTCAAAGGCAGGCCACGTCGCGACGATCCGCTTTTCGGGGGGGTGTCCTGATCGGCGTATCGAATTCGGCGGGTCGCGTCGCAGCTCCCTGATTCGGCGAACTATTCCCGCCAATGCCGAATACATCGTCGTGCTAGACGAAGATCATAACGCTAGCCATTCCAATGACGATGAGGACGAGGCCCCATATCAGCATAGGCACCAACGTGCTGTCGGCGTTGGGGGCCTTCGACAGGTTCTGAGGTTGGTTGACCATCGCTCTGCACAGCCAAAAAGAAGGACTTCTGCCAGTCTCATTATACAATAAAAGATTCATTGTAAATGACTGTTAAGCGCGTTGAGAGATTTCTCCGCCAAAAAAAGATTTGGACCCCTGTGCCACCGCGGCTTGTTCAATCGCGGCTGATCTCGGAATCGTTGGCCGAGATGCAGGCATGGAAGCCGCATCGATAAAGGTTGGGCAGTTCCGTTGTTTTCCCGCAAACTGCCGAAGCCCGGCTGTGTGATGTGCGACTTCCTTGCTCTGCATCAACGAGCCGGATTGCCGGGCTGCTATCGTGTGGTTTGTCCTGCGATATGATGGGAGCATTCCATGCCTTCGGGACTTTCGATTAGGGACCGTTTCCTGACCTGGCCAGCCTTCGAGCGCGCTCAACGGCAGGCGCATTTATTCGGCGAGATGATGGAGCGCTCCGGCGCCGATCTGGGAGCAGCGGTTCGGGAAGGCCGAGGCAGCGCTTTCGCGCTCGCCGCGCGGCGGTGTCTTGACTGCCCGCATGCCGGCGAATGCCGCAGCTGGCTCAATGGCGCCAGCAAGGAAGTCGCGCCGGACTTCTGCCCGAATGCAGCCTATCTGCACCGTATCGGGGCGTGATGTCACGCCCCGGGTCTGCGTTTCGCGCTATCCTCGGCCACAAGTCCTGGTCGCTCTCCGGCCCGGAATCACTCGGCTACGAGCCTATGTCGTGACATCTGTGGCGCAGACGCGCGCCTCGTGGCCGCGGCAGCCGTTTCGGCCATTCTTCCTGCTGGCGGGCCTCGACGCTGTCGCAGGGATCTGGCCTTGGCTGCCGGGCGGCGAAGCCATTCTTCCTGCGGGTTCCTCTGTCGCGGCTTGGCATCGTGAGGCGCTACTATTTGGCATGATGCCGGCCGTACTGGCTGGCTTCATGCTGACGGCCTTGCCGCGCTGGACGGGGCGTCCGACCCTGTCGGCTCCAGCGCTTGCGAGCCTCGTCGCGCTGTGGCTGTCGGCGCGCTTCTCACATGTCTGGCTAGTCGACGGATCAGCACTGCTGTCGGGAACTTTCCTCCTGGTCCTGGCCGTCATTGTCGCCTGGCAGGTGATGGCCGCAGGCAAGAGGCGCGACATCAAGGTCGCGCTGCTGCTCTTCCTGCTGGCCGCGGCAGCAATGCTGCCGGAGGCTGCGCCAGCCGCTCCAGCTTTTGGCTTCCGGCTGCGGCTCGGCCTCGTCTCCCTCCTGGGGTTGATGCTGATCATGGCTGGCCGGATCGCGCCCGCCCTGACCGTGGCCTATCTCGAGGCGCGGGGGGAGGCCGCCGGTCGGCTTAAGTCAGCGTGGAGCGAAATGGCGGCGGGCATCACGGCGTCGGCCGCGCTCGGTGCTTGGCTGCTCGCGCCGATGACCGCTGCGACCGCGATCCTGAGCGCCGGGGCAAGTTGCGCTCAGTTCGCTCGCCTAGCACGGTGGCAGACGCGGCGGGTGCTGACCTGCCCGGCAATCCTCGCGCTCCATCTCGCCTATGGTTGGGCGGCGCTTGGTTTTGGCCTTCTCGCCATCGGGACCATCCGCCCTGTACCGATCGGCGAGGCCGCCGCCATTCACGTCTGGACGATCGGTGCCATCGGCGGCGCGAGCCTGGCGATCATGGCGAGCATGATCCGTCGCCAGACGCGCAAGCCCTTCGCCTCTTCGACGGCGTTGACGATAGCGCTCGCCTCGGGGTCAGCGGCGACTGTCATCCGGCTGCCTGCGGAGTGGGGGGGGGCGCACCGTCCGCTCTTGCTGGTGCTTGCCGCGGGCAGCTGGATTGCGGCCTTCGCCTTCTTCCTGATCGCCTTCAGTGACGAGCTGCTGGGGCGCCGGTGACGCGGCACAGGGAACTGGCGCGACAGCATGTCGGCGAAGGCCGAAGCCGCCTTGCGAACGAGCAGAAGCACAATCCGCGGCGTTTTTGCTCTAGCTCAAACAGCAATGGACCGCCGGCGGCTATGCCACAGCCAACCGAACCCAAGGGGTGGTGGGCGCTCGGTATCGCAGTAGGAGTCAATCATGCGGAAACTCATCATGTCGGGCGCGGTGATGGCTGCGCTCATGATCGCGGGCGGAGCCAATGCGGCTGAGGTTGAGGTAAAAATGCTCAACAAGAGCGCGGATGGCATCATGGTGTTTGAGCCCTCCCTCGTCCGAATAAATCCAGGCGACACCGTCAAGTTCATTCCAGCCGACAAGGGCCACAATGTCGAAACCGTCGACAACATGCTCCCAGAAGGAGGCAAAGCGTTCGTAGGAAAGGTCAACGAAGAGTTGGCGATCACCTTCGATAAGCCTGGCGTGTATGGGTATAAATGCAAGCCGCACTACAGCATGGGCATGGTCGGAATGGTTGTTGTAGGCAACCCGACTAACGTAGATCAGGCGAAGGCCGTTGCTCATCCCGGCAAGGCGAAGCAAGTGTTCGCGACGCTCTTCGAAAAGGCGGCCTCGAATCTTGCCGCGGCGAAATAAGCTCATCGCGACTTAGGTGGGGATCCCGCACCAGGATTTTCGCCATACGAGTGGTCTGTCCCATGCAATACCGAAACCTGGTTCGGAATGGCTTCCTTGCAATCGCTCTCCTTGCCTTGCTCGCCGGATTGGCGGGAGGCTGGGAGCGATCCGGATGGTATCTGCCCTCCGGATCGGCGCTAGGATTGTTGCACGGGCCGCTCCTCATTTCCGGGCTTTTTGGCACGCTGTTGGGAGTGAAGCGCGCTTTCGCGGTTGGGCAACGTTGGGCCTATATCGCGCCCGCGGTCACCGGAATTGGAACTCTCGCCTTGTTGGCGGGGGCTCCACCCTACGTTGGCGCCGGGTTCTATGTCCTGTCGGCCGCCGTACTTTGCAGCGTCACGCTTTTTCTAACCCTCGCGAATCCCACTATATCGACCGGCACATTGCTGATTGGTGCGGTAATGTGGCTCACGGGCAACCTTCTCTGGCTGATAAATTATCCGCTGGCCGACGTGGAGGGTTGGTGGGTTGCCTTCTTGGTTCTGACGGTCGCTGGCGAGCGACTCCGCAAGATTGCGGAAACCTCGCCCCAGAGAGGCAGCGACTCATTGATTTTCTTCGCGGCAGGCCTTCTTGGCGCCGGAGCTCAAAACGGCTTGATGACGGATAATGGTGCGGCGCTATTCGGCGTGGCCCTGATCGTCTTGAACGTTTGGTTTCTCAAATACGACGGTGCCCGCCGTAGCATGAAGGTGGCTGGACGACCGAGGTTCGCGGCTGCCTGCATACTTCTTGGAAGCGCCTGGCTTGGCATTGCGGGTG
Organism: Allobosea sp. 05T439; assembly: GCF_056396005.1. Taxonomy (NCBI): domain Bacteria; kingdom Pseudomonadati; phylum Pseudomonadota; class Alphaproteobacteria; order Hyphomicrobiales; family Alloboseaceae; genus Allobosea; species Allobosea sp. 05T439. Next base: position 10,997 of record NZ_JBFTKP010000072.1, on the reverse strand, counting down.
GAGCGTTTGTTGCGCTGCCGCCGGGATTAACCCCGGCTGGACATAACCTCGCGCTTCACGCCGTGCTGATTGGGTTTGTTCTCTCGATTGGACTTGGCCATCTCTTGATTGCGATGCCGGCAATCGACTACCGGCGACGGACCTATCAGCCAATGCTCTACTTACCGCTCGTCGCATTGCACGGGTCGGTGGCGATACGCGCCGTCGGGGACGTCCTGGAATCGGGCGCGCTGCGTCAATGGAGTGACGTGCTCACGATCGTGACGCTTGTGGGAACCGTGATTTCCCTCGCCGCAGGGACGAATGTCCTGCGTGACCGACGTGTGCGGGAGGCAGTTGCCGCCGGCACTTGAGCGGCCTCGAGGGAGCAACGGGATTTGCTCAGGATGCTTCCAATTCTGGCAAATCCGACCTCAGCCAAGCGAGCCGTTTGATGGCGCGTCCTGCAATTGCCTGAAGGCAAATCAGTTTCTTATCGTCGGAAACGCCATCGGCTGCTTCGAGATAGCGATCAACGAGGAATTCTGCGACTGCGATCGCGGCTCCCTGAGCTGCGATCGGGATGCTCTCGGTCGGAATGACGATGGAAGCATCATCAAGCTCTCCGGCCAACCGTCGAGCCTCGATCGCAAGGTCGCGGAGAACGGCGCTTGTTTCGAGCCGTTCTGTCGACGCCATTGTATCGAGCAGGTTGGCAAGGTGACGCTCAAGGGGAGCCGCTTCGGAAGCTGCAGGTACGCCATCGCGATGAGGATTGCGTCTCACGCTACGGTCAGCGTGAAATGCCTTTCTGCGTTCCCGTCGAAGGAGCGCCACGTGTTCAAGTTCCTCGTGGGCAAGACTCTCCGCTGCTATACGTATGTCTTCGCTATCAGCATGGGCCGCCACGTAACTCCAGAAGGCAAAGGCTCGTTCTTCGTTCCGCACCGCCATGGAGAGGATTCGGTAGGTGCTTAGAAGGCGGGGATCGGTCGTCCCCGTGCTTTCGTCGTCAAAGGTTTCCGGAATCTGCCAGCGGATTCGGGCTGCATCGGGTGGATGGCCGCTCCGCTGCTGAGCCCAGCGCGCCACCCTTGCGAGGTGCCCGTTCTCGTCTGCCACAAGCCGATCGAAGACAGCCGCGAGCTCCAGATTTCCGTCGCGGCGCATACGTTCAGCGATTTCGTCATAACGAGCCGCCGCTTCCTGCTCCATGGCGAATGCAATCGCGAACAGCTCCTCCAGGGATTTTACGGCACCTGGCGGCTCCGCTTTTAGAAGTGACATTCCATCCTCCGTGGGGTGAACCGCTCCGGCCGGTCACGTTGAACACCTAATCAGACGCTTGCATTTGCGTTGGATCAAAGAATGGCCCTCCGGATCGGCGCATTAGGAGCCCGGAATTGGGACATCAATGTCGGACCAACCCTCGAACTTAATCGCGAACGCTGAGCCGGCGCCGCTGCGTCGGCGTTCGCACGCTCGTTGAAGCTGCCGAAATCGGACGATCCCAGTTGTCAAAGACAGGTGCAACCAAACTCCGCATGTCGGCCCGCTCCTTCGAGGGGACCATGCGTTTGCTGTTGATCCTCGGCATGTCGATTTGGTTTGCGAGTGCGGCGCTACCCGCCCTCGCGGCAGGGCGCGTTCAGGAGTTTTTGCCGAAAGCGCTTCCCTCCGAGTTTTTCCCGGGTGCGGACCGCTTCGGTCAGCCTGAGGGTACCCCGCCGATCGTGCCGACATATCAKGGCAACAAACTGCTCGGGTATGTCTATCTCAACTCCGACGTCACCAATGCGACCGGCTATTCCGGCAAGCCCATCAATCTGCTCGTCGGCATTGATCCGGGCGGGATCGTAACTGCGGTCAAGCTCGTCGAGCACAAGGAGCCCATCGTTCTGGTGGGGATCCCTGAGCGGCGCATCATCGATGCGCTTAACACGCTCATCGGCAAGGACATGAAACGGGTCGCGGAAGGGAGCGATGGAGCGCCACAGGCAGAAATCGTGAGCGGCGCTACGGTGACCGTCCTCGTGATGGGCGATAGCGTGGTGCGCTCTGCGGTGCGGTTGATCCGGACCGGTCGCCTCGGAACGGGGGCGCCGACAACCGCGAGCGCTGCAGCAGCGCCGCCGGTGAAGCGAATTGATCTCGGCAAAAGCGAGCTGCGTGACTGGCAAACCCTGCTCGGCGATGGATCGGTCCGTCGTCTTACCCTTTCGATCGGCGACATCAACGACGCTTTTTCCAGGGCGGGCAACAAGGAGGCGTCCGACAACCCTGAACCGGGCGATGCCAGCGATACCTTTATCGACCTGTATCTTGCGCCCGTCAGCGTCCCAACCATTGGTCGCAGCCTTCTCGGAGATGACGGCTTCKAGCGGCTTCGCTCACGGCTCAAGCCGGGACAACAGGCGCTTATCGTAGCGGGCGAGGGAGCCTACTCCTTCAAAGGCTCGGGCTATGTTCGTGGTGGCATCTTTGACCGCATCGAACTGTTGCAAGATGGCCAGAGCATCAGGTTTCGGGACCGTGACCACACTCGGTTAGGGGCTCTTGCAGCGGAGGGAGCGCCGGATCTGCGGGAGATCGCGCTGTTCGTCCTGCCGGACGAATTCAAGCTTGATCTTGCGGAACCTTGGCAACTGCAACTGCTGGTTCAGCGCAATGTGGGGGCACGAAACAAGGCATTCTTGACCTTCGATCTCGGCTACACGCTACCGGAAAAGTACCTGGTCGCGGAACCAGCGACGCCGGCATTCGCAACGAAATCCCCGGCGGACTCGTCCACAGTGCAGGCGCCTTCCAAGGCACAGGGCGTCACTCCAGCTGAAGCGCCAGTGCTTTTGGACCGGGCCGCCCCCAATGCCAGCGAGCTTGAAGAGCCTTTGTGGCTCAAAATTTGGCGGATGAACTCGGTGGCCATCGGGATAACCGCGGCCGCCCTGCTGGTCCTGACCGGCATCTTCTTTTTCCAGGAGTCTTTGGTCAGCCGGCCGACCCTGTTTGGCTGGGTACGCCGTGCTTTCCTGACGTTCACCCTCGTCTGGCTGGGTTGGTACGCGAATGCCCAGCTTTCCGTCGTGAACGTGCTCACCTTTACCAACTCGCTGGTGACCCATTTTAGCTGGGAATTTTTCCTCGCGGCCCCTCTTACCTTCATCCTTTGGGCGGCTATCGCCGCGGGATTGCTGTTTTGGGGGCGAGGCCCGTTCTGCGGCTGGCTCTGCCCGTTTGGAGCACTTCAGGAACTCACGAACAATATCGCGCAGTGGCTCAAAATTCCGCAGATCAAGGTGCCGTGGGGCCTGCACGAGCGGCTCTGGCCGATCAAGTACATCATCTTTCTCGGCCTGTTCGGGCTGTCACTCTATTCGGTGGCCCTGGCGGAAGTCGTGGCCGAGGTGGAGCCTTTCAAAACAGCTATCGTATTGAAATTCGTCCGCGATTGGCCGTTCGTGATTTACGCCTTGACCCTCCTGACGGCCGGTCTGTTCATCGAACGATTTTTCTGCCGCTACCTGTGCCCGCTTGGAGCCGCGCTCGCCATTCCAGGGCGCATGCGAACCTTTGAATGGCTGAAGCGCTGGCCCGAATGCGGTTCGCCCTGCCAACGCTGTGCCAAAGAATGCCCGGTGCAATCGATCCATCCCGAGGGCCACATCAACATCAACGAGTGCATCTACTGCATGCATTGCCAGGAGCTGTACCACGACGATCATCGTTGCCCGCATATGATCCAGGTGCGCCTGAAGCGCGAGAAGCGGGACGCACTTACGTCTCCTTCTATGCGCGGGAACAAAGACGGCGGCGCGGGGCCAGCTAAGCCAATCATTACGCATATGGGAAATCCGGTTGGGAAGCCCGCTACGGCGCCTCCCTCAACGCCGCGGTCATGAGCAAAGTAAAGGAGGCTCAGATGTCTACAGATGAGAAGAAGACGGGGTTGAACCGGCGCGACATGCTGGGGACGACCGCTGCGGTTGCCGTTGCGGGGGCGGCGGGAACGGCTGGAGGCCTTGGTCTGTCGCGGAGCGGCATGGTCTCGACGGCGGAGGCCCAGACCCGCCCGCAGCAATCCGTGGTCCGTCCGACCGTCGCCAACAAGTATGAGGTCAAGCCGGGTGAGCTTGACGAGTACTACGTGTTCTTCTCCAGCGGGCAGAGCGGCGAGGTGCGCATTGTCGGCTGTCCTTCGATGCGCGAACTGATGCGCATCCCGGTCTTCAACCGCGATAGCGCCACGGGTTGGGGGCAGACCAATGAGAGCCTCAAGATCCTGACGGAGGGGCTCACCCCCGAAAGCCGCGACTTCCTGAAGGACAAGGGTGGCATCTACCTCAACGGGGACCTGCACCATCCCCATCCATCCTTCACCGACGGCACATATGACGGGCGCTATCTCTTCGCCAACGACAAGGCGAACACTCGCGTCTGCCGCATCCGCCTCGATGTGATGAAGTGCGACAAGATCATCCAGCTGCCGAACCAGTACACGGTGCACGGCCTGCGCGTGCAGAAGTATCCCAGGACCGGTTATGTGTTCTGCAATGGCGAGGATCGCGTGCCCGTGCCGAATGACGGGAGGGATTTGAACGATACGAAGAAATACATGTCGATCTTCAGCGCGGTCGACGGTGATACCATGAAGGTCGCCTGGCAACTCAGGGTCGACGGCAACCTAGACAATGTCGACTGCGACTATCAAGGCAAGTATGCCTGGGCGACCTGCTACAACTCGGAAGAGGGCGTGACGCTCGCCGAGATGATGGCCAAGGAACAGGACTGGGTCGTCGTCTTCAACCTCAAACGGATCGAGGAGGCGGTGAAAAAGGGCGAGTTCGAGACCATCGGTGGCGTTCCCGTGCTCGACGGCCGCTCCGGCTCGAAGTTCACCCGTTACATTCCCGTCCCAAACAGCCCACACGGCATCAACACCGCCCCGGACGGCATCCACTTCGTCGCCAACGGCAAGCTCTCGCCGACCGTGACCGTTTTCGACGCCCGCAAACTCGACGATCTCTTTGATGACAAGATCAAGCCACGCGATGTGGTGGTGGCCGAGCCGGAACTGGGACTGGGGCCGTTGCACACCGCCTATGACGGCAAGGGCAACGCTTTCACCACGCTGTTCCTCGACAGCCAGGTGGTGAAGTGGAACATCGACCTCGCCAAGCGGGCCTTCAAGGGCGAGAAGGTCAACGCGGTTATCCAGAAGCTCGATGTGCACTACCAGCCGGGCCACAACCACACCTCCATGGGTCAGACCAAGGAAGCTGATGGCAAGTGGCTGATCTCCCTAAATAAATTCTCAAAAGACCGTTTCTTGAACGTTGGTCCGCTCAAGCCCGAAAATGATCAGCTGATCGACATCTCGGGAGAGCGGATGGTGCTCGTGCACGATGGTCCGAGCTTCGCCGAGCCGCATGATGCGACATTGGTCCACAGGTCAAAGATCAACCCGCTGCAAATCTGGAAGCGCGACGACCCATTCTTCGCGCCTGCGGTTCAGCAGGCAAAGGCTGACGGCGTCACGCTTGAGCAGGATTCCAAAATCATCCGCGACGGCAACAAGGTGCGCGTCTACATGATCTCCGCCGCCCCAGCGTTCGGGCTGGAGGAGTTCACGGTCAAACAGGGGGATGAGGTCACTGTCTTCGTCACCAATATTGACGAGGTTGAGGACCTGACCCACGGCTTCTGCATCACCAACTACGGCGTGAACATGGAGGTCGCTCCGCAGGCCACCGCCTCGGTGACCTTCGTGGCCTCAAAGCCTGGCGTCTACTGGTACTACTGCTCCTGGTTCTGCCATGCGATGCACATGGAGATGAAGGGCCGCATGCTCGTTGAGCCGCAAGGCGCCTGACCGAATGCGAGTGTATCGCACAGTGTTGTCCCTCGGGCTGGCGGCGCTTTTTGCCGCCAGCCTCGGTATGCCAGCGTCAGCTGAGCAGAGAACCATTGAACTAGGACGCGGCGACCTGCAGGCCGACATCGACAAAGCTGCTGACGGCGACGTGCTCATCCTGGCCGCTGGCGATCACGCCGGGCCAATCAGGCTCTCACGCAAACTGACGATTGTTGGGGCGACTGGCGCAACCTTGAACGGATCAGGGAAGGGGAGCGTCGTCACCATTTCCGCGCCTGACGTCGTCATTCGCGGCTTGACGATCCGTGGATCGGGGAGGGATCCGGAGAAAATGGATGCCGGCGTCTTCGTCGAGAAGACGGCAACAAGGGCCTTGGTTGAAGGCAACAAGATCGAGGGAAACCTCTATGGCATCTACCTGCACGGAGCCGAAGATTCCGTCGCCAGGAAAAATGAGATCACCGGCATCGAAGAGGGCCGTGTGAACGAGGCCGGGAACGGCATCTCGGTATGGAATGCGCCCGGTGCCAAGGTAATCGACAATGAGATCCGCTATGGGCGAGACGGAATTTTCGTCATCACCAGCAAGAATAATGTCTTTAGCGGAAATCGCTTGCGTGATCTGAGATTCGCTATTCATTACATGTATACGAACGACAGCGAGATCTCGAATAACGTATCGACCGACAATACGGTTGGATACGCAATTATGTTCTCAAGCCGCCTTACGGTTACCGGAAATATTTCAATCGGCGATCGCGATCATGGCTTTATGTTCAATTACGCGAACAACTCGAAAATCCTCAACAACACAGTGCTGGGTCGAATTCAATCGGCAGATCGCTGGACCACCACTGGCATGCGCACCAAGGAAACACGGGAACACGGCCTGCCAGCGGCAGGAGAGCCGGAACCCGATCTGAGTTCAGGCGCGCGTCCCGCCCCGACCAAATGCGTATTCATCTACAACGCCAACCAGAACCGCTTTCGCGAGAACTGGTTTGAAGGTTGCGAGATCGGAATTCACTTTACGGCGGGGTCGGAGCGCAACGAGATCGTAGGCAATGCCTTCATCAAAAACCGGAATCAGGTGAAGTATGTGGGCACCCGCTATCTGGACTGGTCAAAGGATGGACGAGGTAATTTCTGGAGCGACAATCCGGCTTTTGATCTGAACGGAGACGGTATTGGCGATAGCGCCTACCGGCCGAATGATCTCATCGACAAAGTTCTGTGGACCGCGCCCCTGGCTAAGCTTTTGGTCAATTCTCCTGCTGTGCAGGTCATTCGTTGGGCGCAGGCTCAGTTCCCGGCGCTGCTGCCGGGCGGCGTGATTGATAGCCGGCCGCTCATGGCCCCGCCACCGCTGCCCAAACTCGCGCAAGGACGCCGCCCGTGACGGCCACTGTAGAAGTTCGCAACTTGGTCAAGCGTTTCGGCGCCCTTGAGGCCGTTCGGGACGTCTCCTTTCAATTGCCGGAAGGAGAAACGGTCGCTCTCGTTGGCCACAATGGCGCGGGAAAGACGACAGTGATGAAGTTGATGCTGGGCCTCATCCGCCCCACGGAAGGCTGCGTTAGGGTGCTGGGGGAGGATCCCGCCGCGGGGGAGTTCGCCGCACGCCGGCGCCTCGGTTATTTGCCCGAAAGTGTCTCCTTCAATACGGGCCTCACCGGACGCGAGACCATTGCGTTCTACGCAAGACTGAAGCGTGAACCGATACGCAACGCGCTTTCGCTCCTTGATCGGGTGGGTCTCACGCATGCAGCCGACCGCCGCGTCGGCACCTATTCCAAGGGCATGCGACAACGCCTCGGCCTGGCTCAGGCTTTGCTCGGATCCCCGCGGGTGCTTTTGCTCGACGAGCCGACAACCGGGCTCGACCCAGCTCTACGGCAGAGTTTCTACGAGATTGTGCAGGAGTTACGCAGCGGCGGCGCAACCGTGCTTTTGTCTTCCCATGCCCTGACCGAACTCGAAGAGCGCGTGGGTCGCGTGATCATTATGAACCATGGCGTGAAAGTCGCCGACGGAACCATGGACGAACTCCGGCTGATCGCCCGGCTGCCCACGCGGATTAGGATGAAAGTCACCGAAAGTGGTCTTTCCCGTCTCCACGACTGGCTGGAACCTGTCAGCGATTGGCGGCGGATCAACGGCCACATTGTCGAGGTTGATGCGGCGCCGCAGGAGAAAATCGAAATCCTTCGCCGCGCGACCAGTGCCAATGCGCCTGTCGAGGATCTCGACGTGATACCGCCGACGCTCGACGAGCTGTACGCCCATTTCCTCCGGTCGCAGGAGCGCGCATCATGAAGAACATCGTGATCGTGGCCTTCAAGGAAATCCAGGAKGGTTTCAGGAATCGCTGGGTCCTCGCGACGACGCTGTTGCTCGCCGCGCTTGCCCTTTCACTCACGTTCCTCGGGAGTGCGCCAACCGGCAACGTCGGAGTGCGTGCACTCGACGTGGTAATCGTGAGCTTGTCGAGCCTAACGATTTTTCTGCTGCCATTGATCGCCCTGCTGATCTCCCACGACGCGATTGTTGGTGAGATGGAGCGAGGCACGATGCTGTTGCTGCTGAGCTACCCGATTGCTCGCTGGCAGGTATTGCTTGGCAAGTTTGCGGGCCACCTGGCTATCCTGGCCTTCGCCACGCTCCTCGGTTACGGGGCTGCAGCAGGTGCCCTGGTCGCGACGGGCGCCGTCATTGATGCGGAAAGCTGGATTGCCTTCTGTTCCATGATTGGCTCCTCCATCATGCTCGGGGCCATCTTCATAGCCGTTGGCTATCTCGTCAGCGCACTGGTCGGAAACCGCGGCACCGCTGCGGGTATCTCCGTCGGCATCTGGCTTCTGTTCGTGTTGATCTACGATATGGCGTTGCTGGGTCTGCTCGTCGTGGATCAGGGCCAGATCGTCTCCGGCAGCATCCTCAACGCGCTGTTGCTGCTCAACCCAGCCGATATCTATCGGCTGTTCAATCTCACAGGCTTCGCGAATGTCAGCTCTTTCTCGGGAATGGCTGGCGTTGCGCAAGGTGCAACCCTGAGCCTTCCAGTCCTCTTAGCCGCCCTCATTGCCTGGGCGTTCGTTCCCCTGATGCTGGCGGCCGTTGCTTTTTCGAGGAGAGAACTATGAGGCTCCTTGTTATTTCCAGCGCTCTGCTCGGGGCGCTGGCCCTGGGCGGTTGCAATGACAAGAAATCTGCGGAAGCGCCGCCCCCGCCCCAGCAGCTTACGACCGCTGCTATTGGCCACTATTGCGGCATGAACGTTCTGGAGCACCCAGGTCCAAAAGGCCAGATCCTACTTGCCAGTCGCAAGGAACCCGTCTGGTTCTCGTCAGCGCGTGATGCGGTTTCCTTCACCATGCTTCCCGAAGAGCCTAAAGATATCCGGGCGATCTATGTGTCGGATATGGGAAAGGCAGCGACTTGGGAGGAACCTGGCGCGACCAATTGGGTCGATGGCCGACAGGCGGTCTTTGTCATCGGCAGCCGCATGAAGGGCGGCATGGGAGCGGCCGAGGTCGTCCCGTTCTCGGACCGCAGCGCTGCCGAGAAATTCGCCTCTGACAACGGCGGGCGCATCGTATCATTCGCGGAGGTTCCCAAGGACTACGTCCTCGGAGCGGAAGAGGACGCAGCGCCGCCGCCACCACCCCGAGGGATGTCTGGCCATGGGGCTGCAACAGCTCCCAAAAGCGGTCACATGCATTAGGGAGACCGCCATGAACGTTACGACCACGCGCCGGCGGATGATCGGGATCACGGCAGCCGCTGCCGGTTTGGGCCTGCTACCTTTCGGGGCGAGGGCCGGTTCCGGAGGTCATCTCGTCACTTGGCTCGGCCAGTCGATGGGTGCAGTTTCCTCGCTTCAAATCCACCATCACCACCGCCCGACCGCCGAGCGCCTGATCGAACGGGCCCTTGCTGAGGTGACGCGTCTTGAACGCATCTTCAGCCTGTATCGCGCCGATTCGACACTGGCGCTTCTGAACCGCCAGGGCATCCTGATCGCCCCGCCGGCCGAACTAGTTTCACTGCTGAACCATTGCAGCGGGGTCTGGAAGACGACCGAGGGAGCGTTCGATCCAACCGTCCAGCCACTCTGGTCACTCTATCGCGACCATTTCAGTCGCCCTGATGCGCCACCCGAGGGCCCGACAGATAGTGCCATTGAGGAGGCACTCGGCAAGGTCGGCTTCCAATATGTAACTTATGATGGTGATCGCGTCGTTTTTGCCCGCCGGGGCATGGCCCTGACCCTTAATGGGATCGCTCAGGGTTACATCACTGATCGTGTCGTCGATATACTTCGCTCGGGCGGCATCGATCATAGCCTGGTCGACATGGGAGAACCGCGCCTGCTGGGCAGCCGAACTGATGGCAATGCCTGGCAGATCGGTCTTACGGACCCAGCTGATCCGCCTCGGATCGCTGAAACAATCGAGGTGACTAACATGGCAGTAGCCACCTCGGGCGGGTACGGGTTTCAGTTCGACCCGGCTGGCCTGTTCCATCATCTGATCGACCCGCGCACGGGTCGGCCTGGGAAGCGGTATCAGAGTGTAACCGTGGTAATGCCAACCGCCACAGAGGCCGACGCCCTGTCGACCGCCTTCAGCTTCATGCCTATGCAAGACATCACGCGGTCAGGGGGAGTTATTGGATTTGACCACGTACGTCTGACGACGGTTTCGGGGCAGCGGCAGATCATCCTAAGATGAGTGTCTTCAGCGTGCAGGCAGGATGGTGGCTGCTTCTCCACTACTTCGTATCGGCTGCTGCTGTCGGAAGAGGGTCTACTGTTTCGGTAAGAAGGCTTCTCGCGTTCAATGCCGATTGTTCTGAGGTGCGGATGGTTCGGGCAGCGCGCCGCCGTCGCTCTCCCCCGTCGCGATCCGGTCGTCCTTGTCATCGAGCAGAATGCGTTCGGCCGCTCCGTCGAGATCCTCATACTGGCCGCTCTTGAGGGACCAGAGGAAAGTGGCGAGCGCTGAGGCGCCGAGCAGGAGGGCCAGGGGCACGAGGAAGACGAGGCTGCTCATTGGCCCGGCTCCGCGGCCAGCCTCGGCTCTGCCGGCATCGCGTCGGCCGGGCGAGGGGATCCGGCCTTATCCACTTTGAGACGCAGCGCCGC
>NZ_JBFTKP010000071.1:0-19049 GCF_056396005.1 Allobosea sp. 05T439 | reverse complement strand
TGCCGATTCCGACGAAGTCGCCCCTCGTTTCCGAGATGATGGCGCACCCTGATTCCGAGATGATGTCGCCCCCGGAAGCGGGCCGTGCTGGACGTTGATTGTTGTTGTGTCGTTTCGGCCTGCGGTCAAGCCTGAGGTTGGGTTTTGGCGCGGCGCATGCTGTCGCCGTCGAGGTCGAGGCGATGGGCGTTGTGGACGAGCCGATCGAGGATGGCGTCGGCATAGGTCGGATCCCCGATCACCTCGTGCCATGCCGAGATCGGAAGCTGGCTGGTGATGATGGTGGAGCGGCGTCCGTAGCGTTCCTCCAGGATCTCCAGGAGGTCATGCCGGGCCTTGGCATCGAGTGGCTCGAGGCCCCAGTCGTCGAGGATCAGGAGTTGCACGCTGCCGAGCTTGGCGAGGAAGCGGGCGTGACGCCCGTCGCCGCGCGCCAGGGCGAGGGTCGAGAACAACTTCGGCACGCGCTGATAGAGGACCGAGCGATCGTCGCGGCAGGCCTTGTGCCCGAGAGCGCAGGCAAGCCAGCTCTTTCCGACGCCGGTCGGGCCGCAGATCACCAGATTGTCGTGGGCGGCGATCCAGTCGCCGGCAACGAGCTTGGTGAACAGGCCGCGGTCGAGTTTGCGGCTGCTGCGATAATCGACGTCCTCGGGCGCCGCCTGATGGCGCAGCTTGGCGAAGCGCAGGCGCGCGGCGAGCTTGCGATCGTGCCGGAAGCTCCATTCCCGGTCGAGCAGCAGGGCGAGCCATTCCGGGTGGGTGAGGCCTTGCGCCTCGGCGTTGGCGGCGAGCTCGCCGAAGGCCCTGGCCATGCCGGCAAGACCCATGGCGTTGAGACGATCGAGGGTGGGATGGTTCAGCATGCTGGTCTCCTTCAGTGGTAGTAGCGAGAGCCTCGGATGTTGGGATGGACGATCGGCTGGTCCGGTGCGGACGCCGCGGCCGGGGTCTGGTCGAGCCGGTTGTCGAGGATCGACCTGACCGAGCCATAGGTGCGCGCGCCAATGTCGAGCGCGCGGCTGCAGGCGGCCTCGACCCGCTCGCGGCCGAAGCCCCTGACCAGGCGGACGATGCCGAGACAGGCGCGGAAGCCCTGCTCGGGATGGGGTCGATCGGTCAGGATCCTTTCGCAAAGCAGGGCCGTGCAGGTGCCGATCGCGGCGGCGTCGCGGGCGATGCGCTCGATCGTCCAATCGGCGAAGCGCCGATGCGACGACGGCATGTGCTCGGTGATCGTCGTGTGGCGGCCATTGCCGCTGCCGCGAAGATGGGCCGCGATCCGCTCGCCTTTGTGGAAGAGTTCGATTGTGCGCGCGGTAATCCTGGCCTCGACCTGCTCGCGCGCGAAGCGGTAGGGCACCGAGTAATAGTGGCGCTCGATCTCGACATGATAGTCGAGGCCCGCCCGCCGCAGCCGCCATTCCGCAAAGACGTAAGGCTCCACCGGCAAGGGCCGGAGCGCCGGGCGGTCGATCGCCTCGAAGAGCTGACGCCGGGTCTGTCCGACCCGGCGCAGGACACGGTGGTCGTTGAGGTCGACCAGCATCTCGGCGATCGCGGCGTTCAGCTCGGCCAGGCTGTGGAAGATCCGGTGACGCAGCCGGCCGAGCAGCCAGCGCTCGACGATCAGCACGCAGGCCTCGACCTTCGCCTTGTCGCGCGGGCGACGCGGCCGCGTCGGCAGCACCGCGCTATCGTAATGGGCCGCCATGCCGGCATAGCTGCGGTTGACCTGGGGATCGTACAGGCACGACCTGATCACCGCGACCTTGGCGTTGTCGGGCACGAACAGCGCCGGCGCGCCGCCGAAGGCCTCGACCGCGTGGACATGAGCGGCGATCCAGTCGGGAAGCGTCTCGCTCCAGCTCGCCTCGGCATAGGACAGGCTCGAGGCGCCCAGCACCGCCACGAAGATGTGCGCGTCGCGGAGCTGGCCCGTCAGCCGATCGACGAGGACCGCGACCTTGTCACCGGCATAATCGACGAACAGCTTGTCGCCGGCGGCATGGCTCTGGCGCATCGTCACCGGCAGCTTCGCCGCCCAGCCGCGATAGAGATCGCAGAAGCGGCTGTAGCGGTAGCCGTCGCGATGACGCGCGATGTACTCGTCCCAGATGATCTGGAGTGTCACATGCTTGCGCTTCATCTCCCGGTGGACCGCGGCCCAGTCAGGCTCTGGACTGCGGCGGTGACCCGTCTTCGTGCCGGCGGGATGGTACAGCGCGGCCTCCAGCACGGCGTCGCCGATATCCTCGCCCAGCGGCCAGCTCAGCCCCGCCGCAGCCGCGCGTCGCAGGGTCTCGCGCACCGTCGATGGCGCCGCGCCGACGCGCACCGAGATCGCCTTGTGACCGAGGCCCTGCTCGAAAAGGAGCAAGCCTAAGCCAGCAGAGGACCCGCCATGTCACCGCCCGACAGGGGGCGGCATCATCTCGGAATCCGGGGGCGGATTAATCTCGGAACGAGGGGGCGACATCAAATCGGAATCCGGGGGCGGCATCCCTCGGAATCAGCACCTTGACGCCAAATTCGTAGGGCTTGTGGGCCTTGCCCTTGCCGATGCATTCGGTCTCGGGCGCGTGCAGCGAATAGATCTTCCTGCCGCGCTGGCGCCGGTCCTGGGCGTGGACCTGGCGGGCGAGCGAGAGCGGCAGGGCAAAGGCGGCTTCCAGGTCCGCCTCGCCCCGGATGCGCCGGCCGATGTCGCGGATGACCCGGCCGAGCATGGTGCGGATCGCCTTGAGCGCCCGGTTCGCCCGGTTGAACTGCTTGGCATGGGCGTAGCGCTGGTGCGCGATCAGCGCGTGCGTGCCGACCCGCGCGTAGCTCTGGCGCAGATCGACGCCGGCCTTCTTCGCCAGCCGCACCAGCCGCTGGCGGGCGGTGTGCATCAGCTTGGCGTCGGTCGGGAAGGTGATCGCCTTCTCCTGCACCGTGGTGTCGATGATGACGCGGGTGAAGTCGGCCGGCTTGGCCGCACCGGTCTTGACGGCGACTGTCAGGCTTTCCTGCACCAGGGTGGCCAAGCGCTCCTCGCCCATGCGCTGGCGCCAGCGGGTGAGCGAGGAACGCTCGAAGGTCAGTTCGTGCTGGAAGAACTCCTCGCCGCAAAAGAACTGGAAATACGGGTTCTCGACCCAGCGCTCGCACAGCGCCTCGTCGGACAGGTCGTGCATGTGCTTGAGGATGGCGAGCCCCGCCATCAGCCGCGTCGGCAGCGGCGGGCGACCGGCGGCGTCGGTGTAGACCGCGCCGAAGGACCGCTCCAGGAAGCTCCAGTCAATCGTCCGCGCCAGCCGGACCAAGGCATGGTCGAGGGCAATGATCTGGTCGAGCCGCGCTCGGAACAGATCACGCTGACCGCTCTCCACCGGTTCCCTCGGCCGCATCCAAGCCCCTCCATCGCCGCCCATGACGGCGATGGAATCACGGTCTGACGCCCAGATCAAATTGCAAGGAAACCACGGTCGAAGCCCGCATAACCGGCAAAATCGACAACTTCAGAGCCGTCAATCCAATTGCAATATCAACAGCTTACCAATTGTTCACGGACGACTATCTACTACACGGCTCGTGCCAAAATTATATAGTTTAATGAAGGGTATACCAGCTCTGCTCGTTCGACTACTTGAGGCCAATAGTATCCAATCTCCGGCGCGGGCTCCGAAAGAGCAGTGGGGATAAAGCCGGCTTCACGCAACTGGCGCATGAGATCTTGCTCACCAAAAACGCGCATCTCAAGAACCGTGCCTGGACCGCCATGAAAATGGACATTGCGATCGAAAACTCGATACGTTCCATCGTCTGTTCTAGATACAACGACCCATCGATCGCCAATTTGGCATGTTGCGAAGTCACGCAACCCCGGGAAGTGCTCAGTAGTCTCACAAGCGCTCGTGTACGGCGTTGAGAAAACAAGCACGCCTCCAGGCCGAATCATTCGCCGGAGATTCGAGAATGCGACATCCAACGGCGCTAAAATATGTTCAAAAACCTCGGTGCAAATGACGAAGTCGAGGTTGCTAAACCGGGCCCAATCATCTCCGGTTATATCGAGGCGCGGCTCCATGTGGTAAAAGGTGTTCACGAAATCATACTTCTGAGCKAGTACGTTGGCGTATGTCTCCCACTCGCTCATCCCGACCCCGCGAAGATTCTTATTTTCGGGTAGTTCGTGCAGTGGAATTGACCGCCCGAAGAGCCCCAAACTCAATCCATGAATTATGCCGCGAAAGCGGGGAGTAGAATTACAGGATTGGCAATTCGGTATTTCCCGATGAAAATTACGGCTGATCCCAATATTTTCCTCGCCACAAATATTGCATCTGAATCGAATCTCTGAATCTGAGTTGATAGATTTCATTTACGGTCCMGATAGAAAAATTACTAGACAAATATGCCGATATAAGCTTTGTTTAGTKAATTAAATTTCTACCATAATCATCTTCTATTCGAACTATATCCGCTTCGTCAAGTAACGACCCGTACTGAACCTCGACAAACGTAAGAGGAGCGGTACCGGAATTCATTATTCTCTGACACGTTAGTGGCTCGATATCCGCGTGGCTACCGACCTTCATGTCGATTCTCGAAGCGCCAATTTCCGCTACTGCAACGCCTTCAACCACGGTCCTGTGCTCTGCTCTAAAGCGATGGTATTGGAGTGAGAGTCGCTGCCCTGGAAGCACAACGATACGCTTAACAGTCTGTTGCTGACCAACGGCCAACACCTCCCATGTTCCCCATGGCCGCACGCCTTGATCGCCMACCGAATACCGAACCCCGGCGCGCGCCCGCACAGAACTACTCGAATTTAGATCTTGATCCATGAGCGGCTTCCTTCTAGGCGAGCAATTTTCGATTAGGAGTCGAACTCAAAAACAGATTTAGMATTAGAAGAGCGCGCGCATTCGCTTAGCAAAAGCTTGGTCTGAGAAGTGTCCGGAGGCCCGGCGTCTAACTCCAGAATCGAGTCCATTCTGACTCGAATTCTCGAAAAGAAACGCCAACTCATCAATAGATTTAAATGCCTGCCCCGCACCAACACGCTCGAATATTTCCTTTGGCCCACCAACCTCGTAGGCGTAGACTTCGCACCCTGCAGCCAATCCTTCGACGACCGTGATCCCGAAGTGCTCGCACTTCCAATACTCGCGAGGCGACGTCACTCCGAAACCCGTTCCATGAGCATATACTGCACTCTCTGCAAGGAGTTCTTGGACCACCTCGCGGGAAGGCGAGACGACGAACTCGACCGGTAGATCAGATCCAACAGTTGCACGCAGATGCGCGAAATAGCTGCGCGCATCGGGATCGTTGGGAACGGCCCCACAGAGGACAAGCTTCCAATTACTGCGAAATTGAGGTGACGTCCTTCTGAACGCCTCAATCAGCACATCCTGCCGTTTGGCGTGCCCCTTGTCCGTAAAACGACCTATCGAGAGAATCTGCGGCTTTCGGGCTCGTTCCCGAAGACGCACCAACTCCTCAGAAGCGACAGGCGGATAAACTACGTGAACTTTTTTGGAAAGGCCGTACTCCTTAAGTAACCCTTCATAGGCCTCGCGCGTGAACTCTGAGTTCACGATCACCCCGGCGTAACTGTCTAGCAGGGCAGCACCGCGCCGAATCTCGTCTTCGGAAATTGACGCATAAGGGAATGGAAACTGGCAGTGAAAATACGCAAGCTTCGCCCGGGAGGCACGGCTCGGAAACAGCTCGTTGCCCATCAGCACGAAGCGGTCAAACGCTATTGCACTAGCCTCAGCCTCCGCTCGTGTCCCGAGGTCGGCTGGAGCAAGGCCAAGATCATGCATTACGTTGTGAAGTCGTAGGCCACTGTAGTGATCCGGCGAAACAAAGTCGGTGGAACCAAACGACGAAAGAGCTCCAGCCGTCGCGAGGATATAGCGCTCTCCCCCACCCGGCGTAAGCGCATAGGGTGAGAAAACAGCATTTCGCGATTTTAATCGGGAGGCCGAGCTTGTCCGCTTAACTGGAGCAAGAAGAGCCGTGGGAAGGTCTCTTTGCAAGCGAGAGCTTAGGTAGGCGCGCCAAGTGGAGAGGAATACCTCGCGATTGTGCTCAACAACGTTATTAGCTCCGGAATTATGCTTCTTATCACTCGTTGTAGCATTTTCGATATGATAACATGTAGCACGACTCGCAAGAATTACGACTTGATCTAGCAACCGCACGCGCATGCACAGATCTGTATCCTCGTAATATGCGGGATCGTAGCGATGATTGAAGCCTCCAAGCCTTTTGAACGTTTGCGCGGGAATCATCAAACACGCAGCTGATACGTAATCAACCGTATCKAAACGTGGTAGATAGGTTACATCGAAGTTCGGGTCCCGTTTGCCGCGCTGGAATGCACGTCCGTCGACGCGAATAAAAGCGCCCGCCTCTTGTAACGCACCATCGGGATACCTGAAGACGGGACCAGCGGCACCACAGCTTGGGTTCTCTTCAAAAGCACGGTACAGTTCTTCAACTAACCCCGGCGCTATAAACGCATCATTGTTCAAGAAAAGTAAATATTGACCGCGAGCACTTTCCGCTCCAATATTATTTCCCTCCCCGAAAAATCTATTTGCGCGCGTCTCAACTACCCTAAAATCGATAGATGAACTGCGAAGCGCAGAAACGTGTTCTTCGCTACTTCCATTGTCGACTATCAGAATCTCGTATTCCATCGGAATCTGAGCCGAGATGACGGACAAAGCAGATAGAATCGATAAATTAGACTTATTAAAATTTAATATAATGATAGAGACTACAGGGACAGCATCGTTCTTCTTTGAAACATTTTTAGGACATAGGGTCGCAGCTGACGAAGCAAAAAAGCTTTGTTGGCGATTTCCGGGATCGAGCGTTGCGCTAAGCAGGCTAGGCATCTCCCTACCAAGATGAACAGCGCAAGATTGGCCATGGGAAGTGGAGAGGGTTACAGCGAGTTTTGGGAAGCCGTGGTTGAAATGGCTAGCGTCAAGTTCAACTTCCAAGGGCTCGTCGCTCTTTAAGTCAGCCCAGAGCAACAGAGCGGATTTCCCGCCAAGAGACCATGTTCCGGCTGGTTCAATTTCGGAAAAGCCAAACAAGACATACGATCTCGCGTTTCCACCAGCCCTAAAATCAATATCAGCGATCAGATCACCACCGCCTCGCACGCGCATCCGTCGAAAGTACAAGGCGAGCTGCCTCGTATCGTCATTCTGGCCAACCGACAGGGGGGAGGCCGTTTCAGAGTAATGCAACTCCAAGATTACAGGCGTGAGGTACGATTCAGAGAAATTCTCTGCAATATCGTAACTTTCTTCGCCTGAAGCGGGAGGCTTAGGAAGAAATCGAGCCGCTTTTCCATGAATAATATAATGTAATAGCGCACTACTGGAAGACGCTCGAACATCCTCATACTGAGAGAGATACCAAGACGTCGCAAAATCTGAATGCGGATTGCGTCCCTCTTTCTCCCCATATCTCCAATAATGCAGCAGTGGATTCATCCCGCTCTCGCGCACGTCCAGATTCTGCTCAAGATACCAGTCCGTGTCGAAGAGAGGGTTCGGATCACGGCCCTCGGTGGTGCCGTGACGGAGATAGTGAGCGTAGGGATCCCAGCCCGAGAGACGTACGTCGCGGTATTGTTCGAGATACCAGTTCGTGTCGAACAGCGGGTTCGTCCGGCCGTAGCGCAGGCCGCGCTTCAGGCKGGAGAGCGCCTTCGCCGCCGCGCGCAGCGGGCGCGTCAGCTGCCAGGACGGGCTTTTCAACAGCGCCGCGAGTTCGTTTTCGCGCAGCATCTCTCCCCGCTCGCGGTGCTGGACCTCAGTCTGGAGCTGCTGGATCGCCCGTTCGGCCGCCTCCGCTCGGTGCTGCTGATCGGCGAGAAGCCGCTGCAGTTCTTCCGTGCGAGCGCACGCGTGAGCCAAGTCTTGCTCCGCGGTCTCCAGCCGGGCAGTTCGGTCGCCTTGCTCCTTCTCAAAATCCTGCCGCAGCCCCGCAGCGCGCTCATCGGCCAGACGCGCCGCAGCGGCACTGGCATCGAGGTCGCGGGTGAGGCTGGCCTGCAAAGAGGAAGCCTCGCCTAGTGCCTTCTCCGTCGCGGCGAGCCGGTCCAATAGCTCTGCGCGCTCAGCTTCGGCGCGCTCCATGGCCTCGGCCAGAGCCGCCCTGGCGGTTTCCACTTCATCCGCGCGGCCGGACTCCTGTGCGAGACGTTGAGCAGCCCGCGCCGCCTCATCTMTGGCCTCAACGAGTTCCAAGTTACGCTGATCAAGCTGGTGGGAAAGGCCGCTGAGACGCGCTTCAAGTCGAACCGTGCCCTCGACGAGCGAGCTGAGCCGGGCTTCGAAGTTACTGCGCAGGCCGCGCTCGTCGCGAAGCGCTGCGTCAAGCACGTCGACCGTAGCCGAGCGATTCGCAAGATCCCTGACGGCCGCGTCAGCCCGGTCCCGCTCCTGAACAAGCTGCCGGCGCGTCTCGATAAGCCCCTCCACCTGTTCGGCGCGGAGCCGTTCGAGAACAGATAATCTCGCCGCGTCGCCGACGATGCGCTCCCGGCCACCCTCAAGCTCCGCCTGGAGGCGGCCGATCTCGGCCTCCTGCCGGTGCAGGGTCTGGCGAAGCGCGCCGAAGCGGCTCTCCGCCTCGGCGGCGTCCTGATTTAACCTGGCGACGTTTGCCTCGCGATCATTCGAGGCGGCAGCCGCCGCATCGAGGGCTGTCGACAGGCTGGCGATCCGTTCTACGGCGGCGCACCGTTCGGCTTCGACACCAGCGGTGGCCTCTGACAGAAGCGTCGCTGTCGCATCTGCCGCGGCTCGTGCCTCGGAAAGCATTGCTTCGAGTGCGACCTTATGCTCCGCAGATCTTTTGCGTTCAGCCTCCATAGTGGCAAGCGCCGTACCCAACTGCTCTCGGGCGGTATCCGTCTCCAGCCGGGCCGCCGCCTCCCGACCGCGGAGCGCCTCGATGTCGGTGTTGACCTCGCTTAGCAAGGCCCCGAAGAAGCCGCAGGAACTTTCGAACGCTGAGGCGATCTCATCGAGCGTCGCGCGGGCGTGCGGCGCTTCCGGCTTATGGGCGAGCGTAAGCAGCGCTGTGTAGGCCCGGAAGGCCCAGCTATGCAGCGTCTGATTCTCGTCTTCGGTGGCGTGCTGGTGCACCAGATCGGTGGACAGGAACGCGTCGATCTCGGGCGCAACCACCTGCAAGTCGCGCGGCCATGCGAGCCCGATCTCATCGGCGATCCGGCTCGTCTCACTGCGCCAGTCGCTTAGGAACTCGTCCATTTCGACGATAGCGCGCGGAACATCCCGGGTCTCCCGCTCCGCCTCGAGCGTGTGCCGGAGCCAAAGAAGCAGACCCTTCGTTAGCGGCATACCGTCCCGGGCACGCAGGGACCGGGCCACCGCAATTGGAGACCGCAGCGGAATGACAACCCGTAACGCCGCTCGTGCTTCTGCAAGCACGCTCTTCCAAAACGGAACAAACCGGCAGGCGCGTGGATCTTTAAGGATGAGAAGCTTGGCGTCGCCGAACTCGTCAAGCAGGAGCTTCCGGGCCTCCGCCCTGAACTTTTCGGCCTCAAAGCTGGTCAGCCAGTCTGGGTCGAAGCGGCGCCAATCGTCCCAACAGCTGCCTGCCGAGGCGAGGAGTTGGTCGTGCAGCAGCATAAACGGCACGGACTCGAAGTAGCCGCGCTCATTTCCTTGATCGGCGGCCATGGGTGTCCCCGGGCCAATCGCTCCGAGGCGAACCAGAGTTCCAGTCAGGGCCGAGGTGCCGCTGCGGTGCATGCCGAGCACCAGAATCGCGTCGCGCACGAACGTCTGCCCAGCTGACGCGGAAGAGCGCCTCACCTCGCGACCTGCATCCGCGTGGGGTCGCTCGTTTATGTTGTTGGCGGGCTGGGTCGGAGCGGGGAGTCCGATTATAGCCGACGAAACAACCGGTTCGGCGGCGGTTGCGGGCGCAACATCCCCCAAGGGGCGGGATGCAGATGCCCGCCGTCCGCTGCGAACCTTGGCCATGAAAGATCTCTTACGGTTACTGTCACGTTTAAACCGCCGCTTACATCATCGGCGCAGCTGGGGTTCAAGGGGAAACCCTGCCCCGGCAGAGGCAACTCGAAAGCATGATGCATTTTGGCAACTCAACGTTGCGGCAAGTCCTTCTGCGCACCCCGGCGTACCGGCCGCGCCGCGCGCCGCGGGTTTTCGCTAAGACCCCTTGTCACCGTAGCCGCTGGAAAGCGCAGGGATCACTGGGCCACACCGCTTCTTTGCACCAACTTCTTGTGTTAGGTGACGAATCTCATCAGGCCATTCAGGGTTCAATTCTCAGCGATGACGTCCGAATCAGCGAATGTCCCGTTGACGCTCGCGCGCGACAGATATCTCCGCTCCCTTGAGGCCGAGGCAATCGAAATCATCCGCGAGGTCGGCGCAGAGTTCAGCCGGCCTGTCCTGCTGTATTCTGTGGGGAAAGACTCCTCGGTCCTGCTCCATCTTGTGCGGAAGGCATTCTACCCCCGCCAGCCGCCGTTCCCGCTCCTGCACATCGATACGACTTGGAAATTTAGGGAGATGATCGAGTTTCGCGACCGGATTGTTCGCGACCTTGGCCTCGACCTCATCGTTTATACGAATCAAGAAGGCCTAGACTCGGACATCGACCCAATTCGTTCAGGGTCGTCACTCTACACCCGGTTGATGAAGACCGAGGCACTCAAGAACGCTCTGGATCGCAGTGGCTTCGATGCGGCAATAGGCGGGGCGCGCCGAGATGAGGAGAAGTCACGCGCGAAGGAGCGGATCTTTTCCGTGCGAGGGCCAGGACATGTCTGGGATCCGAGGCGTCAACGTCCTGAATTATGGCACCTGTTTAATACCAGACTCGGCCCTGGGGAAACCATGAGGGTGTTTCCCATTTCAAATTGGACCGAGCAGGATGTCTGGGCCTATATCAAGTGCGAGCGTATTCCGGTGGTCCCCCTGTATTTTGCCAAAGAGCGTCCAGTTGTTCTCCGCAATGGGCGTCTTTTCGTCGTTGACGACGAACGATTTCCGCTGCTGCCGGGAGAGCGGCCAACCATGAGGACCGTTAGGTTCCGAACCCTGGGATGTTATCCCCTAACCGCAGCCGTCGAATCCTATGCAACCAGTGTCGATCAGATCTTGGCTGAGATGGTCGAGTGCCGCATGTCCGAACGACAAGGCAGGCTCATCGACACAGACGAACCCGCCGCCCTGGAACGCAAGAAGCGGGAGGGATATTTTTGAGGCCACAGTTTATGCATCGCTCAGTGCCGGCACATCAGACGAGAGCGATCCTCCCGCCGCTGCGGTGCCTGATCTGTGGCTCTGTCGACGACGGTAAATCAACGCTCATCGGACGCCTGCTGATCGATTCTGGCCGGGTCACCGACGATCAGCTCGAGGAACTAGCGCGCGAAAGTCGTCGCTTCGGGACTGCCGGCGAAGATCTCGACCCTGCCCTTCTCCTCGACGGATTGGAAGCGGAGCGCTCGCAAGGCATCACAATTGACGTGGCATATCGGTATTTTTCAAGCAATTCACGGCGTTTTATTTTTACGGATAGCCCCGGGCACATACAATACACGCGAAACTTAGTTACCGCGGCCTCCCAGGCCGATGTGGCGATTGTCCTGGCAGATGCGCGTAAGGGCATTCTGGCCCAGACGCGCCGCCACATGCGCATCGCGGCCTTGATGGGCATTCGGCACGCCGTTCTGGCGGTCAACAAGATGGACCTTGTCGCGTACCGCCAGGAGACCTTCCAGGCGATTTCAGAGGCATTCGCCGCCTTCGCCGGTACGATCAACCTATGCGATGTTTTTGCGATCCCGATATCTGCCCGCTTCGGCGGCAACTTGATCAATCGATGTGAAAACATGGGATGGTATGAAGGGCCAACACTGTCGAAGCTTATGGACGGTTTGGACGTTTCTAGCCGGGAAACAGAGCCGGCATTCCGCTTTCCTGTGCAATCGCCCATACGGAACGGCGACTATCGGGGCTTAGCAGGCACAATCGCGTCGGGAAGTATTGCGATAGGTGACTGGATCGAGGTTAGCGGAACGAGGGCTCGTTCGCGTATTAGCCGGATCGTGACCTTTGACGGCGACCTTCCGTACGCCTCTGCAGGGGATGCTGTTTCGCTGGTATTGGACAACGATATCGACGTCGCACGCGGCGATATTCTTGCGAGACCGCAAGCGGCTCCTCACTATCAGAGGCATTTGTCGGCCACCTTGATTTGGGTCGGAGACAAGCCTCTCGTGTCGGGTCGCTCATATCTGTTGAGGTGTGGAACTCGAACGCTGGCAGCCAGCGTCTTGAGCCTCAAGCATCTGGTGAGCATCGACACCGGAGAGGCAATTGCGGCAGATGAGCTTGAATGCAACGATATCGGAGCTGTAGATCTGGTTACAGTCGCTCCTTTTGCGTTTGACACATATCGCGACAACCGGCGCACCGGCTCCTTTATTCTTATCGACCGCGAAACCGAAGCKACCGTCGCGGCGGGACTTATCGACGCTCCGCTCAGACGAGGTTCKAACGTCCGCGCACAACAGGTCACCGTCTCGACAGAAATGCKGGCGGCTCTCAAATACCAGCGCCCGACTGTTGTCTGGTTCACGGGCCTGTCGGGCGCTGGCAAGTCGACCCTCGCCAACCTTGTCGAACAGCGGCTTAACGAAGCCGGCTATCATACCATGCTGCTCGATGGCGACAATCTGCGGCTCGGCCTCAATCAAGATCTCAGCTTCAACGAAGCAGATCGCGTAGAGAACGTCCGCCGGACCGGGGAAGTTGCTAGGTTGATGCTTGAAGCGGGCCTCATCGTCCTCTGCTCCCTGATTTCTCCATTCCGCGCCGATCGAACTGCAGCACGCAACCGCATGCCCGTTGGAGCTTTCATCGAGGTGTTTGTCGACGCCTCGCTCGAAACCTGCATCAGTCGCGACCCCAAGGGCTTGTATCGGAAAGCCTTGGCAGGTGAGATTACGAACTTCACGGGCATTGGCGCACCATATGAGTCGCCGCTTGCCCCCGATCTTCACCTAAGGGCTGACGAGGGCGATCCCGCGGCCTTGGCACAGGAAATCTTGCGCGTTCTTGAGACGCGGGGTGTAATCGGAAGGCGGGCAGTTTAAAGGATGAATTGTGGTATTGCCTTCCAGGCTGCTCAGAAATTTACAGCAACAGACCTTCACGACGAGCCATATTTGATGAAAGCGTCGCGTTAAATTCGGCCACCGACCAGAGCCTCGGCTCAGCACGCGCTTGAGCAATTGTAGCACCCTTAGCACGTTCTCAACACTTTACTCCGATTGGCAGGTACGCTACGTGCCTCACAACGATCGGTATAGGAATACCTGAACCTTGTGCCGTAGGGATAGAGAGGCTCGTTTGCGTTATCTGATCACGGGCGGTGCTGGCTTTATCGGCTCCGCGGTTGTTCGCGGCCTGATGAAAAGGCAGGATTCTACAGTCTGCGTCGTCGACAAACTCACCTACGCCGGCAACCTGGCTTCGCTCGCGCCTGTTTCCAAAAGTAACCGTTTCCACTTCGTCAAGGCAGACATCGCCGACGGGCCTCGCACGCAGGCCATCCTGGCCGAGTTTGCTCCCGACGTGATCATGCACCTCGCCGCCGAGAGCCATGTCGACCGGTCAATCGACGGCCCGGCAGCCTTCATCGACACCAATATCGTCGGGACCTTTACGCTCCTGCAGGAGGCGTTGCGCCATTGGCGAGGCCTCGACGACAATCGTAAGAATCAGTTCCGCTTTCACCATGTTTCGACGGACGAGGTGTTTGGCTCGCTTGGCGAGGGAGGGCTCTTTCATGAAGAAACGCCATATCAGCCGAACTCGCCCTACTCTGCGTCAAAGGCAGCCTCCGACCATCTCGTCCGCTCCTGGCACCACACCTACGGTTTACCGGMGCTAATCACCAATTGCTCCAACAATTACGGGCCCTACCACTTCCCGGAAAAGCTTATTCCGCTGATGATCATCAACGCCCTGGAGGGGAAACCACTGCCGATCTATGGCAACGGGCTCAACATCCGAGACTGGCTCTACGTTGAAGATCACGCCGAGGCACTTCTGCTCGTGGCGCAGAACGGCAGGCCGGGCGAAAGCTACAACATAGGCGGGCATAACGAGAAAACTAACATCGAGGTCGTGACGGCGATCTGCGCGCTTCTGGACGAGTTGAAGCCGGATCCCGCCGGGCAATATGGGCGATTGATCACCTATGTCCGCGATCGGCCGGGACACGATGCGCGCTATGCCATCGATGCCAGCAAGATTGCGCGCGAGCTTGGCTGGCGACCGAAGCAAACCTTCGAGAGCGGCCTACGCTGCACCGTGGAGTGGTACCTCGCCAACACAGGCTGGTGGAGCGACATCCGCTCCGGCGTCTACCGCGGCGAGCGGCTGGGCGCTGCCTAAACCGGATAACCAGGATCCCGACCCAATTATGCTGAGCGTCGAACCTACACGCCTTCCCGAGGTCAAGGTGATATCGCCGAAGAAATTCGGCGATCACCGCGGCTTCTTCTCGGAGACCTATAACCGCGAGAGTTTTGCCGCAGCGGACGTCATCACGGGCTTCGTTCAGGACAACCATTCGCTGTCGGCGGCTAAAGGGACGTTGCGCGGGCTGCACTTCCAATCCACCCCGTTTGCGCAAGACAAACTCATCCGCGTGACGCGCGGCCGCATTCTCGATGTCGCGGTCGATATCCGGCGCTCCTCCTCGCGCTTCGGGCATCATGTCGCAATCGAGCTATCCGCAGAAAACTGGAAGCAGTTGCTGGTACCGGTTGGGTTCGCTCACGGCTTCGTCACGCTCGAGCCGGATACCGAAGTCCTTTACAAGGTGACAGCCTTCTATTCGCCTGATCATGATCATGGTCTCGCCTTCGACGATCCGGCACTGGCGATTGACTGGCAACTCCCCCATGCCGAGTTGACGCTATCGGACAAGGATCGACGGCATCCGCGACTGGCGGATCTTCCAGCCTATTTCGGCTGATCAGCCATGAGGATTGCCGTTACCGGAAAGGCCGGACAGGTCGCGCGCTCATTGCTGGAGCGCGCGCCGAGCGTAGGTGTAGAAGTCGTCGCAGTCGGCCGACCGCAACTAGAGTTCGAGCGCCCGGAGACAATCGCCTCGGCTCTCGCCTCCGCGAGGCCAGATGTCATCGTTAATGCGGCCGCCTATACGGCCGTCGACCTCGCCGAGGATGAACCTGATCGTGTCCGAGCGGTCAATGCTGACGCCGCCGGGCAGGTGGCCGCCGTAGCGCGCGATCTTAGCTTGCCCATCATCCAGATTTCCACCGACTACGTCTTCGACGGCACGCTCGATCGAGCCTACGTCGAGACGGATACGACGCAACCGATCTCAGCGTACGGCCTCAGCAAACTTTGGGGTGAACGCTTGGTTGCTGCCGCGACGCCGAACCATGTGATCCTCCGCACGGCTTGGGTCTACAGCCCCTTTGGCAAGAACTTTGTTCGCACGATGCTCCGGCTCGCGGATGAGCGCAACGAGGTCGCGGTAGTTGCCGACCAGGTCGGATCACCCACCCGTGCGCTCGATATTGCGGATGCAGTGATTGGGGTCGCGACCAATCTGGTCAGCCGCCCCGACGATGCCAGCGCTCGTGGCGTCTTTCACATGGGCGCGCAGGGCGAAGCCGTCTGGGCCGATGTCGCTGAAGCGATTTTCGCGACACGCGCAGCAATGGGCCTGCCCGCAGTGGCGGTTAAGCGAATTGGGACGCGGGATTATCCCACGCCGGCCCGCAGACCGGCAAACTCGCGGCTGAACTCCGATCTGCTGAAGGCGGTCCACGGTGTAGACCTGCCCGATTGGCGGACCTCCCTTAAGGCTTGCGTTCTCAGGCTTCTCTCAACCGATCGCGGTGGACTATAAATCATGAAGGGCATCATTCTGGCTGGCGGTTCTGGCACGCGCCTGCATCCTATGACGCTGGCGATGTCAAAGCAGTTGCTGCCGGTCTACGACAAGCCAATGATCTACTATCCGCTCAGCACACTCATGTTGGCGGGCATCCGCGATATTCTGATCATTTCGACGCCGAACGACCTGCCGCATTTCCGGCGGCTACTTGGTGACGGAAGCGGCTGGGGACTCAGCCTCAGTTATGCCGAACAACCGCACCCCGGGGGGCTCGCCCAAGCCTATCTGATTGGCGCAGAATTCGTCGGCAAAGAGCCGTCTGCATTGATTCTCGGCGACAACCTGTTTTACGGCCACAACTTCACCGAGTTGATGGTGCCGGCAACAAAACGACAGAGTGGAGCTACCGTCTTCGCCTATCACGTCCGCGACCCAGAACGTTATGGCGTGGTTGAGTTCGATAGCGCGGGCAAGGCGATATCAATTGAGGAGAAGCCCAAGACGCCCCGCTCGAATTGGGCGGTAACCGGACTCTATTTCTACGATTCTCAGGTCGTCGACATAGTCGCAAACCTAAATCCGTCAGCCCGCGGCGAGCTTGAGATCACCGACGTCAACAAGGTCTATCTTGAGCGAGGCCAACTCTCTGTCGAAACAATGGGACGCGGCTTCGCCTGGCTCGACACTGGTACCCCCGACAGCATGCTGGAAGCCGGCGAGTTCGTCCGCACGCTTGAGCATCGCCAAGGTATGCGCGTGGCCTGCCCGGAAGAAATTGCCTGCCGTAAGGGCTGGATCGATACGGCCGAGTTGGAGGCACTCGGCAACCAACTCGCGAAGGGCGACTACGGCAGGTATCTGCTGCGTATCGCCAGAGAGATAGCTGGCTGACCTGCCTCCGGGTTCCTAGACCAGTCCTTGCTGGAGACTTCCAGTTCAGCAGCGGGGGCTTTGGACGGCGTTTTGGACGAAGATTTTCGGGATGAACAAGTCGAAGTTCGCCGAAGCGCAGATCGCCGTCAAGCAATCCGACGGAGGACAAACGCCCGTCATGGCCGGTTCAGCGGGGAGACGCTCCAAACCTTGTGGGCCGGCGCCTCTCCCCGACTCTGCGCTTTCAGGCGGAAAACCCATCAGCCGGCGGCTCGACTGCAGCCTCCTTGGGCGGCGGTCTGGCACCTTGACTTATACCGCCTAATAGAGACGCTGCCCGTAGTCCGGTGATTGAGTTTGATATCTGTCCGGTGCTAGAGAAAGATGTCCCTAACTGTAGGGGATGAAATGATATTGCCTAAGAATGTTGGCGAAGCGTCTTTAGATTTTGTCAACACACATCAGGCCGGAGACGCCCAATGCTGCGCGCGTATAACTCAGTTCTCAACATTCCTGCTAAGAACAGGGCCAAGCTAGAAGATTACATCGCATCCGAAGATACCTGGTTTCATACATTCACGTTTGATGGCKACCTAACCACCCCCGGGCGCGACCCGTCCGCAAAGAAGTTGCATCACATGGGGCTACCGCTTGATATGACCGGGATGAGCGTCCTGGACGTTGGCGCCTATGATGGCTATGTAAGCTTCCATTGCGAGAAGCGGGGGGCCTCCAAGGTTGTGGCCGCAGATCGGTTCGTTTGGGACTGGCCTGGGTCCTCAGCACGGAGCAATTTCGATGCGGTCCACACTGCTCTGGGATCAAAGGTGCAGTCTGTTTCCAGCAACGTCGAAGACCTCGCTACAACGCTAAATGGCGAGACTTTCGATATCGTCATGTTCCTTGGCGTCTTATACCATGCGCCCGACATGGTCAGGTATCTTCAGAACATCGCAGCCGCCACCAAAACAGTTTGCGTGTTAGAGACCTATCTTGACGCGCTCGACGAGCCTGGATCTCGAGCCGCGCTATACTCACCAGCCGAGCTGAACAATGACTCGTCGAATTGGTGGGGGCCGAACCTCCAGGCAACGGCCACAATGCTCCGGCGCGTAGGCTTCAACCATATCGAATTTGTCAGCATGTGGGACGTGAACACGAAGAACTCTCTTGAGGGCAAGTCTTGGGAAGGGCCGATCAAGTCCGGCCGTGCCGTGTTCCACGCTTATAAATAACTTCGCCCCGGAGCAGGGGAGGGCGACCGAGGAGCGTCGACATGGGCGTTCCGTCGCGTTGAACCGCGATTTTCGCAACAATTTCTAACGGATCTGACGTTGCCCCCCGTTATTATACAGCGCTGAGTTCGCATTCGGCGGTTGTGAAGCCCGTTCGGGCCGGTGAAGCGGCKGGCTCTGGCGCCGTGTTTTTGCATAGCGGGGCGCCAGGCCCGGCGCGGGGCGAGGGCCGCGGGCGTCTGCCAGCCAAGCTGAGAGTGAGGGCGCGCGGTGTTGTAGTCGGTGCGCCAGTTGGCCAGAGGCGTTCGTGCGCGCGACAGGGACGAGAAGTGGGTCGTTKAGAAGGGGTAATCGGGACTTGGCCTCGGCGGAGGTTCAAGCCTTTGATATCGATGAGCGGCATGCTGCCGCTAGGGAGATCCTCCATGACGAAGCTTTACGCTGGCCTGGACGTATCCCTCGAGACCACGAGCATTTGCGTCTTCGACTAGCAAGGACGCATCTGTCGTGAGAGCAAAGTGCTTTCGGAGCCGGAAGCGGTCGCCACGGCGCTGTGGGAGGTGAGCGCGATTACGAGCGCGTCGGTCTGGAAGCCGGGCCGTTGTCGCAGTGGCTGTTCTTCGGTCTGTAGGGCGCCGGCCTGCCGGCCGTTTGCGTTGAGACGCGCCATATGAAGGCGGCGATAGTCAACAAGAACGACCGCAACGACGCGCGTTCGATCGCTCAAGTGATCCGTTCCGGCTGGTTCATGGCGATTCACGTAAAGTCGAGAGAGAGCCAGGAACTCAGGACGCGTGGCAGAACCGGCCGCTGGAGACGAGCTACCCGCTGATCTTCTTCGACGCGATGCGGGTTAAGATCCGGGACGAGGGCCTTGTCCGCAACAAAGCCGTCTACCTCGCGCTCGGCGTCCAGGCCGACGGCACGAAGGACATCCTCGGCATCTGGATCGAGACGACCGAGGGC
>NZ_JBFTKP010000070.1:0-16882 GCF_056396005.1 Allobosea sp. 05T439 | reverse complement strand
TGGTTGGCCTCGCTCCAAAGTGTTGTCTCGACAACCTCACTTTAGAGACCTTCTGGCCGGCCATGACCGCCGTGACGGCGCGCTGCGCTACGCAAGGCTTCGCGCGCCGTCAGGCAACGGTCGAGCCTCTTCCCAATGTGCTACGGCATCGACTTCACCTGGCAAGGCAATGATGAGATGGACGAGGTCTCGGGCGACGGATGGGCCAAACTTCAAACGGACGGCTCCCTCAAGGGCGAAATCCGCGTCCACAACGGTGACGATTCCACCTTCATCGCCCGCCCTAGGACGACTTCTTCAACAGCCTGTTAAGCGGGCCGCACTTGACCCTGCCGCTCAAAGACTGCCGTGCACCCTTGCCGCCCCATGCCGATTTACCACTTCTTAACCACGGCGGGCGCCATTCTGAGGCGTCCGTTAGAGCCGGGGGGCTTGGAAAGGACCGTAACCATGCGAGCGCTCGATGCTGTTCAAGCCGTCGTGGATCAGTTCGTTGGCCTGTMAGTTGCCTTTGTCGAACGCCAGCTGATCCTGGCAACGCTGCGGGAAACCGGCGGCAACCGCACCCATGCGGCCTCACTACTCKGCATTTCCATCCGCACGTTGCGCAACAAACTTACGTTGTACGCAGCGGACGGCTACAATGTACCAGAACCTGTACATCCAGCGACACAATGAGCGCGCGATGTCCCTTGCCTCGCCGCATGGCATTGCCGCAGCAAACCTCGTCTCCTCCGCAACCATGGCCGGCCTCCTGCGCTGCCTGGTGCAGAAAGGCGTTTTGCAAGCCGCCGACATAAGGGAGATCTACGAAATCGTGCTTCTCCTTCTTGAACAGCAGCAAGGCGCTGTGCCGGACGCAGAAGTAACCTTTAAAGCCGCCCGATCCGCAATTGAACGGAACCTGGCATAGCCAGTCAGGCCAAGCAGAGCCTCGCTAATGACTATCGGCCGATGTTCACGACGCTACACAGGCCTCCAAGGCCTAAAAAAACGATTGGCGCACAAGCAAGTCGTCCCCTCGGTCCTGCTATCGGCTGTCGCAGCCCCATGGCATCGGCGGCAATGACGGCTCCTGACGTTGCTTGCGCAGTGCCTCGACCTTCACAGGCTTCGGTGCCTTCGCCGCTGCCGGCCTTTGCGGCTTCGGCTCGCGGGCCGTTCGCGGCGGCTTCAACTCACGCGCCTGTGCCGTCAGCCTCAAAGCCTCGTCCTCGTTGACGCTCCGCCATCGGTCTGAGAGCGAGAACACGTTGACGAAGCGCGGCCCCACCGCGATGTCAATCAGGCCGAGACGATCGAGCAGCGTCAGACTTGGCGACAGCGTCTGCCGTCCGAAGCGGTGGTCCAGCCTGAAGGTATCGTAAGACAGCGCCACGCTGGTGCCGCTCCCGATTTCCGTCTCGATGACAGCGAGCAACCGCCGCGCAGCCTTGGTCAGCACCCAATAGGCCGGTGACACCACGCGTTCAATCATGGCCAGCCTCCCCGGAAGTATGACCCGCTGATTAATCCACAGTGCGCCGCTGGCGGTCAACGATCCGGTCCGAGCCGAAACAATGATCACCGTTGGATCGATTACATCGTCATTTTTCTTCGCGTTTGGTTTTTCCTGAAATAAACGCCTGCGTTAATCGCGGATCTAGCCCGTGGCTTGGTAGAAATGCAACGCTCATTTCGCGGCTGAATTGCAATCGAGCGGGCGCGGTCGATAACAATGGTGTCGTCATTGTCGGATGGAGCCATCTGAAGGGAAGGATCTGCATTATTCAACATGTAGCCACGTCCCCAGACAGTCCCGATGTAGTTGGTTCTGCCCGATATGGCCGCAATCTTCTGTCTCACCTTGCAGATAAATACGTCGACGATCTTGAGCGCAGGTTCGTCCATCCCACCATAGAGGTGGTTGAGGATCATTTCCTTTGACAGAGCGAAGCCACGGCGGCTCGCCAGGAACGCAACGAGTTCATATTCCTTGCCGGTCAAACGAACGGGCTTCCCGGCCACGTCAACCGTTTTCGAATCCAGATCGATGCAGAGATCTCCGACCCGGACGGTGCGGTTCTCCGTACCGTTACACCGACGCACCAAAGTCCGCAGGCGGGCAAGAAATTCGTTTCGGTGGAATGGCTTTGTCACGTAGTCATCCGCCCCTGCAATCAGGCAACGGACCTTCTGTTGAATCTCGTTGATGCCCGAGAGGATCATCAGCGGCGTTGTAATGGAAGTTGCTCGGAGTTTCGTGAGCACCTCCATGCCAGGCATGTCGGGCAAGCCGAGATCCAGAACGATCAGGTCAAACCGCGCCGACTGAGCGAGGGCAAGGCCATCGGCTCCGCAGGCTGACTTGGTGACCTCGAAGTTCTCCAGCGTGAGAAACATCTCGATGCTCTGCGCGATCGATGCGTCGTCCTCAATCAATAAAACGCGCATAACAAACTCCGATTCGCAGCGGATATCTTCACAACGTTGGCTGAAGCATGGTTAATAATTCCATATTTTTACGCTGGTCGGTCTTATAATAGGCTTCCCCCGACCGTGGGGAAGACCACCAACTTCATCGCAAGGGTTACGATCAGCCATATCGTCAGCGAGAGTTCTTCCATCGCCATCAAGACATGATCTTTCGCTGGAATTCTTGCGCCGGCCGGGGCCGAAGCGCTTGGTAGATGGCCCCGCGTCGGGGTCGATCTGCTTGTGCGGCTGGGGCGTACAGGGCGTCATCCTGCCGATGTCGACTGCTTTCCCGATGGGCGGCGGCGACGACGGGAAGGGCGACGCAGAACGTGAGGACCTCCGATTTGATGACCCGGATCCGAGAGGTGGAAGCGAGCCTCCGCTCTGAGCCGAAAGCGTTCAGCCGTCCCGGCAATGCCCCGAGTTAAGTTCAGTTGAGAGCACGTCGTTGGCTACATCGAAACGCACGCTGAATTGTTGCGCCTGGATGGGTTGCCCTTGCCCATGCGGCGTTGCTCGAAGCGTGGCCGTCTCAACGCTAGCGGCCCGCATGGGCAAGGGGCCCCATTGACGGGGGCGCGGGCTGGCCGACGGTGGCGGGGCGCGTGCGAGCATGGGCAGGCATCGCACCCCGCTGTCACCTCGACCGGCTAGTGACGGGAACTGGGCCTGCGCAAGAAGGCCGGCGCCCGCCCCATTGCGATGGGCCGGATCGTCAGACCGGCCCCCCAGCCTCCGACGATCCGACCCGTTTGCTCACACTTACGGAGTGTCCAGACTAGAGCGCCCGTTCGGATCGGCGCGCGTTGATATGGATCAATTTCGGGCATCGATGCCCGAGTGCCCAAGCTGGTGCAGGCCCTCGATGTAATGACGGCAGCGACCGTCGCGCATAGTATGACCGACGGTATTTCCGCGACGAAAAGCTTTAGCTTGGTCATTGCCGCCACGAGTGGCCCGGAGATCAACGCAGCCAAACGCTTCTTCCGACGGATCGAGGCATGAAAGAGCTTTGGCTAATCTTGTCTTCGTTTGACCAGCCTACCTTTCGTGAGCACCATGGGGCATTGCACGACCTTGCCCTGAGTCGATTCGACGGCAGGGGCGGGGGTAGCGGATAAGCCGATACTGATCCAAGGCTCCCCGGCATCGCCCCCCAGCTCTAGCCGGGCGCAGAAGACCCCGTAGCGCCATCCGCAATCTGGCATCTACGCGGTTTTTCCGACCGGATGAATGATGACTGCTAATTCCAAGCTCGGCTGCTGCAACGCGGCGACCGACTCACTGACTGCTGGTGTCGTTCTCTAAACGCTCACACCCTCTGGTTCAGCGCCGGCCAGGAGATCTCTTGCGCAACCAGGTACACCCGGAACGAGCGGGCATCCTCAAGCCCGGGCCGGCCCGGGGGGGCGAAATGACGCCGAACTGTCGCGATCGGGATGGCCTATGTTTGCTGCGCTGCAGCATGTTCTTGACATTAATGCTGCAGCGCACAATACGATAACCAGTCCCCGGTGGTTATCTCTTTCACACGAGCTTGGGGCGACACGTCGGGCCGTTCCGGCCCTTCACTAAAGCGCCACCAAAGGTGCACAGGAGAAGACCATGATCCAGAAGTTCGAGACCCTTCAGAAGGCTTCCAAAGAGAACGTCGACGCAGCCCTGAAGGCCTTCGGCGCCACCTCCAAGGGCGTGCAGACCATTGCCGTGGAGGCCACCGACTATGCCAAGAAGTCCTTCGAGGCTGGCACCGCCGTGATCGAGAAGCTCGCTGGCGTGAAGACCTTCGACAAGGCTCTCGAGATCCAGGCCGAGTACGTCAAGACCTCATTCGAGGGCGCGGTCGCCCAACTTACAAAGATGGGCGAGCTCTACGCCGCTCTCGCCAAGGACGCCTACAAGCCGGTCGAGGGCATCGTCGCGAAGGCCGCTCCGGCCGCCGCCGCTGTGGTCGCTGCCGCTACGAAGCAGGCCGCCTGATTTCGGCCAGCCGCCGTAAGGCGGCCGCGCTCCCAGTGAATAGAGTTACGTAGGAAGCCCGGCTGCGGCAGGCTCTATGGAAACCGATTGGAGGCTTCGGTTTGACCGGAGCCTCTTTTCATTTTGCGCATCCATCACCTTCGGGTCGACAGCGCCGGCGCACGAAGTTCGTCGTCGAGAAAGCCGTCTTGGAGATCGAGGTCGACGATGCCAACGCTGGGGCCCGGCGTCCTCCTCTTCGTCCTCATCTTCATCGAAGTCCGCATCGATGTCGATGCCCGGCGAGTTCAGCTCGGCGACGACCCAGCTCTCGTTCATGCTCAATCGCGTGTCGCCGCGGCCCCTGCCGAAACGCACCCTGCGGTGATGGCCGTGCCGCCAGCTCACCCGCATCGGCTTGACGACGAGCGGCAGTTTCTTGTCCTTCATGGTCCACGGCCTTCGCTCAAGTACGGTCACATGTCGCCGTTCCCGAGCCGTTCGCGGGGTGTTCTTCCGGCCCGGAAACGTGTTTCCAATTTCCGGAAGTTTTGTTCGCAATTCTCCCGCCTGACAGCTCCATCTGGGCGCGACGCTCCCCACGCCGCGAAGAGCATCTGCAGTCAGGTGGTGGTCTCAGACATGGGGCCTGACGTGCATCGTCATGTTGCGGTGCCCGGACTTGGCGATGTTCATCTCTTCCCTGACGCGGGCGAGCGCCCTGGCCAGCGGCGAGCGTGCTTCTTCCGATCCCATTGCGCCGGCCGCAGGGCCAGGGCCTTGGCCTCGCCTTCGCTGAAATGGACGATCACCTGGAGCGGGGCATGCGTTCTTGGGTGCGTGAGCGTGTCAGACATGACGGCACACAATGGCAGACCACCTCGGCGGCGACGCGCCTCACCTTGCCGTCCTCGAAGCCGGGATCGATGCGTAGTAGGTAGCTGCCGAAGGCTCTCGCCTTGACGGTGTGCAAGGCTTCGGTGGAACTACCTTCGGACACCGTGCTGTTCTCGACGGCCGGCGTCCAGAACCAGAGCCTCGGTGGATCATTGGCGATCTCAGTGAGCTTGCGTTCGGCCTCGGCCCGCTCAGGTCACGGCGAGCCAGACCAGAACGAAGGCGTCGAAAGCGACGCTGAGCAGGCGGCCCTTTCTACGCATGGAAACGGGCCTCGGACGCGATGCGGAACAGCCTATTCCCGCCGTCCTTTAGGCCAATGTCGCCGCTCAGGCCAGGTTGTAGCGTCGTGGCCTCACCTTCGGCGAAATCTCGCCCGATCTACAGCGATCCCAGCGGATTTGCCGCTTAGCAGCTTCGCTGGCTCCTTGGTGTCCGCACCTCTGGCCGAGTACGGGCACACTCGATGATGGCCACGGGATGAGCCGGTTGCTGACCGAGGAAGAATGGCAAGCAACGTTCGGCATGGGGGAACGGTGCCCACTCTGGGCGCGCGGCTTAGTCCAAATTGTAGTTGCCATCCCGCGCGGCATAGTCAGCCTCGCAGAGCGCCTTCGCTTCAGCGACCGACTGCCTGTGGCCAATCGTCAGCTCATAATGGTCATCGCTGCAAAAGGTGACTTTGTAGAAACGGTCGGTTGCTGCCTCGATGATGTACCGCTGGGTTTCGTCGCGGTAGCCAACCGTGCCGTTGCTGCGGGCAATCATGGCCCAGATCAAGCTGGTGGTGCTGTTAGTGCTCATCGTCGGCTCTTTTCGCAGCGGTGTGGTTGCACCCCCATGCCAGACCAGCCAACGGTGTCATGCTGAACCGCGCCAAAATATTGCTAAATCACGCCAGGGCAAAGTGCTTGACGTTGCCTATGGCCACATCCGACGCTCCCCGGTGACCTCCCCAGGGTCGGCCGGGTGAGGAGACCCCGTAGAGCCAATCTCCAGCTGGTTTTTCCACCCTATGACACGTGGCAAGCGGAACGGTCTGGGAGAGGATGAGCTTTACCCCGATTTATCTGGATCTTCGACCTCTGTATTCGTCTTTTCCTTAGTCACATTGACTTGCACGGTCATGCCGAGAGCATCCGAGGCGAGGCCGGAGTAGCTTCCCGTGAGTGGAATCGCCTGGCGAGGGTCCCGGGCAACGGCGACCCGGACAAGATCCCGATTGCCGACGATGCCGTTGGTTGGATCGAACTCMACCCATCCGGCTCCGGGGAGATAGACTTGGCACCAAGCATGGGTAGAGCCGCCCCCGAGCGTGGTCGAGGTGTCGCGGCTGGGAACGTAAATGTATCCCGTGACAAAACGAGCCGCGAAGCCAAGGGAACGCACCGCCTCCATCATGAACAATGCAAAATCGCGGCAGGTGCCGCGACCTAGGCGTAGCGTGATAAGCGGCGGCTGGGTTCCGGCCTCCAGACGACGCGAATAGGCAAAGCTTTCGTGGATTGCATAGCATAGCGTCATCAACAGCTTCCCGGTGTCAGTCCGCCGGCCAACGTTGACGAATTGCTGGGCCCATCGCCCGACTTCGTCATCGTCGTCGAGGTAGTGACGATCGGTCGTACCAGCCAGATCCGCTGTTTCGTCCGAACTATAGGCGAAGGGATACGTCAGCGCCTCCTCATCCATCTGGAAATCGGGCGTTGCCTGCGGCGTGTGGTCGAGCTGAATCCGGGTTTCGAAGCACAACTCCGAAGCGGGACGAGAAATCCGAACGAGCGCGACGCAATTGCCAAAGACATCGTGAATCCAGCGGATAGTGCTGGGCTCCGGATCAATCACCAGGGTCGCCCTGAGTAGCCTCTGGTCATAACTGTCCCGGGGGCGAAACATCAGTCGGTGCTCACCGAACCCCACCGGTTTTGCATAGTGATAGTTTGTGATGTGCCTGACGGAGAATATGGTCATATCGATCGCTTTCGGCCCGGCAAATTGGACTTGCTTGGCCTCTGTGAACACCCGAGCCAATCCGGCGGGAAAGATAGACCAGCTGCACGCTAGGCGAGAGCGTTTTGAAGAATGTGCCGACCTAAATCACGGCCTGCGGATCGAGAGTTTGCAAGCGCCGCATCGCTTAGGTTGCTACCACCTCTTCGGTGATGACCTCGAAGCGTTGGAGAATGTGCGGGCCGAACGTGTGGATCATCGGGATGTCGGCGGCGTCCCGGCCCCTGCCCACCAGGATGCGACCGATGCGGGGCATATTGTGCCGGGCATCGAAGGTGAACCACTCGCCGCCGTCGAGATACGCTTCGAACCAGGCGTTGTAATCCATTGGCGCCGGATCACGCGGCACGCCGATGTCGCCCAGGTAGCCGTTGCAGTAGCGTGCGGGGATGTTCATGCAGCGACACAGCGCGGCCGCCAGGTGAGTGAAGTCACGGCAGACCCCGACCCGTTCCGTCATGGCCTGCACCGCCGTACGAGTGCCGCGGGCTGACTGGTAGTCGAAGCGAATCTGAGCATTGACGTAGTTGCAGATCTGCTGGACCCGATTTCAACCCGGGGCGCAGTTCCCAAAGAGGCTCCATGCAGTTGCCGAGAGCTCGTCAACCTCGCAATAGCGGCTCGATAACACGTATTCCAAGACCTCGGACGGTAGGTCCCCGGCGAAGACCTCCTGCGCGTTTTGGTCGACGTAATCGACCTCGCCAGAATCTCGGATGATCATGTCGCTGGTGAATTCGACGCCTCCCGGGGGCACAACCAGGCGCCGGCGACGGTTGCCGAACCCGTCCGCATATTTGGCGGTCGGCACGTTGCTGCCGTCGTTCAGGGACCTGACGGCTGTCTTGGGCGTCGTCACCAGGTCGCCATCGCGGCTGGGGTGGGGGTCGAGAAGCAGCAAGGCGGGCGTCGGCTGATAGGTGACGATCTCGATCCGATAGCCGATCCTAATTTCCATGGAAGCCGTCCTTGCGCGCTGGATTAATTAGCGCAAACCCATCGAGCAGCGGCGTAGTTCCGCGCGCATAGAGCCATTTTGGACGTTGTGGCGCGTTTGATGCTGCTGCGGTCAGAGTTTCTCCGAATCCCCCTTGTCGTTCAGCAGAATCAATCGCTGATGCCGTTTGAACTCACGGAGCCCCCCCGAGAGGCGCTTACGCCTTGGCCCAAAAAAGCGCGCGTGACGACGAGTGGCTTTTCCGGAGCCGTAGTCGGGCAGGCGATTACCGCGACGCTCCGGCAACATCACACTCAGGAAGCCGGCAGTCGCATAGTCCGGCTTCTGTTCTTCGCGCTCCTCACTTGGCCGGACGGACGAAGGCGTCGGTGGTCGCACCGGAAGTCGACCGTGGTCGAGACCGAGCGGGAAGGGCCCTTGTTGCCGGAACCACTGCGAGCGGAGCTTCTCGACGGAATCCCGGGCGCGCTTGATCGCGAAAGGAGGGGCGTCAAGAGTATTCGGGGGGAGGCTGCCGTCGCCAAGCTTAAGGCAGAGATCGAAAGCCTGCAGCTTATAAAGATGATGGGGTGAGGCTCATTCGAAGGGCGGGCGGAGACCCCGCCGTAGGCGTGGCCAGCACGCAAATGAAACGTACCTGCCTTCTCGGCGGTTCCGTCCGGCGTTAGACTGCTGATCGCCCGCGGCGGCTGCGTTTCCCCACGCCAAATCAGGAACCGATCCCATGACCATTCGCGGCATTTGCGCAGCAACCATCTGCGCAAACCCACGACGATCTTATGGTGAGAATTATTGAAATCATCGATAAACTGGATGAGATGAAGAAGAAAAACGATCAGCTTTAAGGGCGCTCGCAGCGGCTCTAGGCAAATTGTATGACCTAGAGACTACAATAGATAAAAACTGCAAGAAATCGATCTGTTTTTTGGAGGCGGAAGCCTCGGTGCTTCGGATTATGCGCCAGCGTTGGACGGAGAGCCGTGTCTCGGAATCGCAGCGCTGAGTTTCGCCTCCCCCAAGAGAGCTCCGCGGTCATTGCCCCAGCGCCATTCACCCTCGGCAGCATAATTTATCGTCCGAAGAGTTGAATACCTCGTACCGATCGCTGAACTGGCGATCTTCGCAGCGAGTACTGCTT
This sequence comes from Allobosea sp. 05T439, assembly GCF_056396005.1. NCBI lineage: Bacteria > Pseudomonadati > Pseudomonadota > Alphaproteobacteria > Hyphomicrobiales > Alloboseaceae > Allobosea > Allobosea sp. 05T439. Next base: position 7,466 of record NZ_JBFTKP010000070.1, on the reverse strand, counting down.
CAGGGGCTGGGACGTCGATTTTGCCAAGAAAAGTTACGGCATCAAGTTCCGCGGGTTCCCACCAATCTGCAATTACGCCGAACACGGCCAAACGTCCGTTGTGGGCAAATCGATGTTCCTTGAGGATTTGCGCCTGTTCGGCCTGCTTCAGCGTCGGGACTTCTCCCCACACGCCGTCCAATACGGCGATGGCTACGTGTTTCTGGTTGGGGCCGATGATCTTGAACGCAGAGTATCGCCCGGTTTCCGCCGGTGCGAGCGTGGAATAGGGCCTGGTTCGAAAAGCGTAGACAGTCCCCGCCGGGGGTAGGCCCTCGTGCGAGGGGGCAGCGACAGGTTCATCCGTGTCGGCGAGTGTGCGCAGGCATGATGTCGCGACCATGGGCATCCTCCGACGGCAGCGTGCCAGAAGGATGCAATGTCCGCCATGGCCCTGTGGGCCAAATTCACCGTCACCGGAAGTCGCGCGTCTTGACCCTGATCGGATCGAGTTCGAGTCAAGCTGCTGCTGGGGGAAGGCCCACAGCACCGGCCCCCTAAACAGCCAGAGGTTTCAATACCGACGAAAGGATAATGGCATCGGCCATGGTGCTGCAGGTAGGAGAGTGGCGTCGCGGGGAGGGAACGCCGTGATGAGAGCCGGCAGCGTTCCATCAGATGAACGCGCCGGCTCAATTCTCAAGGCCCCCGGCGGATAACCGCAGCGCGTGCGTCGCTTCGCGAGAAGGCAATGACTCCGAGGAACATTGAGTAGTAACATCCGTTTCGGTGGGGGCTGCGCGCTAAACTTGGCCCAGGGCGTCAAGGTGCTGCCATGAAAGACGGAAACGGAAATCCTCTTTCGCCGGAACAAGAGGCTGCAATCCGGAACGGAGCGCTCTCCGTAAAGGAACACACTGAGCATGGCCTTGCTGAGGACCTAGTTGCCAGGACCGCTCGGAAGCATGGGGTGGGAATAGACGCGGTAGAGGTCGCGTTAGCAACGCTTCGCCGCGGTCATGGCAAGATGGCCCAATTCTCTCATCCTGAGTTTGGTGGGATGGCCCAATGGATCGCCGGCGGGATGAGCATGGTCGGAGACATGTTCAATGCCGCGACAAAGGGGAAGCTTGATGGAGTGCTTCACGACCTAGCTGATGGGCTCCAGAGGGGCGAAATCGAGATGGATGTGGCAAAGCGCGCAAGCAAAAGCCATCCAGCGCGGAGCAACGAATTAGGCTGGCCCGCCGAGTTTGGTCTCCCAGCGACGGCGGGAAGCCAAAACGACATGCGTTATGCCTTCTTTCCGACCGCCCGTCGGCTGATCATCGACGATGGAACCAAACGGACGGTTTATGACACCGGTGAGCACATGATCTCCGGGGTCTCGCAACAGCAGAGTGCCGACCGAACGACGACGTTTCAAAGCCAGCTCGGCGCGGTAAATATTGGAGACCTCCCAATCCTGCGTTAGCTCGAGCGAATTCCCGTGCGGGATCGGGTGGCGAGAGATGGACTTCGACTAGCTGCTCAGCCTACGTCCCCGCCGATACCGCCAACGATGGCGGGCGTTCGTGTATCCACTCGTTGTAGTCACCAGCGACAGTTCTCGCGGACCGGCCGGATGGATTCCTGGATGCCGTCGAGTTTGAAGTATGCTTCGCCGGTCCGAAGACTGGTCTCACCCCGAGCAAAGTAATCTTCGGCGTCAAGGAGAGCCTTTACGAGGGTAACCAAGCCGCATATCGAATACTGCCTCAATGTGTGTCGCGGCGGGGAGGCTTGGATGGCGACAATCACCTACGCGGAATGGCTCAAACAGCTCGAGAGAATGGAGCGAGAGCAACGCGACCACTATGCCGCCAACCGCGAGAAGGAAGGCGAAGCGGTCGGCAGGCAGATCGAGCAATGGATCGTTGAGGGTCGCGCTGAGGGATTCTGTGCGCCGGATGGGCGCCCGCTTTCGCGGGTCGTGACACTCGCAACGGCGTCCGGATGAGAGCTTGTGTCGGACTGAGTTGAGCGCTGCCGCGCGCAACCAACGTGGCTAGCACCGCGCGACTGCTCGTGATGACGTCCTTCGGATGGAGCTGTTCCGTCGCGAAGGATGTGTCAGCCGCGGGAAGCTGCGTATGAGTTCATTCGTCGCGTGGGGGCATCACATGCTTGCGGGCAATCCCGTCAAGGCTGTCTGGCTGCGCGCTGCGATCGTGCTGGCGCTCGCTAGGCTCATCGTCATCCCGATCGCCGTCAAATAAGAGCGCGGGCCGGCAGGGAGCTGGGGGGCTTGATCCAGCCGGCCGGCTGCCCAGCGAGCCCGGACAGCCACCGAGCCTCGCGGCTCGGCCGCACGATCATCATCGGCCGAAAGGGAGGGATGGCAAGGTGTCCGAGTGCGACTTCCCTCAGTTCAATGCATGATGCCGGACCCACGTTCGAGGAAAGCCGGCGTCCCTTCGTTCTCCACAGTGAGTCAGAACTCACGGTGGGCGTCCTGGCCAGTAGCGAAGAGATCATCCCACACGGTTGATGCGCCAGTTTCGTCGATGTCTTCCAGCGACCATCCCCCTGGACCGGCGACGCGATAGATTTGCCGGCACACGGACATGCCGTCGTGCCACCGGCCGCCTCGGCTGCGGCGCAGCTGACTGACGCGGCAGGGCCGGAAGCCCTCACCCACCCGCGAGTAGATTGATCTTCGCCGCCATGATGAAATCGTTCTCGTGCAGGCCTTTGATCTTGTGCGTCTGCAGCGAGATAGCGGCATAGCCCCAGCCGAAACAAATATCCGGGTGATGTCCCTCGTCCTCGGCGAGGCGGCCGATCCTGTTGATGAAATCCAGCGACTCGCGAAAATCCGAGAATGCGAACTTGCGGCGCAGTAGGTGCCCTTCCTCCGCAAGGTCCCAGCCCGGAGCCTGAGGCAGATAGGCCGCTGCTTCTTCCCGCGTCAGCGGCGGGATGCCGCCACGGCATGGCGTGCAGGTTTTCCGGGCAATGTCTTCCGTCATGACAACTTCCCATCACCGAGGGGGACTCCCCGACCTTGATGCCGGGCGGCAGCCTCGCGGACATTGCTCCGGCCGCCCATGCCGAATGGCAGGCAGCCAACCGGCCGAGCTGTGAATTTCGCGCCCCTACCCCGCGGTCCCCGCCCTGAACAGTCGCTGGTGGTAGTGCCGCTTCCGCTCAAGCTGTCTGCTGGCACAGCGCTCCTCGCGCATATCGAGCGCCACAAGCAGGAACAGAAGCAGCCTCGTGATCGCCGACAGGCCGTTCCGGGCTGTGTCGACGATCAGCAGAGTCGGATGCCGCCCCACATCATCAGGATGAGCGCAGGCGCCAATTCGCTTTCGCGCGAGAAAGCCCGCTTGCGCGATCTCGCGCTGCTCACCCTGACTGTCGTCGCGATCAGCCCCCATGGAAGCTAGTGGGCCAAGGTGCCGAGGCGTGAGGCGATGCGTCGCGTGCAACAAGCTGCGATACCTCAGCGAACAGGTCCATCGGCGCTCTCAGCGCCAAATCCGACAGGGAGAGGATACCGATCATCCGTTTCTCTCTGTTCATCACCGGAACATGATGGATCTGCTCCTCCGCCATGCGGCGCGTCGCATCTCTGACGTCATCGTCCTCGAAGCACCAGGTGATGCCCGCCGTCATGACCTTTCTTGCTTTTGTCGTGTTGGGATCGGCCCCTTCGGCGCAACCACGGCAGGCAAGGTCTCTGTCCGTGATCATTCCGATAAGGCGATCATTTTCTCCCACCGGAAGGCACCCGATTTTCGCGTCGCGCATCTTGCGCGCGACCTCGGTCAGCGAGATGTCCGGAGAGATCCATTCTGCATGTGCGGTCATGGCGCCACGAACGAGCATGGTTACCTCCTGCTCTGCGCGGCTTCGAGTCTGAGGCATGTGGCTCTCTGAATGGATTGCCTGGTGGTCTCCACGCTGCGCCGGAATGCGCTGCGCCAGCCGAGCGCGCTATTCAGAAAACTGCCGAAAGCTTGGTCCGGGAAAAGACTCTGGCGAAGGCCTGTCCCAGAGAGCGGCATGCCCGTGGATGATAACGGATCATCGCGGGGCGAGCCAGCGCGGTGTGCTGGCCGCCAATCAGTTCGGCGCAGCACGGGCCGCTGCATCGCCGGGTAATCGGTGCCGCAAGGGCGGAACGCGCGCCAGCCGCGAAGAAACGCGGATTTGCGCCCGGCATCCCGCGCATCGCGTATCGTCCTGCGCTATGATGCAGACGATTGCTCCGACGAGCAGGAGTGGAGCATGATCCACGCGGCGTGCCACACGGCCGATGAGGCGATGCTGGTCGAGTTCGACGCAACCCCTTGGTTCGACGAGGCCGATCCGGCCGCCATTGCGCTTCTCGCCAAACGGGGCTGGTCGGCGCCGTGGGTCGCTGACGCCCTCGAGCTMCGGACTGGATATGAAGCGATCAGCGAACTGATCCGCTACGCGCGGGATCGGCTGGAGATCGAGTCGAGGGAGGATCCATCCTGGCCGACATTCGAGTGCCGTGTCGATGGCGCCGAGGCGACCGCATGGCTCGATCGACATCGACCCGATATCGCAACTGAGCTCCGCCCGCGCCGCTTCGGGTGGCCGAGAAGAGGTCCATGGTTGATCGCGAGCGCGTCGTTGCCGGGCGCCAGTCTTCGTGTGCCATTGCCGCGCGAACGCGATCGGACACGACCGCGACGGGACCGCATCAATACCAATTCAGCTAGCAGCCTTGGCCGCGAACCTCGGCGATCAGATCACCGGCCGCCCGGAACGAGTAGCCTACCACGTCGACGTCCGCGTGGATCCAATCCCGATTGGCCCGTGCAGACCAGAACTCCCGGGCAGTGTCGTCGTCGTTAAGATCTAATGCACGTCTGACAGCCCTCTCAAAAGCCGCATGTGGTTCTATCGCTCGATCAGACCTCGACGACACAGAGGGGATCGAACCACGGATTTTCTCGATCACCGTGAAGATTTGGATAGCCAGCCTGATTGCCAGGACGCGGGTGCGGTCCACTCGGTAGTCGTGTGATCCGTGATCGTGGCCGTGGACCCAGAGTTCGGGCTGGTTCCCTCCATCAGAGCCGCAGCCCGGAGCCGGGGGCGCCCTATACCTATGTGACGACGAAGACATTCCTGGCGGTCTTGGGTCTCGCCAGCCTGCGCGACCTGCCCGATCTCGAGAAACTCGAGGATGGGGGCCTGCTGAGCAAGGACACGCTGCTGGCGAGGCGATTCCGACGAGCGGCGCCGACGTTCTCCCCCTTTGATGACCCGGATCCGAGCGGTGGAACTGAGCCTCGCCTCTGACCTGGGATCGTTCAGCCGTACTCAAAAGTCTGGATTGGCGCGCTTGAAGACGAGCCGGCCCGCTCTAAGGTACGAATGTGTGTTGAGGGAGAGTTGCGATGGCCTACCGCCCCCACGATGTCATGTTTGCTTTCGCCAAGACAAGAAACGGCACGCACGTTGCGCTTGCGATGCAAAAACACCCCTACCGGAAAACGCCGAACGAGTTCGAGATCGAAGGGGTCGATCTTGACACTGAGCTGTGCCTGCAAAACGGCTTTCTCCCCGTCGGGCCAAGGGTCTGGTCATTGGTCGGTGATATCGACCAAGAAATGGCGGTCGCGTTTTTGACGGGTCTTGGCTTCGTTTACGACCCTCATATCGCGGCGCGGGATCGGGCAACGGATGTCGTCGAGGGTCGCTCGACTAAGGCGATCCTCGGTTTCTACCGCGCCGAATGGCTTGTGATGGTCGTAACGTCGGTCGCGCTGGCGTCTTGGGTTGCGATTTGAGCACTGTGATGGGGATCGACGCCGTGGTGGCCGGCCGGCTTGTCAGCACGCCGCAGCCCGGCTTTGCCCTGCACCAGCTGACCTAGGGCGGCGGCGCCGAGGGGAGGGCGACGCAGAACGCGACAGCCTCCCCTTTGATGACCCGGATCCGAGCGGTGGAACTGAGCCGAGAGCATGTCGGCGGATCCGCCCGGGCCCTCGCATTCAATCTGAGGCCTCACTCGGCGCGAAGATTCTCGGCTGACGCTTTGCCCGACCGCCTGTCTGGCACGAGCTCGTAGGAGATCTTTTGTCCTTCGCGCAGGTCGCGCATGCCCGCTCGTTCGACCGCGCTGATGTGAACGAAGGCATCCTGGCCGCCATCGTCCGGCTGGATAAAGCCAAAGCCCTTGGTCGAATTAAACCACTTCACTGTTCCCGTCGCCATAAGCCACCTTTTAATTAATCGACAAGCCAGCATCGCACGACGCTCGAATTGCGCAAGCCGAAGTGTTGACGTCATGCCGTAGGCCAAGGTGATTTGCATTTTCTTGTTGGAACAGCGTATCTCTCGATTCTCGGTAGACTGGATTGGCGTTATAGGGTCGGCAGCCGTCACCACAGAGTGACGCAACTGGTTAAGCACCTTATCGCCCCGTCGTTGCGAGACACCCCGACGGGGCGGAATCTTTATTTGTGTTGGCCGKGCTGACAGGTCGGTCGTTCACAGGCGTTGATGGCCCGAACAGGGCAATGGCGAGCACGAGATTAATAAATAGAAGTTGCCGGCGACTGAGCAAAGCCACGGTAATCCAACAACCAAAATGGAGAGGGGAAGCTCTGAGACCTCAAAGGCCGCGATCAATTCCCGGCTACCACGGCCGCGATTGATCCTGACCCGCGTCGAATAGAGCTTCCCCTCCCACTTCCCCAGCCTAGGCGGCCCGATGGCTGCTCCGCAAGAAGCAGGGATGCCGGAATGTTATCTAACCGTTGCCCGCAGACCCATGCGAACAGCAGCCAGATACTTGTTCTTCTCAGCCAAACCCAGCTTCGAGGTAGTTGCGACGGTGTCCACTTGAGTAAAACCGACGCCAGCTAACCTGCGGGGGCAATGGTGGCGGGTGATGCGTCCGCGCGGCTGGCTCAGGCGGCATGTCGCGCCCGAGTTGGGGTCATCGCAACTGACGGAGTGGACGTCGGCGCCGATGAGATCTCGGGCACGGTCTACGTGTTCCGGCCACGGTCCACCGAGCGATCAAGCTCGTTCGATAGAAAGCAGAAGCCTTTCGCTGCCTATAAGAAAAAGGCCCGGCTTGCGCCGGGCCTTCCTTGGAGACGTAGAGAGACTTGGACGATCAGAAGTCCATGCCGCCCATGCCGCCGCCGCCCGGCATAGCCGGCATGGCGTCCTTCTTCGGCAGCTCGGCGATCATCGCTTCGGTGGTGATCAGCAGGCCGGCGATCGAAGCCGCGTCCTGGATCGCCGTGCGCACGACCTTGGTCGGGTCGATGATGCCGGCCTTGACCAGATCGCCGTACTCACCGGTCTGGGCATTGTAGCCGTAGGCGTAGTCCTTCGACTCGAGCAGCTTGCCGACCACGACAGCGCCGTCATCGCCAGCGTTGTCGACGATCTGCTTGGCCGGGGCCATGATCGCCTTGCGGACGATCTCGATGCCGGTCTTCTGGTCC
>NZ_JBFTKP010000069.1:0-18648 GCF_056396005.1 Allobosea sp. 05T439 | reverse complement strand
GCGAGCGGCGGCGCCCTCTTCATGGGGCTCGTCTTCGGCTGGCTCCGCTCCGTCTACCCCTTCTACGGCCGCATTCCCGAGCCGGCGATCTGGATCTTCGATACGGTCGGGCTTTGCATGTTCATCGGCATCGTCGGGCTCGGCGCCGGACCGAGCTTCGTCTCGGGCCTGAAGGCGACCGGCATCAGCCTGATCCTGGTCGGCCTCGTCTCCGCGCTGCTGCCGCATGTCGTCGGCATTCTGTTCGGGCGTTACGTCCTGAAGATGGATCCGCTGATCGTGCTTGGTGCCTGCGCCGGGGCTGGCACCATCACAGCCGCCCTCCGGGCCATCCAGGACGAGGCCCAGAGCAGCATTCCGGCGCTGGGCTACACGGTACCCTATGCCATCGGGAACATCCTGCTCACGGCCTGGGGGCCAATCCTCATCGGCATCATGTCGCGTTAGGAGTCGCTGGCGCTGGTAGCGCCGTGCTGCCTGCGGTGGCTGGGTCAAATCGAAATTGATTTGAGCTTCGACCTCGCTCAACCAGGGACGAGTTTCAAAATGCCCAGTGCGGCAAAAGACGTGCTGTCGAAGGGTCCCTTCTTATCGCACCATCCGGACGCCGCGATAGGTGGCAAAGTACCTGCCGAATTGGTGGGGCGTCGGCGCACACGAGACCGCCAGGACATATGGGAAGAATGGCGCTGGACGACTTGCGGATTGAGCGCTTATCGCCTCGAGAATCGAACCCGGATCGGGACGCACCGTACGCGACCTGCTGGGCGCCCGGGAGTGGCGCATCCGAGCTTTGCCGCCTGGAGGCGAAGCAGCCGAAAGCAACGCGCAGCGGCGCAAAACGAGATGCCGACCCCGACCAGCAGCGGGATCCAGCAGGCTGGAACAGGACCAGTCTGAGTGTGGCAGTATTGTCATAAATAGGAATTCCGGTAGAGGCGCGCCTATGCAGACATTCATCAACTCCTTTCTGCTAGTGCTTGCCGCGATCTTCCCTGTGGTGAATCCTMCGGGGACGGCGCTTGTCTTTATCGGGCTTACGAGTGGACTGACACCCAACGTTCGGCGCGCACTGGCGCGGCGGGTCGCATTCAACTCCCTGCTCGTCCTAGTGGGTTCCTTTCTGCTTGGAGCCTTAATCCTGCAGTTTTATGGTATATCCATACCGGTCTTGCGCGTTGCGGGCGGTTTCATCGTCGCGGTATCCGGTTGGAAGCTTCTCAACAAAGGAAGCCGCACGGAAATCGAGGCCACACCCAACTCTGCGCATCTAGGAGATCCGCTCAGCCTGGCGTTCTATCCGTTGACGCTGCCCCTCACCACTGGCCCGGGCACGATCGCGGTGATGATCAGTCTCGGCCTCTCGCGGGGCGCTCAGCGACCGGCCGACGAGCTGTTGTTCATATTTGCCAGTCTTGCCGCTGTCGCGGTGATCGCCTTCGCAATAGGAATCTGCTTCTCATACGCGCATCGAATGCAAAGGTTTCTCGGTCCAGGTGGAACCGACATTGCCGTACGTTTAACCGCATTCATCCTCTTCACCCTCGGCATGCAGATCATATGGTCCGGAGCGAATGAGTTACTCATCTCGGTCCTGCATCCTGGCTCAATTCCGGCCGCCCCGAAGCCACTGGGCTGAGCGCACCGGTCCGCGTGCGAGCACTAGCCCTTCGTCAGGACGACGACCGTTCGTGAAATTACCGCCTCCAATAGCCGGATTTCCGCGCGCCAATGTGGTGATCCGAATCCTTCCGGGAAAGAGCGCCGACATTCGCGCCCCTTTTCCTGCCGGGCCAGATGTTGCGGGGCGATGCTTGAGGACATGAGTTCGGGTTGATAGTGAAGAGGCGCTGCGAGCCTCTCACGGCAGTTCCGTTTTTTTCACCAGGTGGGGGCCGCAGTTTGCCATGCGCGACCTAATCTCCACGCCATCGGTAAAGCTCTATCTCCGCGAGGCGCGTGAGGTGCGGCGGCTGACGAAAGCACTGGCCTTTGCCGCCGAGGCCCATCGGAACCATCGTCGCAAGGGGGCGAGCCAGGAGCCCTATATCAACCACCTGATCGAAGTGGTCGATCTCGTCGCGTCGGTCGAAAGCAGCGATATGGACGTTCTTATCGCGGCGGTGCTCCATGATGTGCTGGAGGACACCCAGACTGGCCATGACGAGTTGGCTGCAGCGTTCGGGGACCGTGCCGCACATATCGTCCAAGAGAATTCCGATGACATGACCTTGCCCAAGTCGGAGCGGCGCCGCGCTCGGCTCGAAGGCATTGGCAAGAAATCGCGCGAGGCAAGGCTGGTCAAGTTCGCGGACATCATCTCGAACCTGCGCGCCATCGCCGTCTCGCCGCCGGCCGGCTGGTCGAACGATCGCAGGCTTGGATACCTGAACGCCTGCCGCAATCTCGTGGATGCCGGACGCGGTTCGAACGCTGAGATCGAACGCATCTTCGACGACACCGCAAAAGCAGTGGAGCAGACAATCAGAGCCGAAGGGCTCGGCGATCTGGATGATGGTGCGTCAGCAAGGAACGAGCTCGAGGCTGCCATCGGCCAGGCTGTGTACCTCGTCTATGTGCCGAACACCAAGTGCCGCACCCTGGGAGAAGCAGACATCGACCTGCTCTGTGAAATGATCGCCCGAACGTTCCCGTCTGCCACTGTGCAGACAGCCGAAGGCATTCATGAGCACCGGCGCAGATCGATGCTTATCGGCAGGATCCGGACAGATAGCGGCGACGCGATCGTCGCTCTTGCCCAGCGCCTGTGCCTCGCCTTTGACGAGCCCTTTGTCGGCGTCGAGGTCGATGGGCGCTACATTCGTATCTATGGCGATGACACCGACTAGGCCGTCCGGATTTCAGTCGACGCGAGACTCGCTGGACGGAAATTCGAGCTGGTCCGGATCGATCTTGCCGAAGCGGATCAGTTCCTTTCGGGCATCGACGAAAAGAGGAAAATCGCCGCGTTGAAGCGAGATTTTCATCTTCACGTGGCCATCACGGCTCGAAAGGCCGGGTAAGGGCGCGGCGATCCGGCGATGATCGGTCGAGGGACATCCTTGGGCTTTCGGATGGCAGTGAAGGCGCAGCGTACAACGTTGCTACGCCGCGCACCGACAGGCAATCGTGCCGCCGTATCTGTCCCCCGCCTCAAATCCACGAACCATCATCGCTCGGTTCACGCCGTGTACTGCGGCAATATCCACCAAGCGGCAGAGTGTGGCCGGCGCCAGCGGCAGCGAAGCGGATCATCAGGGCGATCGATTGATGGCCATTGGATCGCGGATCAGCGATGCATGTAGACCGTGGTCTGCTCCGACTTCGTCTGGCCATGCATCATCCCGTGCGTGCCAGATGGCCTGCGCCCACTAGGCCGGCGGAGTGACGTAGCCGCGCTCGGCCATGCAGCCGAGATAGATCGACTTAACGGCCTCGCTCCGGCGGGCGGTAATCTGGTCGGCTGCGTCGCCCCCCACCGCACCATTGGCCCGTATCGTGTTGGCCGGCAGGGGCGCCTTGTTGGCTTTACGAATGCAGGCGGCTGCATCCTTGTTCACCAGCGCCTCCAGCGTCGCATTTCCAATGATTGCCCGGCCATCGACGCGCTGCATCCTGGGAGGAGCGGTGCTCACGGCCTGGCAACTGGTGAGTGAGATCGACGCGACAGCGACGGCGTAGCGAAGCATGAAACCCTCCCTAGTCTCCCAAAGGAGCACAGTMAGCGAGTGGTTCAACGGTGAATGGCGTCTCATGCGCGGCMCGCGTCGAAGCCGCAAGGCGGCCCACGCCGAAGGCCTACGATCCGAACGGTTATTTAACCGTCGATCGGAGGCGGAGCCGCCGACGGGGCTTTCTGGGTTATGCAAGCACGAATTCCGTCGTCGGCCAGGCGAAGCGGCGCAAAAATCCAGATCGTAATTGCGTGATCAAGTGAATCAAGCAAACGCCGATTTGCCCAGCGGCTATTTGAGGCTCCGGCTGGGGGGCTTCCCTTCTCATGGGATCACCGGCGGGTGATATTCTAGGGTGTAGGCTAGGGCCCAGAGCAAGAACAGCACCAGCGGCAGATGGACGAGCAACTGCAGGAATGTGAAGCCGACAATGTCGCGCGCCTTGAGGCCGAGTACGCCGAGCAAGGGCAGCATCCAGAAGGGATTGATAAGGTTCGGCAGCGCCTCCGCGGCGTTGTAGACTTGGACCGCCCAGCCCAGATGCACCTTGAGGTCGTTGGCGGCCTGCATGACATAGGGGGCTTCGAGCAGCCACTTGCCGCCACCGGACGGGATGAAAAAGCCAAGCACCGCGGAATAGACACCGATCACCAGTGGATAGAGGTGCTGGGTCGACATGGCGACAAAGGCATGGGCGATCTGGTCGGAAACGGTCAGCCCGGCATCGTTCTTCGCCATCGTGAGGATCGCTGCAATCGAGCCGTAGAACGGAAACTGGATGAGTACCCCAGACGTCGCCGGCACGGATTTGACGACCGCATTGAGGAAGCGCTTCGGCCGCCAATGCAGCAGCATGCCGAGCATGATGAAGAGGAAATTATAGGTATTGAGGCTCGAAATCGCGATCATCGTGTCTTTGGTCGCGAATTCATGAGCCAGCCAGCCAGCCGCCAGCAGAACGATCAGGATCGTCAGCAATGGCGAATGTTCCAGCCATTCTCCCGGCTGCCGTGGTGGCGGCAGGTCGTCCGTGACGTCCCGTTCGACATTGATGTTCATCGCTTCCGCCGTGACGGCTTTGTCTGGCCCGGGGGCCGACCAAACGGCGATCACCACCGAGACCGACAGCAGGACGACAGAGACGACCACCGACTGCCACAGGAAGATGGTTTCGGAGAACGGGATCACGCCCGTTATCGGCAACAGGGATTTGGGCAGACTTCCCGCATTGGCCTGAAGTTGCGCTGCTGACGAGGAAAGGCCCATTGCCCAGGTTGCACCCAGACCGAGATAGGCCGCCGCAGCAGCGGCGCGATAATCCATTTTCAGCTCGCGGCGTTCCGCGAGTGCGCGCACGAGAAGGCCGCCGAAGATCAGGCTCAGGCCCCAGTTGAGTAGCGATGCAAGCATGCTTACCGCCGCGACAACACCGACGGCGCCCGAGCCGGAACTGGGTATGGCCGCGAGGCGGCGGATGAGCCGTTGAGCCGGAGCGGAGACCGCGACGACATAACCGCCGATGGCGACGAATGCCATCTGCATCGTGAATGTGATCAGGCTCCAAAATCCGTCGCCAAAAGCCCGGCTGACGGCAAGCGGCGAGGCACCATTCAGCATCGCCGCCAGAGAGACAATCACAACCGCGATCGCTACAAAAACGAAGGCATCGGGGAACCAGCGCTCCGCCCAGGTCGTGAACGAGATCGCGATCCGAACCAGCAACCCGTCCTTTTGGTTTGGACCGCTGGATGCTGCATCCGACTTAGCCAAGCTCGCCTGTGACATGCCGCAGATCCCCCGTGTTGTTCTGGTGTCAACTCGATGCGCAATGGACATCGCGAAGCAGGCCGCATAAGGAGCCTGCATCCCAACGATACGCTGCACCTCCCCCCTCTCGCTGTTCTACCGCCTGCCGTCGGCACGGCTACAGCCGCATCTCCTCGACATTGTCCGGAATGGCGAGCTTCGCCTCGGTCGCCGCAATGACTTGCTCCACCGACACGCCAGGGCCGAGTTCAAGCAGGGTCGCCTGTCCGTCGGGAAATCCGATGACTGCCATTTCACTGACGACAAGGTCCACCGGCCTCACCGAGGTCAGGGGCAGCGTGCATCGGTTGACGATCTTGGGCTTGCCCTTGGCGGTATGCTGCATCGCCACGATCACGCGCTTTGCACCGGTGACGAGGTCCATCGCACCACCCATCCCCGGCACCATTTTGCCGGGGATCATCCAATTCGCCAGCAAGCCATGCGCATCGACCTGCAGCGCACCGAGCACCGTCATGTCGACATGGCCGCCGCGAATGAAGGCGAATGACATCGCGCTGTCGAACGTACTGGCGCCAGGCAATGCGGTCACCGGGCGTCCGCCGGCATCCGTCAGCGTGGGATGCGCCATCCCCTCCTCGGGGATCGGGCCGGTTCCGATCAGGCCATTCTCCGACTGAAAGAACACCGTGATGCCCGTCGGCACGAAGTTCGCCACCATGGTGGGGATGCCAATGCCGAGATTGACCAGCATCCCTGCTCGCAACTCGCCTGCGATGCGCTTGGCGATGATCGATTGTGCATCCATCGTCCTGATCCGTCAGGCGTTGGTGACGAGATAGTCGACCAGCGGCGCGGGCGTCACGACGTGGTCGGGCGATATCAGTCCTACCGGCACGATATTCTCGGCCGTGACGATGGTGGTATCGGCTGCCATCGCCATCACCGGATTGAAGTTTCGCGCCGTGAGCGCGTAGGAAAGATTGCCGAGATAGTCGGCGAGAAAGGCATTGATGAGCGCGAAATCCGCCCGGAGGGCAGTCTCGACGAGGTAGCTCTTGCCGTTGAGGTCGATCCGCTGCTTGCCTTCCTCGACGAGGGTCCCGACGCCTGTCGGAGTGAGTACGCCACCGAGCCCGCTGCCGCCGGCGCGGATGCGCTCGATGAGCGTGCCCTGCGGCACGAGATCGACCGCCATAGTACCCGCAATCATCTGCCGCTGCGTCTCCGGATTGAGGCCGATATGGCTGGCGATGGTGCGGCTGACGAGGCCGGCGTCGACGAGCTTGCCGATCCCCCGTCCGGGAACCGCGTTGTCGTTGGCGATCACGATGAGATTTCGCTTACCCTGGCGCACCAGCTCGTCGATCAGGCGCTCGGGCGTCCCGACGCCCATGAATCCGCCGATCATGAGGGTTGCGCCATCCGGGATCAAATTGACCGCATCCGCGCATGAGACAGTTTTCATTGTCGAATGTTCCGATTTCGATGAAACTAACACATTCAATTTCAAGCTCAAATTGTAAATCGTTCTTGATAAACGTTCTTGAAATCAAAAAACGTCAGTAACATTGTCTTTCTTGAGTCTTTTTTGCTTTTACCAACCCCTTGACCTAATCGATAATGTGGTAACCGCCGTCGATATAGAGCGTCTGTCCGGTGATGAGGCGCGCTGCATCATGCGCCAGGAAGGCGGTGGCCATGCCAACGTCGTCGATGCTGACGAGGTTACGGGCCGGGGCTTTGGTCCTGGCCTTCTCGAGCAGTGCGTCGAATTCCGGGATGCCCGAGGCAGCGCGCGTCGCCAGGGGGCCCGGCGAAATGGCATGCACGCGAATGCCTTTGGGACCCAGTTCGGCGGCGACATAGCGCACCGCGCTTTCCAGCGCTGCCTTGGCCACCCCCATGATGTTGTAATTCTCGACGACCATCTGGCTGCCGTAGAAGGTCATCGTGAAGAGCGTGCCGCCCTTCTTCATCAGGGGCTCGGCCAGATGGGCCATTTGAAGAAAGGACCAGCAGGAAATGTCCATGGTGGCGAGAAAGCCCTCGCGCCCGACATCCACCACGCGGCCATGCAGCGCCTCCTTGGGAGCAAACGCGATGGAATGGACGACGAAATCGAGTTCGCCCCAATCCTTGGCGATGCGCTCGAACACGGCTTCCATCTCGCCCGGCGTGCGCGCGTCGAGCGGCATCACGATCGGGGCTTCGATCTCTTGTGCCAGCGGCTCGACAAATTTCTTGGCCTTTTCGTTGAGATAGGTGACGGCGAGTTCCGCTCCCAGCGCACGAAACGCCCTGGCACAACCCCAGGCGATCGACTGATCATTGGCGATGCCAATGATCAGTCCCTTCTTGCCCTCGAGCAGCTTTGCTTTGACGACAGGTATCATCGAGTGCCCTTCTCAGGTCTTAGGTTTCGCGAACCTCAGGACTCCATTGCCAGGATCGGCCTTTCCAGCGGTTCCGCCGCCGAACAGCCCGACGATACGCTCGAGCCTCTGCGCTGCCTCGCCTGTCATGTCGCCAGCCGCGCTCAACACGCGCCGGAGTGCCGCAAGCGCCTTCTGGCGCGCTTCGTGATCGGGCGGCAGCAGATCGGGAATGGCGCTGAGCGTCGCCTCCTCGTCGATCAGCAGCATGTAGTATTGCTCGCGCACGAGCGCCTTGAACTCGGCCAGGCTCGGTTTCGGCTTGTCATCCTCGACTTCGGCCCGCAGGCCGCGAATGGCCGCAAGGCCGCGTTCGTCGGCACGGCCGCGCGCCATACCGACATGGAGCAGGCCGCGGACCAGGCACTCGCGCAAGCCGCCTCTGGGGATGCGCGATTTCAGTTCGGCGATGCGGGACTGCAGGAGTTCGCGATGGAGCGGGCTTGATTGCGCCTTCCGCAGAGGTCGCGCATCGGTCGGATCGATGCCCACGGCGGCCTGCAAGGCGGGTGAGCCGTAGACCGACAGGAATATGCGCTCGCTCCAAGATTCAGTCGTTTCCCGCCAGGCGTCGAGGCCTGCGACGATCTGCTCGGACACCGCTTGCTGCATCGCGAGAAACGGATTGCCTGCGGCAACCGGCCGCCGATCCTCGCTCGCCCGTTCGGCCATAGCCTTGACCGGCGCCATCAAAGGATTCGCATCGGAGAAGAGTTCGTATTGCAGCCGCAGAGGATGCAGCTTTCGCATGGCGTCGGCGACGGGTGCCGAGGTCATGCTGCGGACCATCGGCTGCGCGAATGCGCGATAGAGGGCGAGGTTGATCTCCGATACTCGTGCGGCAGTGGCGAAGCGGCGCTCATCCTCCGCATCATTGCCGCCGAGCGCACGAATGTCGTCGAGCGTCCGCGCCTCACAACGCATCACCCACTGCCCCGCGACGAGATCAGGGCTGACCGTGTCCGCCTCCTTGGCTTCCAGCACCGCCTCGTACAGCCCTGGCGGCAGCACATCGATCATGTCGATATTGCTGGAGAACTCGTCGTGCTCCTTGCGGGCGACGCCGGCGGAAACAAAAATCCCGAGATGCCCGACGGATTCATGGATCGTGTAGACGATGGTCTGGCCGTAGGCGCGGATTTCGTCGATGTCCTCGTAGAGATCCAGGATCCATCCGAGCGCCTGCTGCGGCGGCGTGATGTTGTCGCCCTTGGAACAGAACACCACGATCGGCGAACGGATATTGCGCAGATCGATTGCCACTCCGTCGGAGGTCCGGATCTCGCCGGCCGCCAGCTTGTTGCCGACGAAAAGGTCGTCGACGATCGCCTGGATTTCGGCGGCGTTCAGATTGACATGCCCGMCCCACCAGCGCTCGAAGCCGAGATAGCGCGGCGCCTCCGTGTCGATCTTGGAATAGAGATTGTAGCGCTTGCTCCAGAGCGTATTGGCCGGGTTCTGGTTCTCGAAGTTCTGAACGAGCCAGGCGCCGTCGAACTTGCCGGCGCCAAGGTCGGAGGTGAGCGCGGTCAGCCAGCTCCCGCCCAACAGACCGCCGCTGTAGCGCATCGGGTTCTGTCCGCGCACGCCCGCCCAATAGGAGAGCGGCGAACCGGCGATGATGATGGGGCCGAACAGCTCCGGCCGCAGTGATGCAAGCATCATGAGCGCCCAGCCCGCCTGGCAGTTGCCGATCACGCAGGGCTTGCCGTCGGCCTGCGGGTGCAATGCGATGACCCGCTCGAGGAAAATCCCCTCGGCGCGGGCGATGTCCTCGATGGTCTGGCCCGGCATGGGCTCGGGCAGGAATCCGACGAAATAGCAGGGATGCCCGGCCTTGAAGGCGACGCCGATCTCGCTGTCGGCCTTGAACCCGCCGATACCCGGCCCGTGCCCGGCCCGCGGATCGACCACCACGAAGGGGCGGCGCATAGGATCGACCGAAACGCCCTCGGGCGGGATAATCCGCACGAGAATGTAATTGACGGGATGATCGAGGTTGCGGCCGTCGAGAACGACCTCCGCCTCATAGTCGAGCACATGCGGAGCGGTCTCGGCGAGATGCTCGCGATACTGGTTTCCGCTCTGGCGCATCACATCCATGAACAGGAGGCTGCGCTGCGCGGCGTCGACCATGTACTCCATCGCAGCGCCAAACGGACCAAAAGCCCCGGTGGTCGCAGGCTTCTCGGGTTGGCCAGGCTTTGACATCATCGCCCTCGCCTCTTCGGTTTTATGCGTTCATATCGGCGGAACAAGCACTTTAGGCTGGTGCCGACGTGCTGCAAGCCTGTATTGAGGCGTCGCGGCAAGGCAATTGACCTTTGGGGCAATCCGCCTCCCGTCTGGACCACCGATTACGCCCAAGCGTGCCTCGACCAGCTTGGGCTCGCCCCATCCGGAACTCCACCCCCGTCGTCCACAATATCCACCGCAACGGGTCAATGGGATCTGGAAAAGCGGCCGTATCCACCCATTCGCTGACTGCCCAGCCCGATGGTGAAGGTGGCACGCCATCGGCTCGGAGCAGGTCCAGAGCGCCATGATCTCCGCACCCGACCCGGGGCTTTGAGGGGACCGCCTGCGCCTGGATAAAGCGGTGCCCAGTGCCCAGCTCCGCGCAAATAGCCACGGTCATGGTTGCAGACATTGACGTTGATCGTTGGCGCAGAGAACAATCGGCCTGCCGAAGCGCGAGCTGAGTTGAACGGCGCTCAGAAGCCGCTCGCTGAAGAGCGAGGCGCATGGCCGGACTCCGTGCCAGACACTCGAATAGGGCAGGAGCTAATTTGGGCATTCCTCATTGGCTTTCCGCCCACGCCCTCAGGGGAGGCTCAGAAGCTGACTGCGAGCAACCTCGAAGCCGCACCGAAAGCACGCGTCTCGCGCCGGCCCCCCAGCATCAAGGAGCCCCGCAATGAACCTCGACAGCGGAGCGGTGGAGATAGCCGCGCGGGCAATGTGTGAGAATGTGTACTCTTCCTGCGAGGCGCCTTCACCAGAGAGCTACGAGGAGCATTGGCACTCAGTGCGCGACCACTACCGAGGGCAGGCCGAAGTCGCCATTCGCGCCTACCTCGCCGCCGAGCCAGCCATCCCGGCGTTGGTCGCCGAGCGAGATGCGGCCGTGACGGGGCTGTTGGGCCTCCTGCGTGACGAGTATTGCGCCGCCTTTGAAGCGGCCTATGCAGTTAGAGACCACGCAATGCTCGCCGCCCCGTCGCCCGCCCACTGCGGAGATAAGCGTGAGTGACACCCCAAGATCAACAGCCCCACGGGATAGCCAGCACGAGCCCCACCAGCACGCGGAGCGCCCACCCCCCGTCAAGGTCGCTTGCCAGCGAGACGATAAGCGTCAATCGCATCGTCAGCCACGCCTCGTCGTCGAAGGCGCCAGCCCAAGGCTCTAAACCCAGCTGCGGATCAGGTTCCGCGACAGGTCGTGTCGGCGGGCGAGGCTATGGAGCGTCTCGCTAGCCAGGTAGTCCTGCGCCACATGGTGCTTGAAATCAGGTGCTGTGGGTGCGGTGCCGGGGCCATGGCTTCCATCCTTCGAAAGCCCGGATCTCCGGTCAATTGCCACGCTTCAAACTGTCTGCCTCAAGGGGCGCACTCCTCATTCGCATCGAAGACGACGACGATCTATGAGAAGCGATCACTTCGGCTTTGTGAGTGTGTTGGCCGTCTCGGCAGCCTTCGCTGCCGCATCCTGCGCAGCCGCGCCCAATTCTTTGAGTTGGGTCTGAAACGCGGCCATCTGAGACTTGAGGAAATCGGACTGGAGCTGCATGACTTCCACCAGGTCTTTCGCCTTGACCAGCTTCTGGGCCAGATCGAGCCCGGCAGAGACATTGTTGTCTGCATAGGCGATGGCCTTGCGGCCGATATCCTGCATGTCGAAAAGCGCAAACCCGGCAGAACCAGGGGCGGCCTCGACCGCTTTCCGCGCAGCGCCGATGAAGCCGTCGAAGGCCTTGCGAGCCTGCTCGACGTTACGTTCAGCGAGTTCACGCATTTGGGCCGGCACTTCGTAGGGTGTCTTGCCATTCATGGAGTTTCTTCCCTATTCAACAATGAACACTTCGATCGTTCTGCGCCACAGTATCGTGCTCGTTTGCGATGACAAAGGCTCAAGGGTCAGCCTGCCCCTCATCACCACGGACGTTCTTGGGCGCCTCTAATGGGCGGTCCACCCGCCGTCGATCGACAACATGGTCCCAGTGATCGACGATGCGGCGTCAGAACTCAGAAAGAGCGCCAGCGCCGCAATTTGCTCCACAGTGACGAACTCCTTCGTTGGCTGCGCCTCCAGCAGCACATCCGCAATGACTTGCTCCTTGGTGAGACCGCGAGCCTTCATCGTGTCCGGGATTTGCTTCTCGACCAGCGGCGTCCAGACATAGCCGGGACAGATCGCATTGACCGTGACGTGATCTTTCGCCACCTCAAGAGCGACTGTCTTGGTGAGGCCGGCAATGCCATGCTTCGCGGCGACATAGGCGGATTTGAAGGGTGACGCGACCAGCGCATGGGCGGACGCTGTGTTGATAATACGTCCCCAACCACGTGATTTCATGCCGGGAACGACCGCCTTGGTCGCGTAAAAAGCGGCGAGTAGGTTGATTCGGATGATCGCTTCCCACTTGTCGTCGGGAAACTCCTCGATCGGCGCCACATGTTGGATGCCGGCGTTGTTGACAAGAATATCGACCCGGCCGAACTCCTGCTCGGCCATCCGCACCATGCCGGTCACTTCMGCGCCCTTCGACATGTCCGCCGGCGAGTACCGGCAGACCACTTTGAAGTCGGTCTCGATGCCCGCGCGCTCCTTCTCGATGGTGGCGGCGTCTCCGAAGCCGTTGATGAGTATGTCGGCGCCCTCCTTGGCGAAAGCGCGCGCCAGAGCAAGCCCGATTCCACTCGTGGATCCGGTAACGACGGCCGCCTTTCCTTGAAGTGACATCTTGCCTCCGATGGCGCCTAAACGCCGTTTGTGTACTGGAACCCTGCCCGTTCGCGACGAACCTCGCGACGGATCTGTGAGATGAAGCGATCAAACCAGTCCGGTCGTGTAATAGACGGCAATGACGACGAACACAGCGAGCGTCTTGATTAAGGTGATCGCGAAGATATCGCGGTAAGACTGCTGATGAGTCAGGCCGGTCACGGAAAGTAGGGTGATAACCGCACCATTATGTGGAAGCGTGTCCATGCCGCCGCTCGCCATCGCGGCAACGCGATGCAGAACTTCAAGCGGGATATTGGCGGCATTGGCGGCAGCAATAAACTGGTCCGACATGGCCGCTAGCGCGATGCTCATGCCTCCGGAGGCCGAGCCGGTGATACCTGCGAGCACCGACACGCTGATCGCCGTGTTGGCCAGCGGGTTCGGGATCGCTTTGAGGGCGTCGGCGATGACGACGAACCCTGGCAACGCTGCGATGACGCCGCCGAAGCCGTACTCCGACGCCGTGTTCATGGAGGCCAGCAGCGATCCCGCCACCGCGGCCTTGGTGCCGTCGGCGAAGCGCTGCATGACCGCTCGGAAGGCGAAGGCCAGCACGGTCAGGATGCCAAGCAGGAGCGCGCCCTGGACGGCCCAGATCGCGGCGACCGACGACACCTGCGTGATCAGAGGCTTCACCATTCCCGCCAGCGTCACCTCGTGAGTGGCGCMGTAGTATTTGACGATCAGGCCCGTCAGGATCTTGTTGGCCACCCCGACCACAACCAGCGGCGCCAGGGCGATGGCGGGGTGGACCAGTTTCTCCTCAGCCATTGGTTCGGGCTCGTTCGTATGGCCCTCGCCATAGCCCTCTCCAGCCGCCGCGGCCACCCGCCGGCGCCACTGCAGGTAGGCCATGCCCACCGTGAGAATGAAGATCGCACCTATCGTTCCAAGAATTGGAGCGGCCCACGTATCCGTCTTGAAGAAAGTGGTGGGGATGATGTTCTGGATCTGCGGCGTTCCGGGCAACGCGTCCATGGTGAAGGTGAAGGCACCCAGGGCGATCGTGCCGGGGATGAGGCGCTTGGGGATGTCGCTTTGCCGGAACATCTCGGCCGCGAACGGATATACCGCGAAGACGACCACAAAGAGCGAAACGCCGCCGTAGGTCAGAACCGCGCCGACCAGCACGATCGAGAGCATCGCCCGCTCGCGCCCGACGACGCCGATGACCGCCGAGACGATCGACTTGGAGAAACCCGATAATTCGATGAGCTTGCCAAAGACCGCGCCGAGCAGGAAGACCGGGAAATACAGTTTCACGAAGCCGACCATCTTCTCCATGAAGATGCCGGTGAACACGGGCGGCACTGCCGCGGGATCCGTCACCAGTACGGCCAGCATCGCGGCGATCGGCGCGAAGAGGATAACGCTGAAGCCACGATAGGCGACGAACATCAGCAGGACGAGAGCAGCAAGGGTAATCAGGAAATCCATGCGCTTTACTCCAGCACTTCTCTTGTTATTTCCCCTGCACGGCGCAGTACCCGGACGCCGGAAACGTCGAACTCAGTATGATCCGGTATCCGTCGTCATCATGAGCCTGTCCGTCTCGAGCTCGCGAATGACGTTTTTTTCCTCCGCGATGATCTCCTCGAGAATGTCGCGGACCGAGAGGACGCCGATGACCTTGCGCTCCTCGCAGACGAGCAGATGACGAATGCGGTGCGTCTTCAACAAGGCGTGGCATCGCTCGACGGAATCGCCAGGCCTCGCAAAAACGATCGAACGGTCGGTCATGATCTCGTGGACAAGGCAGGCGCCCGCTGTTTTGCCCTCCAGTTCGACATCCCGAGCGTAGTCGCGCTCGGTGAGGATGCCCTTGAGCTCACCACGGTCGAGTACGACGACAGCCCCGACATTCTTGTCCCGCATCAGCGTAAGGGCGCTGAGAACTGTGTCGTTCGGTGCCACGCTGATGACGGCGGAGACCTCCGAACGCTTGGATTGCAGTAGCTCGTGCGCGGTCTTGTTGAGCGTTGGCATCTGCTCTCACCCCCACAATACAGCAAGCGACGAAATGCTATCGAAAGTATTCACGATACCTAACGCAGGTCGTCAGAAATCGTCGTCATACAATGGAGTTATTTCGTTGACCACCGGCCGAATCCAGTAAGTCATCACTCGTGCGAACAGGTCCGGATCAATCGCTGTGCAGCTCATCGCACGATTGGAGTTATAGCAGCTTCATGGCAGCGAGAACCTGTCCCTAGGGCCAATACGTCCGTGCCTCCCTGTGCGGTGCTGCCGAGGAGACGGTTGTTGCAGGCCCGCAGGCGCCCGGTCGTCCGCCACCCTCCGCGCCTGGGTGGTCACTGGCGACCAACGGCATGACACGCATTGACCGGAAAGGGCGAAGGGAGCAGCTTTCCGTCTGTCTACGCGAGCGTTTTCCGTACACGTTGTGGGGCGCAAGCCTCGGGAGGGTGTTACTAGGGCGATGCCATGCCCAGTCCATCGGGGTCACAGATCTGAGGGCTGGTTCGGCTATTTGATCAGTTTCGGGGCCTTCGCGAAGTGGATGTCAGCTTTGGTTATTATGAGACTTGGTATTCGAACTCGGAGCGTGTGAGGCCCAACCGGGGCCCCTTGAGTCACCCATGCCGGGGATGTACCGACCCGAACGCGGACCTTTCCGCCACCAAACGCAGCAAATGGCAAGCAACGTTCTGCATGGGCGAATGGTTGCCAACCAGAAGCAGTGCCTAGGCGACCTTCGGCGGCGTCATGTCTTTCAATGAGTGCCCTCAGCGTCGCCGACTGTCGCGAAGCATGATCACAGATACTACCGCAAGAACAATAATGAAGAAGCTAAGGAAGATGAAGATGTTGGCCCAGAACGGGAGCGACATCCAGAACTGCCTGAAAGTCACGAACGACATTGCAAAGAAGGTTGCGATCCCAACAAATGCTCCAACGCCAATCACCAGCAGCGCTGCCAGTCGCCAAAGCGGAATGCGCCGCACGTAATCACGGCTGCTTTCCCCGTCGCGGATGTCGTGTTCCGTTATTTTCATCAGCAGGAGTGTACCATGTCACTGCGCCTGACCGTGAGGCTCTGTAGTGGCCAAGAGCAAGTCGTCGATTGCCTTCTTGGGTTGCAGGAGTCCTTCACGGTTACTCTGAATCTGGCATGAAACGATCGGGACGATCGGGACGGACTGGTTGCGCATCACGGTGGGTCGGCCGGAAATCAAAACGATGCTGTACAGGCCGTTTCCGTGCAGGAGGCCCCCGATGCCGTCGAAGGCTATCGTAGGAGCCCCGTAGTCGAGGGCGGCAGGCCCCGAGGACTCCTCGGATTTGGTCAAAACCACCCCCTACCTTATCGGAATTTTGCCTGATCCTCCCGCACGGCTACCACAGTGTCGACGGTATTAAGCGCGAGGACCAAGGATCGCACGGACCGGATCAGTGTCCGGTGAAAACCAATGTCTGAATGGGCAGAACCAGTGCCTGGATCCTCAGGATCATCGCATGAACAAGCCCGACCGCATCGACCGCATGAAGGAGGACCTTTTTGACGGAGCTGGTGTCCTTCGCCTCGATGCGATCATGATTGCTAGAATAGGCGTTGACGATACAGCTGCTTCCTGGCGTCACCCCCTCGAGCCCATCGGGATAGAGCGGCTCGAGAAATGTCAGGATCGTGCCAGGCCTGGCGACCTGTTGTGCGTCAATCAACTGCTCGCCACCGCGAAACTGCCCGGCTGCGATAAAATCCTGCAGCGCGGTCACCACCATCGGAATGACGACCCAAGGCTTCGAGATGCAGACGGCCTCGGCAACCATCCCGACCTTCATGACCTGCGCCTCGATCTGGGAGAAGCCGGCCTGCAACGACGATCGTCCGGCCCCCTCGGGGATCAATACGCCGCCCGCGCGCATGTTCGGATTGACGAGGTCGCCAGCACGAAGCGCAAATTGTTCGACACGGCCGGTGAACCCGGCTCGGATCACCGTGTTCTCGATGTCGATCTGGGCCAAAGCCAGGGCCGCCTGAGCACTTTCCCTCTGCGCCGGCAGCAGCGTCGAGATCCGTATCTGGGCAGTATCATGTGCTGCGGTCGCCGAGTTCAAAGCGGCTTCTCTCCCGGCAACGCTGACCTCCAGCTTCTCGATCTCACGCTGCGCGACGACATTCGCGTTTCGTCGCACCAATTCCTGCTTGGTCCGCAACTCGTCCTGCGCCTGCTGGAGGTCGCTCCTCGCCTCCTGGATCTTGGATTCACTCGAGGCGAGCTCGGATCGGGCGACAACCAGGGCAGCGTCGGCCTCGGCAATCTTGCGGCGGGCGGTCTCGGCTGCCGCTTCCTGCTCACGGCTGTCCAGGCGGAAGATGGGGGTTCCTTTTTCGACCCTGCCGCTGAGCCCGACAAAGACCTCTGCGACCTTTCMTCTGTTCTCCGGCATGATCGGCACTGCCCTGAAGAACAGGGTCGCGTTCGTGGTCGAGGGGTGAAAGTAGAAGACCACCGTGATCAGCCCGACTGTCAACATCGCGCAGGCCGTGATGCCCCAGCGCAATTCGAACCAGACTGAGTAGAGCGTGATCTCCTTGCCAATGCGCCTGCCCTGCCAGTAACGGCGAAAAAGATAGTCGGGCAGGATCGTCAAAAGCGAGCAGAACATGAGCTCAAGCATGGCTCGGCTCCTTCTGCCGGGCATGGTGCCCCGGCTCGTGAACGACCGGCGTCTTCCGGGTATCGGGCGGGTCTGGTGGCTCGGTTGTTGCCCCGCCGCTGCGGCGGGGCGCCGAGCCTGCAATTCGCTCGAGAGCGTGAGCCATGCGGCCGAAGAGGCCGGAGAAGTCGGGCAACTCGATCAACGCCAGCAGAAGCCCGGCCACCCAGAACAGGTGGATATGGGTGAACAGCGCCAGAAGCCCGAGGACCGCGACAATTTCGAACTGGAGCTTATTGGACTTGTGCGCCATCCGCTCGGGCAACGTGTGCAGACGAAAGAAGATGATGCCAACCGTCAGGACCGCAACGACGAGGACCACCGCCATTGCGACCATGAGATAGTCGGTCTCTCCCGGTGCCGTGATGAAAGACGGCAAATGGTGCGAAGCAGCAGGATGAATGTTGGGCGACGACATGGCTTCCGCACCCGACCCTTGACGCTATCGCGACGGTATCCGTGTCAGGCGCGAAACGCCAGCCCGCACCCGATCACTTGAGAGTCACCTGGAACGCCTCGGTAAAGACGAGCTCKATCATGTCGCCGCGCTTCAGCTTCTGGAGATCGGCGGCGAGGACGGGATCCGCGACCGGCAGCGAACGCCGTCCATCCGGACCGTCGATCGTGGCAATTTTCTTGGCAGCGTCGAAGCCGTTGAACTTTGCCGTCACGGTCGCGGTGCGGGTCACAAACCGGGATGGGAGGTTCTGGAAAACCGCGTCAGACTTGCCTTCGGAATACCGGATGCCGGGCTTGAGTCCCTTCTTGCCCCTGGTGACGGCCGCGATTGCCCCGTCGATCCGMCTGATTTCGAGGTTGTCTCCAACCTTGACCCTGGAGAGATCACCGAAAACCTCCGGCACCTCGACAAGCCAACGGTGGCCTCGCTGCTGCACGATTATGGTGTGATTGGCCCGGTCGACTGCCGCAAACTTGACATTGAGCTCATCGATGGCCGCCGGGCCGACACCCGCGACAATGACCGTCTGCGCTCTGGCCGGCTGGCTGTCGGACCAGGACGCCACGCCGGCAAGCAGGGCGAAAGCAAGCGACCAGTGCTTCAATGTCGACATGTTGTGGC
>NZ_JBFTKP010000068.1:0-18951 GCF_056396005.1 Allobosea sp. 05T439 | reverse complement strand
GATGTGCTGTTTGCGACGATGGCGATGCTGCCCGAACGGGCCAAGGTGGTGCAGTTCAGCAAGCCCTATGTCGCCAACACGATCGTGCTGATCGGGCCGAAATCGGCGGTGATCAAGACCAACGAGGACATGGCGAAGTTCACCATTGGCGTGGCCAAGGGCGCAGCCCAGGATACCCAGGTCACCAAGAACGCGCCGGCCAGCACGACGATCCGGMGCTACGACGGTGATGCCCCCAGCATCCAGGCGCTGGTCTCGGGCCAGGTCCAGGCGMTCGGCGGTAACATCTTCTACATCCAGCGTATCGAGCAGGCCCGGCCGGGCGAATTCGAAAACAAACTCGAATTCCAGAACCTCTACAACGGCGCCTGCACCCGGCAGGGCGAGAAGGAGATCAACGCCGCCCTCAACGCCTTCATCGACAAGATCAGGGCCAATGGCGAGCTCCAGAAAGTCTACGACAAGTGGATGAAGGTTCCCGTCCACAAGTTCCCCGACAGCCTCGAAGGCATCTCCTTCTCCGCAAGCTGAGCGCGGCAGGACAAAACGGAGCAGAGGCCATGAACAGCCAGTCCGCGACTGCAACCATTCAAGGGACTGACGCCATGATCAAAATGGCGGGCGTCGAGAAATGGTACGGCGAGTTCAAGGCCTTGACCGACATCAACCTGTCGGTCCGCCAGGGCGAGAAGATCGTCCTGTGCGGGCCGTCAGGTTCGGGAAAATCGACCCTGATCCGTTGCATCAACCATCTCGAACCCTACCAGAAGGGCGAGATCCGTGTCGGTGGGACGGTTCTCAGCGATGATTCCAGGATCATCGATGCCGTTCGCCGCGAGGTTGGAATGGTGTTTCAGCATTTCAACCTGTTTCCGCATCTGACGGTGCTGGAGAACTGCATGCTGGCGCCGATGCGTTCGCTTCGCGCCAGCAAGGCGCAGGCCGAAGCCACGGCAAGACGCCTGCTCGGCCGGGTCAAGATCGCCGAACAGGCGGAAAAATATCCGGCCCAGCTCTCCGGCGGACAGCAGCAGCGCGTCGCGATCGCGCGGGCCCTGTGCATGCAGCCGAAGGTCATGCTGTTCGACGAGCCGACCTCGGCGCTCGACCCGGAAATGGTCAAGGAGGTGCTCGACACCATGATCGGGCTCGCCGAGGAGGGCATGACGATGATCTGCGTCACCCACGAGATGGGGTTTGCGCGCCAGGTCGCCGACCGCGTGATCTTCATGGCGAGCGGTGCGATCGTCGAAGAAGCGCCGCCGGCTGCGTTCTTCACCAATCCGCGCCACGAGCGCACCCGGCAGTTMCTCGGCGAGATCCTGCACAATCACTGAGGAGGAGGCCGGCATGGCCGATCTGCAATCGATGCCACTGCGTCTCGGTGTCCTCGGTGCGGCGAATATCGCACGCAGCTTTGCGAGTGGTGTCGCGCCGTCGAGGACTGTCACGGTCGCTGCCGTCGCCAGCCGCGATGCCGGGAAGGCCGAACGCTTTGCGATGGAATGCGGCATTCCGCATTTTCATGGCTCCTATGAAGCCTTGCTGGCCGATCCGGAGATCGACGCGATCTACAATCCGCTGCCGAACTCGCTCCATGCGGAATGGTCGATCCGGGCCATGCAAGCCGGCAAGCATGTGCTCTGCGAGAAGCCGCTGGCGATGAATGCGACCGAGGTCCGCGCCATGGCCGCTGCTGCGCGCCAGCACGGACGCCATCTCGTCGAGGCCTATCCCTACCGCGCACAAGCCCAGACGCTGAAACTGCGCGAATTGCTCAACGCGGGCGCGATCGGCAAGGTTCAGCTCATCCGATCGAGTTTTGGCGTCGCCTTCTCCGACCCGGCGAATATCCGCCTGAAGCCCGAAGTCGGCGGTGGCGCCCTTCTCGACGCGGGCAGCTATGCCGTCAGCCTGGCGCTTCTCGTCGCAGGCGCGCGGCCCGAGCGCGTCAGCGCGACGGCGCGCTGGAGCGAAACCGGCGTCGATCGCAGCGTTGCGGCCACGCTGGAATTTCCGAGCGGAGCGCTTGCGCAGATCTCGTGCAGCTTTGCCACGGCCTATCACCGCCACGCCCTGATCGCAGGAGATGCCGGAACGATCGAGACGACCTATCTCAACCATCCCCCACTCGGGGGGCCGCCGGTGCTCACGATCCGGCGTGGTACGACCGTCCAGACCGCTCCMGAGACCATCGAGGTTGCGCCCGGCAATGGGTTCCTCGCGGAAGCGGAGTCGTTCKAGCGGCTGGTGCGGCAAGGACCCGAGCACTGGACCGGCGCGACCCTGGCGGAATCCATCGATATCGCGGTGACGCTGGATGCGATCCTGGCCAGCGCCCGGTCGGGCGCAGCCGTCAGCGTCGCTGCCGAGATCAACACCTAGGAAGGCCAGTTCGTCATGATCCGCGGCACGACGAAACTCATCGCCCATCTCGGCTATCCGACCGAGAGCTTCAAGGCGCCGATGATCTACAACCCGTATTTCGAGCGAGAAGGGATGGACGCCGTCGTGGTGCCGATGGGCTGCAAGGCGGATGACTATCCGGCTTTCCTCAGGCTCTTCTTCAGGCTCTCCAACGCTCACGGCGCCCTTATCACCATGCCGCACAAGGTGACGACGACCGCGCTGGTCGACGAGGTGCAAACCACGGCCGCGATTGCAGGAGCCTGCAATGCCGTGCGGCTTGATGTCGATGGCCGGCTGGTCGGCGACATGTTCGACGGCGAGGGCTTCGTGCGCGGTGTGCTGGGCAAGGGCCGTGTGCTCAAGGGCGCGCGTGCGCTCGTCGTCGGCGCCGGCGGCGTCGGCTCGGCCATCGCCGCCTCGCTCGCCAAGGCAGGCGTCGCGGCACTCGGCCTGTTCGATACCCATGCGCCTCTGGCGAACGGCCTCGCTGACAGGCTTCGCAAGCACTATCCGCAACTGGTCGTCACTGTCGGCTCGAACGATCCGGCCGGGTTCGCGATCCTGGTCAATGCGACGCCGCTCGGCATGAAGGCAGGCGATCCCTTGCCGATGGATGTCGCGCGCATCGCGCCTTCGGCCTTTGTCGGGGAAGTGGTGATGAAGCAGGAGATCACTCCCTTCCTGGCCGCTGTTCGCGCCCGCGGCTGCGCATTCCAGATCGGTGTCGACATGTTGTTCGAGCAGATCCCGGCCTATCTCGAGTTCTTCGGATTCCCCACCACGACATCGGAGGACCTGCGCTCGGTCGCACAGCTCGGCTACGAGGAGACGCGCTCATGATCCCTTCCATCGCCACCGTCTGCGTCTCCGGTACGCTTCAGGAGAAGCTCGAGGCCATTTCGGCTGCCGGTTTTCGTGCCGTCGAGATCTTTGAGAACGACCTGATCGCCTTCMCGGGCTCGCCGACAGAGGTGCGCCGGATCTGCGGCGATCTCGGGCTCGCGATCGTGACCTGCCAGCCGTTTCGCGATTTCGAAGGCATGCCCGATGCGCGGCGGGGGCGGACATTCGACCGGGCGGAACGGAAATTCGACCTCCTGCAGGAGCTTGGGACCGACCTGCTCTTCGTCTGCTCGAGTGTCTCGCCCGAGGGCTTGAGCGGCATCGACAGGCTCGCCGGCGATTTCGCCGAGCTTGGCGAGCGGGCCGCCAAACGAGGGTTGCGCGTCGGCTATGAGGCGCTGGCCTGGGGGCGTCATGTCGTCGACTATCGCGATGCCTGGGAAATCGTGCGCCGGGCCGGCCGCGACAATGTCGGCATCATCCTCGACAGCTTCCACATCCTCTCGCGCGGGCTCGATCCCGCCAGCATCGGCACCATCCCGCGCGACCGGATCTTCATGGTGCAGATGGCGGATGCCCCCAAGCTGCAGATGGATCATCTCTCCTGGAGCCGCCACTGGCGCTGCCTGCCGGGGCAGGGCGATCTCGATCTTGCTGCCTTCATGAGGGCGCTCGCGTCGACTGGCTATGACGGCGTCCTGTCGCTCGAGATCTTCAACGACCGATTCCGGGCCGGCTCTGCCCGCTCGGTGGCGCTCGACGGCCATCGGTCGTTGCTCTGGCTGCTCGACGAGACGGCACGGGAGCTCGGCCGGCCGGTGCCCGGCGCGGTCGCAATGCCGGCGCCTGAGCCTGTCGAAGCGGTCGAGTTCATCGAGTTCGCCATCGCCGAGGCCGAGCGGCCGGGCTTCCAGAGCCTTCTGAGCGCGCTCGGATTCAGCCGCGTCGGCGCGCATCGCTCCAAGGATGTCGATCTCTGGAGCCAGGGCGATATCCGCATCGTGCTCAACAGCGATATCGACGGTTTCGCCCATAGCTACCAGATCACGCATGGGACCTCGGTCTGCGCGATCGCGCTGAGGGTTGCAGATGCGGGCGCGGCCACAGAACGCGCGACGGCCCTGCTCGATGTGCCTCATGCCGGCGCGGTCGGGCCAGGCGAACTCGACATCCCGGCCGTGCGCGGCCTTGGCGGCAGCCTGCTCTATTTCCTGGATCAGTCTTCCGCCCTTGGACGCTGGTCGGAGGTGGATTTCGAGCCCACCGGCGCGAATGGCTCAAGCGCCGGATTGGTGGGGGTCGATCACATCTCGCAGAGCATGCAGTATGAGGAAATGCTGACCTGGCTGCTGTTCTACTCGTCGCTGTTCAAGACAACGAAGACGCCGAGCCAGGCGGTGATCGATCCAGGGGGCGTCGTCCAGAGCCAGGTCATCGAGAGCGGGCTGGATGGTCAGGCCGGCCATGGCCTGAGACTCATTCTCAACGGCTCGCAAAGCCACCGGACGCTGTCGGCCCGCTTCATCACCGATTTCTTCGGCTCCGGCGTGCAACATATCGCCTTCGCCACGAATGATATTCGGGCGACCGTCGAACGGTTGGTGGCCAATGGCGTCGCCATGCTGCCGATTCCGGAGAACTATTACGATGACCTCGAAGCGCGGTCCGATCTGCCTCCCGAGGAGATCGATGCGCTAAAGGCGCTCAACATTCTCTACGACCGCGATGCCGGCGGCGATTTCTGGCAGGCCTATACCGCGACGCTCGATGGCGGGTTGTTCTTCGAGATCGTCCAGCGCAATGGCTATGGTGGCTATGGTGCGGCCAATGCGGGCATCCGCCTGACCGCGCAGGCGCGCCTGTCCCGTCCGATCACCGTGCCTGCGCCCACCCATGCATGAAGGCGCTGCCATGACCACACCCTGCATCATCACTGTCGCGATCACCGGCTCGCTGCCGACCAAGCGCGACAATCCCGCCGTTCCGATCACGATTGCCGAGCAGGTCGAGTCGACGCAGGAGGCCTTCGAGGCGGGGGCGACGCTGGCGCATTGCCATGTCCGCACCGACGAGGGCACGCCGACCTCCGACCCTGAGCGCTTTGGCCGCCTGMTCGAGGGGCTGCGCAAACATTGCCCGGGCATCATCGTGCAGCTCTCCACCGGAGGGCGCTCTGGGGCGGGCAGGGAACGCGGGGGCATGATCCCGCTCAAGCCGGACATGTGCTCACTTTCGACAGGCTCATGCAATTTTCCGACGCGGGTCTATGAGAACAGCCCGGATCTCGTCGACTGGCTGGCGGCGGAGATGCTGACTCACGGCGTCAAGCCCGAGATCGAAGCCTTCGATCTCTCGATGATCTTCAAGGCTGCCGAGATGGGTATCGCGGGCGCGATCAAGGGGCCCCTGCATGTCCAGTTCGTGATGGGCGTGAAGAACGCGATGCCGGTCGATCGCGCTGCGTTCGAGTTCTACATCGCGACATTGAAGCGGCTGGCGCCCGACGCGACCTGGACGGGCGCCGGAATCGGGCGCGACCAGATCACGCTGAACCGCTGGTCACTCGAACTCGGCGGTCACTGCCGGACCGGGCTGGAGGACAATGTCCGCCTCGATCGCGACACGCTCGCGCCGTCCAATGCCGCCCTCGTGAAGCGCATCGCCGAGATGGCAGGCAGCTATGACCGCCACGTGGCGTCGGTCGCAGAGGCGCGGGGTCTGTTGTCGCTGCCGACGGCGTGAGGCCGCGGCTAGTCAAGCTCCCGGTTGACGCTCCGCGACGTGGGGCGGAGCAGCATGTGTTTGTCCCAGGACAGCATCGCGGTGGCCGAAGAAGGTGCCGTAATGGCCTTTGGCGGAGGCGCCATCCTCGCGTCGGCTCTCGCCGGAGCGCTGCAGCACGAAGCGGCGCCTGCCGGGCGCCGCCAGGAACAATGAAACGCCTGCGTTTGGTCAGCCGACGGCCCGCTTCAGCACCGCGACCAGGGCAGCCATCTCATCCCTTGCGCCGATCGAAATGCGCAGGGCTCCCTGTGTACCGGGGACATCGAACATCATGATGTGGATGTTTGCCGCCTTCAGCGCCGAGAAGAATTCGGCGGCCGGTGCGGGCGTGAGGACCGCCAGGAAATTCGCCGCGCTGGGCAAGGCCACGAAGCCAAGATCCTTCAACTGGTCCGCCAGCCAGTCGCGGCCGTCCGCGGTCCTGCTGAGCAGGTCGGTGAGATAGGCGGGCTCCTTCAAAGCCGCTTCGGCTCCCGCCAACGCCACGGCGTTGACGCTGAAATTGGTGCGGATCTTGCGATAGGCATCAGCCAGCGCCGGTGAGCCGACGATGCCGTATCCGACGCGGATGCCGGCAAGACCGAATGCCTTCGAGAAGGTGCGCGTCGAGATCCAGGGGCCGCTGCGGCGGCGCAGGATGGCGAGCACGTCGGGCCCGCCGGCATGATGGCCGAACTCGAAATAGGCCTCGTCKAAATGCAGCAGGGCATGATCCGGGACGCCGGCGACGAGTTGCTCCACATCGGCCTCGTCGAGCATGCCGCCGGTCGGGTTATGCGGCGAGGCGACGAAGACGAGGCGTGTCCGGTCGGTGATGGCGCCCAGGGTGCCCACGACGTCGACGAGGCCATCGCGCCGGTTCGGAACAGATACGAGCTTTGCGCCGCGCATCGCGGCGCCCTTGGCATAGGCTGGAAAGCCAGGATGCGGCGCCACCGCCTCGTCGTCCGCGTCGAGGGCCAATTCGGCGCTGGCGAAGAGGAGTTCGTTCGAGCCGGCCCCCAGCACGATCTGTGCTGGCGGTACGGCAAGGCGCGAAGCCAGCGCTTCGATCAGCGAGGCGCCGTCATGATCGGGGTAGCGGTTCACCTGGCCGGCGGCGGCGCACATCGCCGCCACGACACTCGGAGCGGGCGGCTCCGAGGACTCGTTGAGATGCAGGCTCACCGGCGGCGGTGCTCCCTCCATGGGGGCGGGGGTGCGGCGCGCCGGGACGTTCTGCAGGCGTGCGATACGCGGAACCGGGATGACGGTGGGGTTCGACACAGCTTTCTCCGTCGTGGGCGCGGCAACGCGGATGGTCAGCGTACCGGCGGCGAATATTGCAGACCGCCCTTGCTCCAGAGATTGTTCAGCCCGCGCGCGATCCCCAGCCGCGAGCCCGCGCCGACATTGCGGTCGTGGGATTCGCCGTAATTGCCGACCTGCTTGACGATCTGCATCGCCCAATCGTTCTTCAGGCCCATTGGCTCGCCGAACTTGCCCTCGCTGCCAAGCAGGCGGCGCACCTCGGGGGAACCGGAGGCGGCGAGCTGGTCGGCATTGGCCGAGCTGACGCCAAGCTCTTCCGCAGCAACCATCGCAAAATAGGACCAGCGGACGATGCTGTTCCAGGCCTCGTCGCCCTGCCTCACGACTGGACCGAGCGGCTCCTTCGAGATCAGTTCGGGCAGGATCACGAATTCTGCCGGGTTGACCAGCTTCAGCCTGTAGGCCGACAGCGCCGAGACGTCGTTGCTGAAGACGTCGCAGCGTCCCGACTCGAAGGCCTTGGCGGCCTGATCGCCCGATTCAAAGCTGACGGACTCGTACTTCATCCCATTCGCGCGAAAGAAGTCGGCGATGTTCAGTTCCGTGGTCGTACCGGTCGGCACGCAGACCGACGCACCGCCAAGCTCATTGGCGGAGCCMGCATTGAGCGACTTGCGGATCATGAAGCCCTGGCCGTCATAGTAGTTGATCCCGGCGAAGCGCAGACCGAGTTGCGTGTCGCGCGAGAGCGTCCAGGTCGCCTGGCGGGAGAGCACGTCGATTTCGCCGCTCTGCAGCGAGACGAACCTGTCCTTCGGGCTGAGGGGGATGAACTTGACCTTGCTTGCGTCGCCCAATGTGGCGGCGGCGACGGCCCGGCACAGGTCGACATCGAATCCGGTCCAGCGACCGGCCTCGTCCGGGACGGAGAAGCCCGCCACACCCGGGCTGACGCCGCAGAGCAGCTGACCGCGCTCGCGGACCTTTTCGAGTGTGCCGGCCTGGGCGGAAACCGCCAGCGCCAGAGTGAAGCCCAAGGCCGTGGTCAAGCGAGCGTGCATGTGATGGTCCTCCCCATTTGTCTGTGGTGGTGGGCGATCCATCGGCCGACCACAACGAGGTTCTTTGTTCGTTTCATTGCTTGAAACGACGGGCGCCGCACACGCCATTTCACAATGCGAAATGCGCGGAGATCGCCATGCTGCGCCGGTGCCGGATGCGATGATGGCGCATCCCAGCCGCTCGATCCCGTGCCGAGTCCATGCAGAACACGCCCTACAATTCCTTCCGGCGCCGCTTGCTCGATCGCGAGTCCTTGATCGGCAGCTTCATCAAGACACCGACCGGCCACGCCATCGAGATCCTCGGCGCAGTCGGCTTCGACTTCGTCGTCATCGACCAGGAGCATGCCCCCTTCGATAGGGGCTCTACCGATGTGGCGCTTCTCGCGGCCCGGGCCGCCGGGGTCGCCGGGGTCGTGCGTGTTCCGGTGCTTTCGCATGACGCGATCCTGTCGGTCCTGGATTGCGGCGCAGTCGGTGTCCTGGCGCCGCATGTCTCGAGTGTCGCGCAGGCCCGTATCCTTGCTGCCGCCTGCCGCTATCGGGGCGGTGCGCGCGGATTTTCGGGCGTGACCCGGGCCGGCGGTTACGGCGCCTTGAAGATGTGGAACCATGTTGATGCGGCCGACGCCGCCACGGCCGCCATCGCGATGATCGAGGATCCCGCTGCACTCGAGGAGATCGACGCGATCCTCGCCGTCGATGGGCTCGACGCCGTCTTCATTGGCCGCGGCGACCTTACGGTTGCTTTCGGTGCGCCGACACGGGACGCGCCTGTGGTCCGCGATGCGGTGGACAGGATCATCGCCGCAGCGAAACGGGCGAACAAGCCGGTCTGCGTCATGACCGACGACGCCGATGAGGCCGCCGATTTTGCCGAGCGCGGTGCAAGCGCCTTCATCGTCTCGTCCGACCAGGGCTTCCTGAGGAAGGCGGCCGGCCACGCGTTCAGCGAGATGTCGGCGATGAAAACCCGTGCTTCTCAGGCTGCAGTCGGCTGAACTGGAGAGATTCTCGATGTTCCACCCCACCGACCCCCGCGCCAAACTCGCGACCGGGGCGCCTGCCAAGGCTTCGCCCGTTTCGTCCTATGCCGGCGCGGATTATGCGCGCTTCTATGCGCAGGAGCCGCAGGAGGCCGGGTCCGATGCCCGCACTTGGATCGCGCGCGGGCAGAATTTCATCGTCGCTTATTCGGAGGTGCGCGCGGGGGCGAGTCTGGCGCGCATCGGCCATCCGGATGAGTATTGCGTGATCCTGCCGGACGCTGCCATGGGCGCGTCGCTCTCTGCCCGCGGGGAGAGCCTCGCCTCGCCGGGCTCATCCATCCTGTTCGTGCCGCCCGGAGATTCCGAGGTCACGGCAGCCAGTGATGGCCGCGTCATCCGGATCTTCTCCACTGCTGCGACCGATCTGGCGGCAGCCTGTTCCAATGCCTCGTCCTATGCCGAACCGCACGCCAATGTCGCGCTCCTGGAGCCTTGGCCCGAGCCGCGCGGGGGCTGGAAACTGCGGCGCTACAGCCTGGAAGGCGAGGGGGGCGAGAGCCGCTTCGGCCGGATTTTTCGCTGCACGACGCTGATGGTGAACGTGCTCGACCCGCGGCTCGGGCTGCGCGACATCACCAAGCTCTCGCCGCATCACCATGACGATTTCGAGCAGGGCTCACTCGTCATCGACGGCGCCTACATCCACGATATCCGCTGGCCCTGGACGCCGGATATGAGGATCTGGCGCGAGGACGAGCACGAGTTGATGGCGGCTCCGTCGCTGACGGTCATCCCGCCGCCTTCGATCCACACGTCCCGGTCGGTGCTGCCCGGCCTGAACCAGATGATCGACATCTTCTCACCGCCACGCATGGATTTCTCGGAAAAGCCCGGTTGGGTGATCAACGCCGCAGATTATCCAATGCCCGGCGAAACGCCCTGAGGACTTCAGCATGCTTCTCGACAAGGCCCCCCAAACCGACCGTGCCCGGCAGGTCGCGGATCTGCTCGTCGGTGCGGTCGATCTGCACTGTCACAGCGGCCCCGCCGCGATGCCGCGCATCCTCGACCATCATGAGGCCATGCTCGACGCTGCCTCCGCGAAGTTCCGCGCGCTTGTCTACAAGGACCATTTCTACCTCGGTACCTCGCATGCCGTGATGTTGGAGAAGCTCTTCCCCGACAATGGCTTGAAGCTGTTTTCCGGCGTGGCGCTGAACAATGCCTCGGGCGGGTTCAATCCGCATGCCGTCGACCATTGCATCAAGATCGGCGGCAAGATCGTCTGGTTGCCGACCCTCTCGGCCGCGAACCATATCGCGGTCCTGGCGTCAGGCGCCGTCAAGACCTTCCCCAAGACCGCAGGGAAGATGCTGGATGCGCTGCCGCTCACCGCACTCGATGCGAGCGGCACGGTGACGGACGCGGTCAAGCAGATCCTCGACCTGATTGCCGAGGGGGACATCGTTCTCGCGGGCGGCCACCTCCATGCCTCTGAACTCCACCTCGTGTTCGAGGAAGCGCGTGCGCGCGGCGTCCGCAAGATGATCGTCAACCACCCGACCTATATCGTGGGCTGCACGGATGCCGACATCCGCCAGCTCGTTTCGCTCGGTGCCTATATGGAGCACTCGATCTGCATGTTCGTCGAAGGGCGCTCGAAGAAATACGAGATGTCCGACCTCGCTCATCTGATCGAGGTCGCCGGTGTCGAACGCACCCTGCTGTGCTCCGATCTCGGCTTGCTCGGTTCGCCACGCCCGGTCGATGGCTACCGCGAGATCGTCGGTGGGCTGCTCGACCTGCAATTCGCGGAGAAGGACATCAGGACCATGATCGGCGGACATGCGGCGGCATTGCTGAATCTCGACGACGTTTCGCCGGGCGCTGTCTGATCCCGAGCATGCAAAAACCCCGGGTGAGCGGTAGCGCTCACCCGGGGTTTTTCTTTGCGGCGAAGGTTTAGTCGAGGGCGATCGCAGCCGTGCGGATGACCTCGCTCCATTTGGCGATTTCCTGCGCCTGGGCTTTCCGGACGACGTCCGGTCCGCCGCCGAGCGAGCGCACGCCGATCGGATCGAGCTTCGCGCGGCCCTCCGCGCTCAGCACATAATCGTTCACGATCGTGCTGATCCGGCGTGAGATCGGCTCGGGAAGGCCCTTGGGACCAACGATCGCATACCAGGAGGAGGCGTTGACTCCCGTCAGTCCCGCTTCCGACAGGGTCGGCACATCGGGCAGTTGCGGCGCCCGCTCTTCGGCCGTGACTGCGAGTGCGCGGATGGCTCCGGATTTCACATGTGGAATATAGGGCGGAAGGAAATCGACGGCGACATTGACGATTCCTGCGAGGAGATCGGTCGCAAGCGGCGCAGAACCGCGATAGGGCACATGGGTCATCTGGAAACCGCCCTTGCGCTGGATCAGTTCGCCGGCGATGTGCCCCATCAGGCCGAAGCCCGGGCTTCCGAATGTGAGCTTGCCCGGATTGGCTTTGCCGTAGGCGATCAGCTCGGACAGTGTCTTGACTGGCAGGGAAGGGTGCGTCGCCACCACAACCTGCACATCTCCGATCATGGCGATCGGCTCGAAATCGACGAGCGGGTCGAAGCTGAGTGTCTTGTAGAGCAGCTTGTTGGTGACGAGCGGCCCAGACGAGGAGACGAACAGCGTATGCCCGTCGGGGGCGGCGCGCACGACGCTGGCCGCGGCGAGGTTTCCGCCGGCACCAGGTTTGTTTTCGACGATGAAACCTTGCCCCAGCTCTGCGCGGAGCCTCTCCGCGAGCAGGCGGGCCACGACATCGGTGGCCGCGCCGGCCGGGAAGGGCACGATGATGGTCACCGGCCGGGCCGGCCAGCTCTGACCGAGCGCGCCCMGCGTGCTCGCCAGAGCACCGAGGCCGACGAGCGACGCCGCGAACGCGCGGCGAGAATACAATGACATGGTGGCTGTTCCTCCGGAGCGGCAACCGATCGTTCGGCGCGGTTGTGCCCCGGAACTATGCGCGGCTTCCTGGCGACGGAGGTTGGGAAGGCGGCCTATTTCTCATCCTGAAACGCGACGCCCATTGATTGCGACAGCGCCTTGAGTTGCGTCTCGATGCTTGCCGCCGCCTTCTTCAGGGGATGGATGATCCGCGCGCGATCATCGGGCGTCGCCACGACGGACCGGAAGAAGGTGACGCCGAAGGTMGCGAGCACGCGCTCGCCCAGCATGATGGGAACGGCAATCGTCGCAGACGTGCGCGGCTCGACGGCAGGGTCGCGCTCGGTGTAACCGCGCCAGCGTGCCTGGGCGATCAGCCGTTCCAACTCCTCGTCGCCGAGGCCGCTGTTCTCGGGGTCCGGKGAAGCCAGCATTGCAGAGCGCACGATCGTGCGCTCCTCTTCGGGACAGAATGCGAGATAGGCCCGCCCGAGCGCGCGCCCTCCCAGGCTCAGCCGATGGCCGAGGGTTGCGTGGAACGGGGAAATCGGGCTGTCGGGAATGGTGCTGAAACGCACGATCACGGCGTCGTAGTCGAGGACACAGACGGCGCAGGGCCATTTGATTTGCCGGGTAAGGGCCGTCGCCCAGGGGCGCGCGGCCTCGATCACCATCGGCGCACCGTGGAAGCCGGCGCTCAGCCGGTTCACACCGGAAGTCACCTGATACCCCCGCACACGGCTGTCGCGCATGACATAGCCGGTGGCGATGAGCGTTTCGAGGAGCCGGACGATCGTCGGCTTGGGCAGGCCGGTTCGCCGGTGGAGATCGCCAACCGTCGCCAATCCGCTGCGGTTGATTTCGGCGAGAAGGTCGAGCGCCTTGACGACGGACTGGACGGGAGTGAACGAGGGCAAGAGGCGGTCCCAGCCAGACGGATTGTTATGCGTGATGCTGGGGCACCCGCCTGCTCGACGCCAAGGAGACCTGCTGCCCGAAGCGATGTCAAACGCTGGTGTCAGCCATCGAGCGTGAGGACGACCTTGCCCACCTGTTCGCCGGCGTCCATCAGGGCATGGGCCTCCCGTACATCGCGCCAGTCGAAGGTTGCGCAGATGTGGTTGCGAATACGCCTGCTCTCGAGCAACGGCCAGACATGGGCGACGAGCTCCGACGCGATCCGCCCCTTATAGGCGGCAGGACGCGGGCGCAGGGTCGAACCGGTCAGGGTCAGGCGACGCCGGACGATGTTGCGGACATTGACTTCCGCCATCTGGCCGAGATGGCTGGCGATCAGCACGACGCGGCCGTCGGGCGCAAGCAGCTGCAGCTGCTTCTCGGTGTAGGGGCCGGCCTGCGCGTCGAGCGCGACGTCGACCTGCTCTGCGCCGATTGCCGCAACAATCTCGGCCGCCCAGTCCTCGCGATAATTCACTGCGTGATCGGCGCCGATCTCCCGGCAGATGTCGAGCTTCGCGGCTGTCCCTGCCGTTGCGATCACGCGGGCCTGCCGCAAGCTCTTGGCGATCTGGATCGCTGCCATGCCGACGCCGCTGGTGCCGCCTTGCACGAGCAGCGTTTCACCTTCCGCGAGCCGTCCAAGCCAGATCACATTGTTCCAGGCGGTGAAGAAGGCCTCGGGCAGTGCCGCAGCTTCGGTGAAGCTCGCTCCCTTCGGCATGGGCATGCACTGAACCGCGGGCACGGCGCAGAGCTCGGCATATCCGCCGCCATTGGCGAGCGCGCAGACTGCGTCACCCGCCCTGGGCCATTCCACCTCCGCGCCGACGGCTTCGACGATGCCTGCAACGTCGAGGCCAGGCAGGTCGGTCGCGCCGGGCGGTGGCGGATAGAGCCCGCGCCGCTGCTGCACATCCGGGCGGTTCACGGCCGCGGCCCGGACCCGGATGAGGACGTCATTGGGGCCAAGCGCAGGGGACGCGCGCTCGCAAAAGGCCAGCACCTCCGGCCCACCGGGCCGGGTGATCTCGATCGCTTGCATCAGTGTTGCTCGTCGACGGGGGAGATGGGAGCCCGCAGGGCCTGCAGGATCTCCGGCAGGCGCGCCTGGGCGGAGGTCATCAGGCGCTCATAGATGGAGTTGCCATGGGCATCGATCGCAACCGTCACCGGTCCGAATCCTCCCAGCCTGACGCGGTTCAGCCGGAACTGCATGATCAGGTCGTTCCAGGCGCTGTCGAGGACCTCTTCGACGCCTTCGCTGAGCAGCGCCGACGCGCCACCGACGAAGGAGAAATAGACGCAGCCGACCTMGCGCATGGCGTCAGCGCTTTCGCGTGACAATCCGCCCTTGCCGCCGACGGAGGTCAGGCCGAGCTCCCGGATCAAGGTAGGCATCAGGCCGTTGAAGCGGCTCGAGGTCGTTGGATTGACATAATGGAGGCGTCCCGGCCTGCCATCCACTTCGTCATAGCTGACGCCCATATGGAAGAATGCGCTGCCCCGCATCGGTGTCGGCATCTCGCGACCGGCCGCCACCTCGGACACCATGCGCTTCTGCGTGGGCATGCCGACTGTCGCCACCGCGTCGCCATCGAGCAGGAAGAGATCGCCCAGCTTCAGAGCCCGAGCCGCGGCAGGTGTCAGCGGCAGCTTCAGGCGGGGCAGGTCGAAGGAGCTCATTCGATCCGATCCACAACGCCTGAATTGTGGATCTTCGCGCGCGTCCGCCGGTTGATCCAGCAATTGAAGGAGACTGCGACAGGGGTGAAACCGTGGCCTGACGCGTACTCGACATGCACACCGAAGGTCGTGGTCGAGCCGCCGACGCCCATTGGCCCGAAACCGGTCTGGTTGACCGCCCTTGTCAGGCGCTCCTCCATATCGGCAACCATCGGCTCCGGATTATGGTGGCCGAATGGCCGCAGCGTCGCGTCCTTGGAGAGCTTGGCGGCATGGTCGAAGGTGCCACCGATGCCGACGCCGATCACCACGGGAGGGCAGTGCTGACCGCCGGCACGCATGACCATCTCGAGGATGCAGCGTTCGATCTCATCGAGGCTCGGGCTGACCAGCGTCTCGATCGCAGCCCAGCGGCCTCCGCCGAGCGCCTTCGGCGCGCAGGTGATATCCATGTAGTCGACATCGCCAAGCAGGTCATAGGAGACCAGCGGCATGTCCTTGCCCTTGTAGCTGCGCTCATTCGTCAGCGGATTGGTGACGAAGCGCAGGATCGGCGGCTGGATCGTCAGGACGAGGTGCTCGAAGCCATCGACGATGGCCTGGCGGATGTCGCCTCGCATCTGGACACCCGATCCGATCTTCACGGCATAGCTCGGAACCCCTGCATCCGAGCACAGGAAGCGCCCGGTCCGCTCCGCCGTTTCCGCACTGTCGAGCATGAAGGCCAGCGTCTTGCGTGCATGGGGCACGGTCTCGGTCTCGACCGCATTACGCAGGGCGCTCTTCGATGTCTCCGGGATCCGGCGCAGCGACCAGTCATAGAGATTGGCCGTGACCTCCTTCACCAGATCATATGTTATCGCCATGCGCCGCTGCCCAGTTCACCTCTGCCCAACCTAGCGGGCCGGGACGGGGGGATGGTT
Organism: Allobosea sp. 05T439; assembly: GCF_056396005.1. Classification (NCBI taxonomy): domain Bacteria; kingdom Pseudomonadati; phylum Pseudomonadota; class Alphaproteobacteria; order Hyphomicrobiales; family Alloboseaceae; genus Allobosea; species Allobosea sp. 05T439. The sequence goes on along the minus strand of NZ_JBFTKP010000068.1, from coordinate 3,120 downwards.
CAAAGCGCCGGCGTTTCGCACGATGAAATGAGCGCGCTGTGCATACTTTGCTATCCAGCCCCTCCTAGGATCGATCGAGTTTCACCGTCACAGGCCTGATGATGTCTCAGATACCAAGCGCCGTTCCGATGCGCGTTGCCGATCTTGTCGCGGAGGTTGCCGCTGTCTTTGCCGGCGCCGGACTCTCTCCCGCCGGCGCGAGCCGTATTGCGGAAGCCCTGGTCGAAGCGGAGCAGCAGGGCCTGAGCTCGCACGGGCTGATGCATGTGCCGCTCTATATCGAACGCCTGCGCAAGGGCTCGGTCTCGCCGCATGACGAAGCTCTGTGCGTGAGTGACCATGGCGCCGTTGCGGTTCTCGACGGCCGCCACATGCTCGGTCATCTGGCCGCCGAGCAGGCCATGACCCTGGCTATCGCAAAGGCTCGGAGTTTCGGCATCGGCGCGGTTGCCGTGCGTCATGGGTTTCATTTCGGCGCTGCCGGTCGCTATGCCGCCCAGGCCGCTGAGGCCGGCATGATCGGGATTGCGATGTCGAATACGCGGCCGTTGATGCCGGCCCCCGGCGGGGCTGAGCCGGCTGTCGGCAACAACCCGATCGCGATTGCCATTCCGACTGCGGACGAGCCTGCGGTGGTGGTCGATGTCGCCATGAGCGAAGGCGCTCTCGGCCGCATTCGCCATCACCAGCAGCGCGGCGAGCCGATTCCGGCGAACTGGGCCGTAACGTCGGAAGGGCTTCCGACCACCGACCCTGCCGAGGCAATCAGGGGGCTGCTTCTGCCCACCGGCGGCCCCAAGGGGTTTGCCCTCGCACTGGCGGTCGACATGCTGTGCGGGCTCCTGTCCGGTGGTGCCGTGGGAGCCGAGGTGAAAGCGCTCTACGGCGACGCCGCGCAACCGAATGACTGCTCGTTTCTGTTCCTGACGCTGAATCCGGGCGCTTTCGGCGCTGAGGCCTTGCCTTGCCGCGCCGCAGCCGAGCGGGAGCGCATCAGCAGCGGGCGCCGCGCCCCCGGTACTAATGCCATCCGTGTCCCCGGTCAGGCAAAATGGGAGAACGCCAAGCTCCGACAGGAGATCGTGGCGGTCGACAGCCGGACGCTCGCTGCGCTGAGGGCAAGCGCCATTGGAAGCTGACTAGGGGGGCAGGGGCCTCGACTGTCAAAGCGAAGCAGGGGGCGCGGCTGCTCACCAGAGGCGCGGCCCCTCCATCGTTGATACGTGAGCGGAGATCACCTTCCAGCCGAGATCGGGGAAGCGCGCCCAGGTCTGGCTCTACCGGCCGACCATGTCCTGCCCGCGGACCTTGAACTCCAGGTTCACCGTGGCAATGTCGCGCCCCAGAGTGAGAATCTCCAGCCGCAGCCGCTTTTCCTTGATACCGGGCCCCGGCGGGCGAGAAACGCGGTGGGCGTGGATCTCCGAGAAGCCATAGCCATTCTCGTGCAACGCGTATCGGATGGTGTGCGGACTGTCCCAGAATGCGGCATCCAGCACAGCCACATCCTTGTCGATCAGGGCTTGCTCGTAGCGTTCGAACAATGCGCCGATTTCGGCAACGACATCGGGCAAATTCGGGATCAGGTCGGGCACGGTGCAGCCTTCATACATGGCGCCGACGGATCAAGCCGGCCTCCGCCCCCTGTCATAGGATGATCAGAGTTCCGCCCGCTCCCATTCGGATGGGAGCGGGCGGCGAAGCGGTGGACCAGATTCGGTCCCGGAGCGCTGGACGGCTAGGTGCGGTACCAGCTCGCAAGGTTCCAGGTCGTGACTTCCCAGCCCGAAATATCGGGCACGAGGTTGTTCGCCGACGCGCCTACGATCGTGCGCGACAGGAGCGGCAGGATGATGTTGGCCTCGCAGAAGATCTCGTTGACCTTGATCAGCAGCGCGGCGCGCTTCACAGGGTCGAACTCCTTCTGCGCAGCCTTGTAGGCCTCATCCGCTTCCTTGCTGCCATAGCGCGAGACGTTGCGGCCGAGCCACTTGTTCTCCTTGTTGGCGATTTCCCAGGACACGAACTGGTTCAGGAAGCGCTCCGGATCCGGCTGCGGCTGCGTCGTGGTGTACATCTCCATGTCGCAGTAGAGCTTGGTGTAGGTGTCGGGATTGGAGACGTCCGAGGAGAAGAACACGGACGCGGTCACCGACTTCAGCTCGAGATCGATGCCGGCACGCTGGCAGGCCTGCTTGATGATCGCCTGGGTCTTCTGGCGCGGCGCGTTGATCGAGGTCTGGAAGACGTATTTGAGCTTCTTGCCATCCTTCTCGCGGATACCGTCGGCGCCCTTCTTCCAGCCGGCGTCGTCGAGGATCTTGTTGGCCTTGTCGACGCTGAATTCATACTTCAGCTTCGGCGACTTGAACTGCTTCGGCTCGTTGACGAAGCTCGCCGTCGCCGTGCCGCCGCGGCCATAGATGAACTTCTGGATCGAGTCGCGGTCGATCAGGAGGTTGATCGCCTGGCGCACCGCCGGATCGCTGAGCGTCGGATGCTTGGTCTTGACGCTCGAACGTTCGCCGTCGACCTCGGTCCACGGGTCCGTGGGGTTGAGGATGATGAACTCGACGTCGCCACCAGGAACCACCACCACGCGCCCGCGCCCGCCGGTCTCCATGCGCTTGAGGATCTCGTCCTCGACCTGCATGTTCCAGGCATAGTCGTATTCGCCGGTCTGCAGCACGGCACGCGCCGCCGAGACCGCGTCACCGCCGCCTTTGACTTCGAGCGTGTCGAAATGCGGCTTGTTCTTGACGTGATAATCGGGGTTTCGTTCGCCCGTGAGCAGGTCGCCGGGCTTGAACTCGACGAACTTGTAGGGGCCGGTGCCAACGGGCTTCAGATTGGCCGGGGCTTCGCGCGACTTGGCGCCCTTGTACTCGCCGAAATGGTGCTTCGGGATGATCATGCCGGCGACGCCGACGAAGGCATCGGCCCAGAACGGCGTCGGATCCTTGAAGATGATCTTGACGGTGTGGGAGTCGATCTTCTCGACCTTGATGTCCTTGTAGGCGCCGGTCGTATAGGCGGCGGTGGCCGGATCGGCGGCATATTCCCAGGTGAAGACGACGTCATCCGCGGTGAACGGCTTGCCGTCATGCCATTTGACGCCCT
>NZ_JBFTKP010000067.1:0-19404 GCF_056396005.1 Allobosea sp. 05T439 | reverse complement strand
CAGTTGTGAATCTGGAGGGTTCTGTGAGGTCGCGCGGCACTGATCGTGGAGCGAGGCGCGGCGCGCGACCTCATTGAAGCCGGATTGAACGAAGCCGCCGGCGCGAGGGCCTATGGGTTTTGTGCCTTGGGGCCGCTGCTCAAGGGGCCTCCGACAGGACCGATCGCAGTCCTGATGGGAGCGGGCTGACGGACGCTGCCGGCGGCAGAGCAGTGCGCGGCCGGGAGCCATGGGGGCGCGGGCGCGACGGGAGCGTCGATGATCCGCCTGATGGCTGTGGGACAGAGCCGGGCGCAGGGCATTGCTCGCCGCGACGCAGTGGCGTGCAGGGCAACAGGATCGGGTCTGCGATGCCGATGGCCTCTGGTCATGACGTATCCGGGCAAGGCCGGCAGCGCGGGAGGGTCGCGATGACGCGCATGGCGCCGCCGCAGCACGGGCAAAGCGCCGGATCGAAGGCCGGGCGCGATGGACGGGCGGCCCCCTGGATGCTGGCGTCATGGTCGCTGGTGCGCCTGCTGGCGGTTGCGGCGATGGCCTGGCGGATGAAGACAAGCCTGGAGCGCCTGTGGCCGTTGGCGAGGAAGCCGAAGTGGCGGATGCGGTGGAAGCCGTCGGGCAGTGCGTGCAGCAGGAAGCGGCGGATGAACTCGGCGGGATCGAGCCTCATGGTCCGGGCGGCGTTGCCATGGCGATAGTCGCGCCAGCGGAAGGCGACGCCGTCATCATCTGCGGCGACCAGGCGGTTGTTGGCGATGGCGACACGATGAGTGTACCGCCCAAGGTAGGCCAGCACATGCTCCGGCGAGCCGAAGGGCGGCTTGGCGTAGACGATCCAGTTGACCCTGCGCTGCCCGGCCAGCGCGCTGGCGAACGCCTTGGACCCATTGAGCGCGGCCAGGTCGCCGAAGAAGGCGAGCTCGCCTGCCTCATGCGCCTGGGCAAGCCGTTCGAGGAAGCGGCGACGGAACAGACGCGAGAGAACATGGATGGGCAGGAAGAAGCTCGGCCGGCAGGCGATCCATCGCCCGTCCGGCGCCCATGCGCCGCCTGGAACGAGGCAGTGGATATGGGGATGATGGGAGAGGGTCTGCCCCCAGCTGTGCAGGATGGCGATTCCGCCGATCTCGCCGCCCAGATGCCGCGGATCGGCGGCGATGGTCTTCAAGGTCCAGAGCGCCGCCTCGAACAGAATGCCATAGACGAGGGCCTTGTTCTGAAAGGCGATCGCCCCGATCGCGGCCGGCACGGTGAACACGACATGGAAGTAAGGCGTGGGCAGAAGGTCCTTCACGCGCGCGGCGAGCCAGGCTTCCCGGGCCGCTCCCTGGCACTTCGGGCAGTGCCGGTTGCGGCAGCTGTTGTAGGCGATGCGCCGATGGCTGCAGTCGCCACAGGCTTCGAGATGACCGCCGAGCGCCGCCGTCCGGCACAGCTCGATGGCGCGCATGACCCGCGTCTCGACGCGGCCGAGATGGCCACGCCGTTCCTGGCGGTAGGCGGCTCCATGGCGGCGGAAGATATCCGCCACCTCCAGATCGGCTGCCATGGCCGCCGCTCAGGCAGGCGGCGTCACGGCCAGGTCGAGACGGTCCAGCGGGCTTTGCGTCCTGGCGATCGTCGAGGTCGCCACATGGGTGTAGCGCGCCGTCGTCGACAGATTGCTATGGCCCAGCAGCACCTGGATGATCCGGATATCGGTTCCGCTCTCCAGAAGATGGGTGGCGAAGCTGTGGCGCAGCGTGTGGACGCTGACCCGCTTGGTCAGCCCTGCCGCCTTCGCCGCCGAGCGGCAGGCGGCGTGCAGCACCTGGACATCGATCGGCTTGTCCGGGCTGCGGCCCGGGAACAGCCATGGCGCCGGGCGCGCCAAGCGCCAGTAGCTGCGCAGGATGGCCAGCAGCGCCGCCGACAGCATCACGGTGCGGTCCCTGGCGCCCTTGCCATGCCGGACCTGCAGCACCATCCGGCTGCTGTCGATATCGGCCACCTTCAGGCTCACCGCCTCCGAGGCGCGCAAGCCCGCGGCATAGGCCGTGGTCAGCGCCACCCGCGTCTTCAGCGACGGGACCGCCTCCAGAAAGCGCACGACCTCATCGGCGCTCAGGATCGACGGCAGCTTGCGCGGCGTGCGCGCATAGACGATCCGCTCGGGGATCTCGGCGCGGTCCAGCGTCACGCCGTAGAAGAACCGCAACGCGCACACCGTCTGGTTCAGCGCCGGCCAGGATATCCCCTGCGAGACCAGATGCACCTGGAACGAGCGCACATCCTCAAGCCCGAGCCGGTCCGGCGGGCAGCCGAAATGACGGCTGAACTTCGTCACCGCGTGCAGATACGATCGCTGCGTGGCCGGCGACAGGTTGCGAAGCGTCATGTCGTCGATCATGCGGCGACGAAGGGCGCTCATCGGCTTGGCTTCGGTCATCGGGAGCTCCTGCTGGGCTGGGTGGCTTCAACACCCAAACCCTCCCAGCAGGAGCCTCCCGTCACAAACCCCGCAGCTTTCCCGCGTCAGCGGGTTCGTTCAATCCTGAATGTCGATCCGCTCTAGAAGAGGCTGGATCAATGCGCCCGAGCCGGATCAGCCCTCGGGAACCATCGATAGTCCGCGTAGAAGAAGGCGAGGTTGCCCCAGGGTTACTTCGCGAAAAGGCCACGCCCTCCACAGGCGCAGGAACTTTTTCGGTAGCCCCGCACAGCTCCGGCGGAACGCGGAGCCCCGGATCAACCCCCCTCCACAATCTAGGCATCCCGACTGAGGAACCTCACGGCCCCCCGCGAAGTTCGGCTGGAGAAATTTCTGGCTTCGACAAGGAAATTCTTGATGGAAATCCGCCTCGGCTATCACATTGAGATTGTTACACAGCAGCCGACGCCGGCCCTTCTCTTGCTGGATCCTCATCCAGGCCGCGATGCCGATATCGTAAGTCGCCTGGTCCGGACGGTGACATCGCTGGTCGACGGAAGCCCCGTGTTGACCAGCGAATATTCAGACAGCTTTGGCAATCGCCGTCGCCGCCTTGTCGTACCGACGGGTGGCGTCGCATTCAAAAGTGCCATGACCGTGCGGGACTCGGGCGAAGTCGATCTCGCGAACCGCAGCGCTCGTGAAGTATTTCCGGGAGACCTACCTTCGGATACCCTAGACTACATCCTGCCAAGCCGGTACTGCGAATCCGATGAGCTTGCGGGCATTGCCTGGAGTTTGTTTGGCAACTTCGCTGGTGGATGGAACCGCGTCCAGCAGATTTGCAACTTTGTGAATGCTCATATTCGCTTCGATTATCAACTGGCGCGGGCCACCCGCACGGCAGCGCAGTCGTTGAATGAAGGCGTAGGGGTCTGTCGCGATTTTACCCATCTCGCCATAGCGTTCTGCCGCGCCATGAATATTCCAGCGAGATATTGCAATGGGTTTCTCGGCGATATCGGAGTCCCGCCTGACCCAGCGCCAATGGATTACAATGCCTGGTTAGAGGCCTATCTCGACGGCTGTTGGTATACTTTCGACGCGCGGCACAACGTACCGCGGATTGGCCGCATCCTGGTCGCCAGGGGAAGAGACGCGGCGGACATCCCGATGATCCACACCTTCGGGCCGCATTTCCTTCAAAAATTCGAGGTGACAACCGACGAGGTTATCCCGCGTAACTGTGTCAGAAACCGGCGAACCGGCTGATAGGAGCAAAAGACCTCATTGGCCGGAATCGAAACCTGCCTATCACTTCCTGATCCGTTCAGAGCCGTTGCGACGTCAGTGCCGAACTCTGGCCAACCCGACGCCCTAACCGACACTTTGGACTCGCGCGAAGCCTCGCCCAATCCTGTAGTGACATTCCCTGAGAAGAGTGCGCGTCGTCGACCCAGTGCCCGCGACGAAAAATAACGGCAGTTAGCGGCGGGGCAGTATTATAAAATCTCGTTGGGTGCCGAGAGCCCTCGAACGCTCTTCGAGGGGATGCTCTCCCGCGCGTGCGCCGACCCGGATTGTTCGATCCGCTCTCAGCTTCCACGCCGTCGCAGGTGCTCTCGCGAGGAAGCCGGTTCGGCCTCTGTCCGGATCGTCAATGTTGTAGAAGACTATCCCATCCGCGACATTCGAAAACTCTAAACAGTGCCGTTGGCACCTGAGTCAAATTCTGAACAAACGTTCATGGAACCAATGGCTTAGCAGCCCGTTCTAATGGTCGGCGGGGGCCATTGGAGGTCGACATGATCAAGAAGATTATCCTGGTTTCTGCGCTTGCTCTTATGCCGGTCGGGGTTTTCGCGCAGTCGAATTCTGGTGCGGCAGGCGGCGCTGCGGCGGGTGCAGGAGCCGGAGCCGTCGGAGGCGCGATTGTCGGCGGTCCGGCTGGAGCGGCAGTTGGAGCCGTGGGCGGCGCCGTTGGCGGCGCGATCGTTGGCGGTATCGCGGCGGATCAGCGTACTGAATTCCGCACCTATGTGAGGGAACAGAAGGTGCCGTCGGTCGCCTACAAGGAGAAGGTTGTGGTCGGTGCCACTCTTCCGGAGACCGTCACCTACAGAGAGGTGCCGGCTCGCTATGGAAAAACCGAGTATCGCTACACCGTCATCAACGATCAACCGGTCCTGGTCGAACCCAAGACCCGCAAGATCGTCCAGATCATCGAGTGACGTCTACGGCCCGCCGGAAACGGCGGGCCGCCACCAGAAGCTGAGGTCTTGCGTGCCTTGGTCGTACGCTTTCACTTTGAACTCTAAAGGCTGATCGCTGCATAAAGCGGTACTACGACGAACTAATCAGGCTTGCCCAAAACCTTCGCGACGGCGGCCGAGCTCGGCCCCGCTTTTTCTACCGCCATTTTCAATTGCTCGATGCTGACGCCCCACTTTTGCGTCCAGTACTTCACCTCGTGGGGTTCATTCACATTGATGCGCGAGCGGTCCTGCGCACCTCTTTTGGTGAGATCGTCCGGCATGGGAACCTCCTTGAATCCCATTGAACCTCGCTCATGGATCGAAGTTCCGAGTGACGGTGGCAGATGGCGCGAGGATGTTCTCGGAAAGACGGAACCGGACCGATGGCGCTGACTGATGTCCGCGATCCAGCTGGTGAGCGCCCAAATAGGCTGGTTACAGAGTGCGGGTTAGCGCAAAACATCAAATCGATCCTGCCCAAGCCGCTCGCACTCGGATTGGTCGGCCTTCTGTTCTTCGCGAACAGGATCAATATTAGAGCAACCCTGGCCGCCATGGGCGCGGCGGAGCGTTGGCGATCCGTCCTAGTGGCTGACGCTGGTCTCGCTTTCCTCTGTCAGGGTTCTGCTCATAGTGAAGGTCGATTGGGCKACCGTCGGCCGGGGTAAATCGCCAGGTCGCGAGCCAACGCGATAACATGGACTGCTTCGTTGCCAACCGGCTTGTTCGAATCTTTGGGTGGGCCGCCAACCTGCTCCTGTCCGTCGCCGCGATAGCTACCGTGATTGTCCACTAAGCAACGCCGAATTAGCCCTCGCGTCAGGCGCGGCAGCGGCGTTGACGCTCAAAAGAATGCGAGGTCCGCAACATTATCGAGCGTGTCGGCGTTGCTCCCCGCACGGAGGATACGCTGTTGCGGTATGAACGTGCGCTCAGGGGCGTGTCGCTAGCCCTCCTACTGGGCATCCTGTCTGCGTATGCGATTTCTCGCTTTGAACGTTCCGACAGGAGCGCCCGGGACGATGCCTACGAGAAGAAGGTCGCGCATCGCACCAAGGCCGGAGAAAGTGCGGCCGTCCCGACCGAGATTCCAGCGAAAGGTTGGACTGACATTGCTCGTCGCACCTACCACGAGGTTGAGCGCGATCGGGTCTTGGCAGTTGCGGCAGGTGTGACTTTCTATGGGCTGCTCGCCCTGTTTCCGGCACTAACCGCATTTGTCTCGCTTTACGGACTCGCCGCCGATCCGAGCACAATCGCCGATCAATTCAATATGCTGGACGGATTCTTGCCCGCCGGGGCGACGGATTTTCTTCGTGAGCAGGTTGGCCGTATTGCAGCTGGCGGCGAAACAAAGCTTGGTTTTGCTTTCGCAGTAAGTTTTGGCTTGGCCGTGTGGAGCGCAAACGCCGGAGTGAAAGCACTATTTGATGCCTTGAACGTCGCATATGGCGAAGACGAAAAACGGGGCTTTATCAAGCTGAACCTTGTGTCGCTGGTATTCACCCTTGGGATCCTGGTGTTCTCGCTTGCCGCTCTCGGAGCGGTCGCTCTCATTCCCGTAATCCTGGATTACTCCCACCTCGGCGGCGCTGCAGAATGGCTCGTCACATTGGGCCGCTGGCCAGCCCTCGTCGGACTTCTCCTTCTTGCGCTGGCAGTCCTGTACCGCTACGGGCCGAGCCGCGACGAGGCGCAATGGACCTGGGTCAGTCCGGGCGCCTGCTTGGCAGCGATTGGCTGGCTGGTCGCATCGATGTTGTTTTCCTGGTACGTGGCGAACTTCGAAGACTACAACAAAACCTACGGCACAATCGGCGCAGTGATCGGCCTGCTCACCTGGATGTGGTTGTCCGCGACGATCGTTCTCGTTGGCGCCGAATTAAATTCAGAAGCCGAACGCCAAACCTTTCTCGACACCACAAAAGGTGCGCCAATGCCGATTGGCATGCGTGGTGCCGATGCGGCCGATCGCAAAGGATGACCCGAATATTTTCTGCTGAACGCTTTCAACAGGACCAAGGGAACAGGGACKGGCGCAGGTCGTTAGGCTCACATTGATGTTGCCGCCAACCTGGAGACCGTCATGGCCACGTCGAAGAGACAAACCGGCACCCGAACCCGTTCGACATCCCAAGGCGCCGAATTGGCTCAATCACTGAGGGATGCTGGCAGCACCGTTTCAGAAAATCTGCGTTCCGTGGGTGTCAATACAGACGAAATGGCAGAAATCACTGAACGGCGGGTGACAGAACTCCAGGAAATGCTGATGGACGAGATTCGGGCTCGGCCTCTTAGAGCACTTGGCTGGGCGGCAGCCGCGGGCCTGCTAGTCGGCTTGTGGGCGGCTAAATAGCTCATGGGATCGCTGATAGCCACATTGGTTGCGCCTCTCGCCGCGGCGATCAAACAAAAGGTGATTGCCTACTCCCTCATGGTATGTGCTGTGTTGCTGGTTGTTTTTGCGACCGCCTACACTCTCGATGCAGCGCACAGCTGGCTGGCGTTTCGGTATGGCCCAATCAGCGCAAGCTTGAGCGTCGCAGGCGCCCTGCTCGTCACGGCGGGCGTTTGCGTTGGATTTGCATTCTATATCCGCGGGCGGCCGGTCTCTACGCAGCCGGCCGCAAAGGCGTCCCTTGAGACTTACGCGCGTTTGCTTCGTCCCAAATTATCAAAGACCGGTGTGGCACTGGCCGCGGCCATTGCTGGTGGGCTGACTTCGTTCACGGCTATCGCAAGCTCGAGGCGTTTAAGGTCAATATTGTCCGGCCGGCCTAGTCATAATCCCTAAGGCCGCCCGAGCAGACTTACTTGATTTTAACCAAAATGACGCGGGCATTTCTGCCTTCTCAGCGCTTCAGGACATTGATCGTGACCTCGCGTTTGTGTCGATGCACACGCAAATCGAATTGCGAGGCGCCTATTCTTAGTCCGCGTATTGTCACGTCGTCGAGGAGTGATGGCAGGATCGAATCCGTTAGCCTCACCTCGTTCGTCGCCGCCGGCAGTCCCAGGCCCAGGCACGCGGCCAGCTTCGCGAAAGGTGCGGCGGCAGCCCACGCCTGAGGCGAACAGGCCACCGGATGGGCAGCCGGTCTCCGCCGGCGCCTTCGCAGGAAGCCGCAGAACAATTCCGGCAAGCGGCGCTGTTCCTGGCAATCGCCGCGCCGAAGATCGCCTCAAACAGTCGAGCAGCCTCTGCTTTCAAGCCATGCTTGCCAAAACCGAGGGCGATCAGTGCGCTGTCACGGGGCCTTACCGAGCCATTGTGATAAGATATCGGATTGTAGCGGGCTTCATTGACATTAAGCGCCGCACATCACAGCTGGTCGACACGCACCATCTGCAGGAAATTGACGACGGCGGGGTCGTCGGCGTCGCGGCGGAAGACAACCTCGGTGCCGATCTGGATAGTGTTGCCCGAGATGGGCCGATAGACCACATGCTCGCCGATGCTGATCGAACTGACCGATGATGGCACGATGGCCACGCCCAGCCCGGCGCCGACGAGGCTAATAAGAGAAAATCCGCTGCGTGCCTCATGCGCGACGCGCGGCGCAAACCCCAGCGTCAACTGGACCAACGAGCGGTCCTGCTCGACGTCCGCCCCGACATAGAGGATGAAGGGTTCATCGGCCAGCGCCTCACGCGGAATCCGGCTGCGCTGCGCGAGGGGATGGTCCACCGGAAGCGCGATCCGCAGCGGCCATTCCATCAATCGGATCGCATCAAGATCCTGCGGCAGTTTCCAGGCAGGACTTCCGATAAAGCTGGCGAGGAAGCCGATTTGGATTCGACCCTCCAGCAACTGGGCGATCTGAGTGCTCGGATGGAGTTCTTGCAGGCCGAGCTCGACGTCGGGCATTCGCCGCCGGTACTCCCGCAGGGTTTTCGACAGCACCCCGGAATAGGAAACGTCGGCGGAGTAGGCGATTTCGATGCGGCCGATTTCGCCGCGCCCGGCTCGGCGGGCCACGAGCGCAGCATGCTGTGCCTGTTCAAGGGTGCGGCGGGCCTCCTTGAGGAATAGCCGGCCGGCCTCCGTCAGGGTCACTACCCGGTTCGTCCGGTTAAGGAGTTGCACCCCCAGCATCTCCTCCAGAGCCTTGATCTGGATGCTCAGGGCCGGCTGCGCGATGTGAAGGCGTTCGGCGGCTCGGCCAAAATGCAGTTCTTCGGCCGTCGCGACGAAATATCGGAGGTGACGCAGGTCCATTGATATAATTCCTAAATCATCCTCTCGAAATCCATATATTTCGTTGTGAGCGGCCTTCGCAACCTGCGCCTTGTGTCGATCGCCGCCGGGGCGGGCCAATCAGCCGTGTAAGCGGAAGCTACGATTGATATCATATTTCAATCGAAAGTCTCTCAATAATATATTGTACCAAAATTTCAAGCTGAACTATCAGCACTTCCGACCTGCCCGGTTCCGTGGATCGTTGATCGCGCGGTGGAGCATGTACCGACTGCATCGGGCCCGCCGAACTCGCACCTGATTTCGCAAGGTTGCGGTATTTTTACTTGAGGCGTTGATGGAAAATCAAACAATGGCCCACCCGCCAGCCGGTTTACATCGGCCAATCGTAACATCGCGGCGACGCTCTTCTCGGCCGCCTTTCGATTGCATAGCTCTACTGCTTCAGGGCGGCGGGGCACTCGGATCCTATCAGGCGGGCGTCTATGAGGCCCTGACCGAAGCCGGGCTGCATCCCGACTGGGTCGCAGGCATTTCGATCGGCGCCATCAATGCCGCGATCATCGCCGGCAATGCACCCGGCGAACGGGTCGCGCAACTCAGGGTCTTCTGGGAAGGTATCAGCGCCAATCCGCTCCTCGACTGGGCGTTGTCCCATGACTCCTTCATGCCGAAGGGCGATGCGGCTCGCGGGATCTTCAACCAGTTCAGCGCATCCTTGGCGCTCTTTGGCGGTGCTGCCGGATTTTTCGCGCCTCGGCTACACATTCCCTGGCTGCAACCAGCGGGCACTGAGGAGGCAACCAGCTACTACGATACAAAGCTCCTCAAGGCGACGCTTGAACGGACCGTCGACTTTGGGCGCATCAACTCTGGCGAAATGCGGTTCAGCGTGGGAGCGGTCAATGTCCGCACCGGCAACCTCGTCTATTTCGATAACACGACCCATGTCATCCGGCCGGAGCATGTGATGGCGAGCGGTGCCCTGCCGCCGGGCTTTCCACCCGTCGAGATTGACGGCGATTTCTACTGGGACGGCGGTTTGATCTCGAACACCCCGCTGCAATGGGTCGTCGAGGACGGACCACGCCAGGACACGCTCGCCTTCCAGGTGGACGTGTGGAGTGCGCAAGGAGATTTCCCGCGCAACCTTGCCGAAGTGGCAACACGGCAAAAGGAGATCCAGTACTCCAGCCGAACCCGCGCGAATACAAATCAATTCAAGCGCGTTCAGCACCTCCGCTCGGCGCTTGGCAAACTCCTGGCAAAGCTGCCCGAAGATCTGCGAGAGACCGAGGAAGCAAAGCTTCTGGGCGGAGAGGCCGATCAAAAGGTCTACAACCTCGTGCACCTCATCTATCGCGCCCAGGGCTATGAGGGGCACTCCAAGGACTACGAGTTCTCACGCCTCACCATGCGGGACCATTGGCGCGCCGGCTATCAGGACGCCACCAAAACTTTGCGCCATCCCGAGGTACTGGAGCGGCCAGCTTCGCCCGACGGTTTACTCACCTTCGATCTCGCCCAGTACGGGCGTGAGTAGTTGCATTCAGCACATAGGAAAGAACAAGACTATGAGAGAGGACGAGGTGCGCGAGCGCGCTTTCTCGATGCCGTTGACGAGCCCGGCCTTCGCGCCAGGCCCCTACCGCTTCGTGAACCGCGAATATCTGATCATCACCTACCGGACCGATCCGGCCCGGCTCAGGGCCCTTGTTCCGGAGCCGCTCAAAATCGACGAGCGCCGGCCGCTGGTGAAATACGAGTTCATCCGCATGCCGGACTCGACCGGCTTCGGCGACTACACGGAATCCGGACAGGTTATCCCCGTCAGTTTCGACGGACGCAAGGGTGCCTATACGCATTGCATGTTCCTCGACGACGAGCCGCCCATCGCCGCTGGACGCGAACTCTGGGGCTTTCCAAAGAAGCTCGCCAACCCCTCGTTGCGCACCGAGATTGATACGCTCGTGGGTACGCTCGATTATGGCCCCGTCCGCGTTGCCACGGGCACCATGGGCTACAAGCATAGGCCAGCGGATCCCGATGCCGTCCTCGCCTCACTGTTGGAGCCCAACTATCTCCTGAAGATCATTCCTCATGTCGATGGCACGCCGCGCATATGCGAACTCGTCGAGTACCATCTCGAAAGCGTCGCGCTAAAGGGCGCCTGGACGGGCCCGGCAGCGCTCGACTTCACCTCTCACGCGCTGGCGCCGGTAGCGGAACTCCCCGTGCTGGAAGTCGTCTCGGCAGTCCACCTGGTCGCTGACCTGACGCTCGGACTGGGCACGGTCGTGCATGACTACCTGGCAAAGCCGCTCCGTCAGACCCTGAAGGAAAACACCTATGACTACGCTAATGCAAAGTGACGTTCTGAGCCGCCACCTCCGCCGTMACGTGCCTCTCCAAGACAAAGTGGCGGTGATCACCGGGGCGGCGAGCGGCATCGGAAAGGAGATTGCGCTCACTTTTGTCCGTGAGGGAGCCAGGGTCGTTATCGCAGATCTTGACCGCGACGCGGCCGAAACCACGGCCCGCGACATCGATCCGCGTGCAAAGCGCGCCCTCGGAGTCGCCATGGATGTCACCGACGAAAAGCAGGTCGAGGCCGGCATGTCGCGCGCGATCGAGCACTTCGGGCGCCTCGACGTTCTGCTCAGCAATGCCGGCATTCAGAAGGTCGCGCCCCTTGTGGACTTCGAATTCGCCAATTGGAAGAAGTTGATGAGCGTCCACCTGGATGGAGCCTTTCTGACGACGCGTGCCGCCCTGCGGCAGATGTACCGTCAAAAGAGCGGCAGCATCATCTACATCGGCTCTGTGCATTCCAAGGAAGCCTCGCCGCTCAAAGCTCCTTATGTCACGGCCAAGCACGGCCTGATCGGCCTTGCCAAAGTAGTAGCCAAGGAAGGGGCCGCCCACGGGGTCCGCTCCAACGTGATCTGCCCCGGCTTCGTGCGTACGCCGCTCGTTGAGCAGCAGATCCCGGAGCAGGCACGCGAACTCGGCATCTCCGAGGAGGACGTCGTCCGGACGGTCATGCTGAAGGACACTGTCGACGGCGAGTTCACCACGGTGGCGGACGTGGCCGAGACCGCCACGTTCCTGGCTGCTTTTCCGTCGAATGCGCTCACGGGCCAATCAATCGTCGTCAGTCACGGCTGGTCCATGCACTAGTCGCTCGCTGCCAGAGATGGGCGGCCGGGATCGAAAGGTCCCGGTCGCTTTGCCATGTCTGGTCTACACGAAAGGCCGGTCGCAAAGTTTTCGGCCCGTAGCTCGAACCGTCCAATGAGGACGCGCCGGCAGYAACGGCGGGCTACTAGGGATCGCGGATTGATATCTTTCCTCAATCATAAGACAAATAACAATATATTGGACCATATCGACCAGCATCACTATCCCACCCCCTGAGCTTTGGCTCCCAGCCAGCGAAAGGGGCATGTGATGGGATACAGTCGTCGATTGCGAACATCGGCCTGTTGCGCGGCAATGCTTGCCGTGATGGGCTTGGCCGCCTGCCAGGAACAGACCGCCAACCCGGAGAACCCGCCGACCGCTGTGCAGGTCGAGGCGGCTGCGCTGGCCGACTATGCGCCGACCATTCGACTGACGGGCGAGATTCGCGCGCGGGTCGAGAGCGACCTGTCCTTTCGGGTGGCAGGCCGCATCACCGAGCGCCTGGTCAATGTCGGCGACCACGTGACGGCCGACCAGGTGCTGGCGAGGCTCGATCCGCAGCAGCAGCAGGCGACGGTCACCGCCGCAGAAGCCGCCGTGGCGTCCGCCGAGGCTGTGCTCCGCCAGGCGACCTCCAGCTACGAGCGCCAGAAGGCGTTGCTCGCCCGAGGCTTCACGACCCAACGCGAACATGATCAGGCCGAGGAAACCTCTCGGACGGCCCTGGCCTCGCTCGCCGATGCGCGAGCTCGGCTCGGTACCGCCCGCGACCATCTGTCAGACACCGTGCTGCGGGCGGGCGTTGCCGGAGTCATCACGGCCCGCAATGCCGAGACCGGGCAGGTCGTGCAGACGGCACAGACTGTGTTTTCGATCGCGCAGGACGGGCCGCGCGATGCGGTGTTCAACGTCAACGAGTCGATCTTCACCCACGAACTCGCCGATCCCGCCATCGCGCTGACGTTGGTGTCGTATCCGGCCGTGACAGCGACGGGCACCGTGCGTGAGATCTCGCCGACGGTCGACAGGGCTACCGGCACCGTCAGGGCCAAGGTCGGCTTGGCGCAGTCGCCGGCAGCGATGACGCTCGGTGCCGCCGTCATCGGCGCGGGCCGGCTCGAGCCTCGCAAGCTCGTGGCGGTGCCGTGGAGTGCGCTGTCCAGTGGAAGCGGCCAACCGTCCGTGTGGACCGTCGACCCGGAGACGAAGGCGGTGTTGCTGAAGCCGATCTCCATCGAAGGCTACGAAACCGGGAGGGTTTTCGTGCGGGACGGACTCCGGCCTGGGGAGATCGTCGCGACCGGCGGGGCGCAGTTCCTGCGGCCCAACCAGGTTGTCGCGGTCGCCAAAGGAACATCCCAATGAATCCCACCCTGATATCTCTGACCGCCCTAGGGGCAGCCGCTCTGCTCGCGGGCTGCAAGGAAGAGGACGCGAAAGCGCGGGCGCCCCGGCCCGTTCTCTCCGTCGTTGCGACCTCGCAGGAGGCGCGGACCCTCGGCTTCGCCGGAACCGTGGAGCCTCGCTACAAGTCCGACATCGGCTTCCAGGTGCTTGGGCGCATCGTGAGCCGTGACGTGAATGTCGGCGACCTCGTCAAGAAGGGGGATCGCCTGGCCAGGCTCGATCCCGTCGCTTATGAGCTTGCGGTGCGGTCGGCCCAGGCCGACTTGGCCAGCGCCACCGCCCGTCTCGGAAACGCCGCCGCGACCGAAGCTCGCCAGCGCAAGCTGCTCTCGCAGGACATCTCCAACCAGGCGCAGTTCGACGCCGCCACGCAGGCGCACGAATCTGCGCTGGCGGGCGTCACGCGCGCCAAGGCGGAGCTCGAAAAGGCCGAGGAGCAGCTCGGCTATACTGAGCTGCGGGCCGACTTCGACGGCGTCATCACCACTGTTGCGGCGGAGCTCGGGCAGGTGGTCCAGCCGGGCCAGACGGTGGTCTCCGTGGCCCGCCCCGACATCCGTGAGGCGGTGGTCGACCTGCCCGAGAGCATCGGGCGGGATCTCAGGCCGCAAGCCCGCTTCGACATCGCCCTGCAAGTCGACCCGTCGGTCCAGGCTAGCGGATCGGTGCGGGAGATCGCCCCGCAGGCGGATCCTGCCACCCGCACGCGGCGGGTCAGGATCTCGCTCGACAGCCCGGCGAAGAGCTTTCGCCTCGGAACGATGATTACCGCAACGGTCACGACGCAGGCTTCCCCGGGCATCGAGCTGCCGGTCACGGCCCTGCTGGAGCGGAGCGGCAAGACCATGGTCTGGGTCATTGATCCAGCCAGCAGGACGGTGGCGACCCAGGACGTGACCATTGCCGCGCGCGACCGATCCTTCGTTCGAATCCTCAACGGACTTACCGACGGCTCGCGCGTTGTCGTCGCCGGCGTGAACAGCCTGACCCCTGGCCAAACAGTCAAAATCCCAGACGGGGCATTCCAATGACAAACCGCTTCAACCTATCCGACTGGGCGCTCGAGCATCGCTGCCTCGTTTGGTACTTCATGATCGTCTCGGCCATCGCCGGTATCCTCGCCTATGTCAGCCTGGGGCGCGAGGAGGATCCGTCCTTCACCATCAAGACGATGGTGATCGCCGCCCAGTGGCCCGGCGCCACGGTCGAGGACACCGCCCGCCAGGTCAGCGACCGCATCGAGAAGAAGCTCGAAGAGCTCGACTCGCTCGCCTACACCCGCAGCCAGACCACGCCGGGGCAGTCCGTCATCTATGCCAACCTGAAGGACACGATMAAAAGCCGCGACGTTCCGGGCGTCTGGGTGAAGGTCCGCAACATGATCACCGACATCAAGCGGGAGCTCCCGCAGGGTGTCGTCGGTCCCGTCTTCAACGACGATTTCGGCGACGTCTTCGGCAACGTCTACGCGTTCACCGCGGACGGGCTGACGACGCGGCAATTGCGCGACTATGTCGAGGACGTGCGGGCCAAGGTTCTCACGGTACCGAATGTCGGCAAGGTGAACCTGATCGGCGCCCAGGACGAGGTGATCTTCCTCGAATTCTCGACGCGCGAGATGGCCGCCCTTGGCGTCAGCCAGCAGGAGGTTGTCCAGACGCTCCAGGCGCAGAACGCGATCGCGCCGTCTGGCGTCATCGAGGCCGGCCGCGAGCGCATCAGCGTCCGGGTGTCCGGGCAGTTCACATCGGAGGAAAATCTGCGCGGCCTCAATCTGCGCGTCAATGACCGCTTCTTCCGCCTGAGCGACATCGCCACCATCAGCCGCGGCCATGTCGACCCGCCGCAGGCGCTGTTCCGGTTCAAGGGCCAGCCGGCGATCGGCCTCGCCATCGGCATGAAGACCGGCGCCAACCTGCTTGAGTTCGGCGAGGCGCTGAAGGAGCAGATGAACAAGATCACCGGGGAATTGCCGATCGGCGTCGGCGTGCATCTCGTCGCCGACCAGCCCGTTGTGGTMGAGGAGGCGGTTGGCGGCTTCACCAAGGCGCTATTTGAGGCCGTGGGGATCGTGCTGCTGGTCAGCTTCATCAGCGTCGGCATGCGGGCTGGCCTGGTGGTTGCAATTTCTATCCCGCTCGTGCTCGCCATGACCTTCGTGGTCATGCAGTACACCGGCATCTCGCTGCAACGGATCTCGCTCGGCGCCCTCATCATCGCACTTGGCCTGCTGGTCGACGACGCAATGATCGCCGTCGAGATGATGGTGGCGCGGCTCGAGGCGGGCGACACGCGGCGCAAGGCTGCGACCGCCGTCTATACATCCACCGCCTTCCCGATGCTCACCGGCACGCTCGTCACCGTCGCGAGCTTCATCCCGGTCGGCCTCAACAGCAGCAATGCGGGCGAGTACACCTTCACGCTGTTCGTCGTCATCGCGGTCTCGCTGCTGCTGTCGTGGATCGTCGCGGTGCTGTTTGCGCCCCTGCTCGGCGTGACGCTCCTCCCGAAGACGATGAAGAAGCATCACGACAAGCCGAGCCGGCTCATGACGGCGTTCTCGCGCGTCCTCGTCGGCGCCATGCGCTGGCGCTGGCTGACGATCGGCGTGACGGTGGCGATGTTCGGCATCTCGCTCTACGGGATGCGGTTCGTCGAGCAGCAGTTCTTCCCGTCCTCGGACCGCAACGAGCTCCTTGTCGACTTTACCTTGGCGCAGAACGCCTCGATCACCGACACGAAGGCGAAGATGGACCGCTTCGAGGCCAAACTCGTCGATGATGCCGACGTCGATCACTGGTCTTCCTATGTCGGCCAGAGCGCCGTGCGCTTCATCCTCTCCTTCGACCCGCAGCCGGCGAACCCCAATTATGGCCAGATGGTCATCGTGACCAAGAGCATCGCGGCGCGTGAGCGCCTCAGGGCCAAGATCAAGACCTGGACCCGGGAGGAGTTTGCTGGCCTGGATGTGTATGTCGATCTGCTGGCGGTGGGTCCGCCGGCCGGCCGCCCGGTGCAGTACCGGCTCAGCGGACCCGACACCCAGAAGGTAAGGGAGTTGGCGCAGCAGCTCGCGGCGATCGTCGGCGAGCATCCCCAAGTCGGCGATCTCGGTTTCAACTGGAACGAGCCCGCCCGGGTGATGAAGATCGACGTGCTTCAGGACAAGGCCCGCCAGCTCGGCGTGACCTCGCAGGACATCGCCGGCGTCCTCAACGGTGTGGTGGGCGGCACAAGCATCACCCAGGTGCGCGACGCGATCTATCTGGTCGACGTCGTAAGCCGGGCCAGCGCCGCCGAGCGGGGCAACATTGAGACGCTTCAGAACTTGCAGTTGCCAGGCAAGAACGGCCAGTCCGTGCCGCTGGCGGCGGTCGCGACCTTCCGTTACGAACTCGAACAGCCGGTGATCTGGCGCCGCAGCCGACTGCCGACCGTCACGATCCGGGGCAGCATCGTCGGCGAGACGCAGCCCGCAACGATCGCTCAGCAGCTCGAACCCAGGGTCCAGGAGTTCATCCGCGCACTCCCGGCTGGTTACACTGCGGCAATCGCAGGCCCGGTGGAGGAAAGCGCCAAGTCCCAGGGGCCGATCGCAGCCGTGGTCCCGCTCATGCTGTTCATCATGGCGACGATCCTGATGATTCAGATGCAGAGCTTCTCGCGGCTGTTCCTGGTGGTGGCGGCGGCCCCGCTCGGGCTGATCGGCGTGGTGGCAGCGATGCTGCCCAGCGGCGCTCCCATGGGCTTCGTGGCCATCCTTGGCGTGCTGGCGCTGATCGGCATCCTGATCCGCAACTCGGTGATCCTGGTCGTGCAGATCGAGGATCTGCGGCGTGAGGGCTGGGCCCCGTGGCAGGCAGTGGTTGAGGCCACTATGCACCGGACGCGGCCGATCCTGCTGACGGCGGCGGCGGCCAGCCTGGCGCTGATCCCGATCTCGCGCGAAGTGTTTTGGGGACCCATGGCCTACGCCATGATGGGCGGCATCATCGTTGGCACGGTGCTGACCCTCCTGTTCTTGCCGGCGCTCTACGTGGCCTGGTTCCGCATCAAGGCGCCCTCGCAGCCTGCGACGGAACCGCTGTCGGCGCAGCTGGCGTACGAGCCGGCTTAAACCGCGCCGCAATGTTCGCTTGGCCTCCAGAACCGAAACTCCCCCTGAAGTGGTCCTGAACGCCAAGACGGCCCCGGCCGTTGTGAGCCGCCGCGCGCGGCCGAGGCCGCATTCCTACCGCCTAAAAAAAGGACGCAATCCCCATGCCGAGTAACAATCCGCCGGGCGGTAGTGAGCGCCAGCCTGATCTCAGGAGCACGCTCACGAAGCGCCAGATTCTGGATGGGGCGCGCCAAGTCTTTCTTATGAACGGCTTTGCGGGCGCCAGCATCGACCAGATCACCGCTCAATCCGGCGTCTCAAAAGCTTCGGTCTACCGCTATTTCGACAGCAAGGATGCCCTCTTCGGCTCGCTGATCGCCGCGGAAGCGGAGCGGATCGCGAGGGCACTGCCGTCCATCGATCCGGACGACCCTGACCCGGGGTCCGCCTTGCATCAGATAGGGACCGCAATCCTCGAAACCCTGAACAATCCGACGACTGTCGCCACCCTGCGCGTGATCATCGGGGCGCTTGGTCACTTTCCGCAGCTCGGAGAGGAGTTCCGGCAGAACAGCCTGGGCCCAACCGTGAAGCAAATCGCAGCCTATCTCGACGTCGGCGCGGCGGCTTGTGACGTTCGGATCGACGATAGCCGAGCCGCGGCGGATGAGTTCGTGCGGCGGTGCCTGGCGCACGTAACCGAGCGTGTGCTGGTGCCCGGACTGTCTTTCCTGACGGAAGCAGAGTGCACGGCCGTGGTCGAGGATATCCTCCGAAACGCCGGCGTTCGGTGGCGGCGGGACAGCGTTCGCCACGGCGGGGGCGCAGGCCTCACGCCCCCCGACGACGGTCAAGCATGAGGTCAAGGTGGCTTTCGCTCAACATCGCGCTGTCGATCACATGCTGCACAGTTCATCACGCGTTCCTTCGTTCGCCGGACGCCTGTTATCCAGCMGGAAGAAACGCGGGGTAAGCATACATCCCGGACAAAAATCATGGACATTAATCCGCAGTGGATCACCTTGGTCAGCGCCTGCACAGCGATGATCGCGTCGATTGCCGGCCCGTTCGTCAATACGCGGATTGCCAAATTCCAGTTCAAGGCGGACGTGCTGTCGGTCAACCGCCAGAAATGGATCGAGACAATGCGTGACCTGGTGGCGAGCCTCAATTCGCAGTTCCTGACCGTCGCCGCAATTCGCCAAACGGTGGAGGAGCCGACCGGCATCGTCATCGCCCGGGATCCCGAGCTGTTCAGGCGCGTGGAGAACCTCCTGCGGACGGTCTCCAAGATCGAACTCATGCTCAACCCGCTGGAGCAGGGCCACCAGCAGCTCAATGCCCTGATGAGGGAGGGTGTCGACCAGCTTCGCTCACCGCCGCCGGAGCGGGGCATCGAGGACCGCATCGAGGTCCTCAGCCACGACATCACCCAGGCCGCGCAAGCGATCATCAGGCGGGAATGGGTGCGCGTCAAACGGGGCGAATAACTCGGCTCCCAGAGTCGGTGCTCTCCAGCACTCATATGCGGAGAGCGAGTTCTCGCCCAGCACCACTGCCACATCAGTCGCTAGGAAGGCTGGAGCGGCTACCGGATCAGCCGACGCGGCTCTCACCGGAGGAATACCCGGTTTGCTCATCCTGGCACCGTGCAGGATCGCGATGAAGGCCGGTTACTTGGTGCCTGGCACCGGACTTTCCCCGTGTGCAGGGCGGTGACAAAACCATCCAATGAAGCGCCCTCGCTTGTGGTGGCGCGGGCGGCGTAAAAGCCAACCAGTTGGATAGGCTGATCCCTTTTGGGGTTGGCGGGGATGTTCGCGGTGGAGGTCTACGCGGCGGTTCGTGATTT
>NZ_JBFTKP010000066.1:0-20675 GCF_056396005.1 Allobosea sp. 05T439 | reverse complement strand
CCAGCCGATGCCGGCAGCAAAGGTTCATCGGCCCGAAAAGTGGTTTCCGGTTTTCGGGCCAGCCGATGCCGGCAGCAAAGGTTCATCGGCCCGAAAAGTGGTTTCCGGTTTTCGGGACAGCCGATGCTGGCACGGGAAGTCCGATGGCCTGGCAGGTTCGGACACAGACGGACTGACGCAGAAGGGAGCGCGCTGCGGGGCGCTCCCTGTTTTTCGACGGTGTTCCTTCCAACCAGAGACCCGGCTGCGAGTGCACTCATCAAACATACTTGATAATAATCGTATATGGTGATAATATCACCATATGAAATCATATCAATGCCGAATGGCCCGTGCGGCCCTGAACTGGAGCATGCCCGAGCTGGCGCAGAAGGCCGGTGTCGGCGTCAATACCGTCAACCGTTTCGAGGCGGGCCAGGATGCAAGGATGAGCAGCGTCGAGAAGATGCAGGCCGCCTTGTCCGAAGCCGGCGTCATCTTCATCGCCGAGAATGGCGAGGGGGCCGGCGTGCGGCTGCGGAAGGGCTTTGTGCCCACAACTGTCCCGACAGCGTCACATGCCTCGCTCAAGGTCAGCGCCAGCACGGTGCGGGCCCGCGCCGCACGCGCGGCGGACCACGCCATGAGCGAGATGGACGCAAGCACGGCAGAGAAGACGGAACGCCGCGAGCGATTGACCAACGAGCCTGACGTCGTCAGGAAAGCCCGCAGCAAGAGCAGGGACGCATCATGAACCACGACAGACCGCGCCGGCCGACCAGCGCCCGCGACCAGGCCGAAGCCCTGTTCAAGCCGGCCGCGCCGAAAGCGCCACCCGTGATCGAGAAGCGGCCGGCGCTTCCCGGCGCCAAGGAGATGGTGACGCTGCGGATCGACCGCGATGTCCTCGATCATTTCCAGAGCGGCGGACCAGGCTGGCAGGACCGCGTCAACGACGCGCTGCGCCAGGCCGCGGGCCTCGTCGGCGATGACACGCTGAAGACCGAGGATCTCAACTCGTCGAATGACGGCTGAGACGAGCGGCGACGGGCCGCGCCGCCCGAGCATGCTGCGAACAAGCGGCAACGGTCTTTCGCACTGAGCATGCCCTGAACCATTGGTGTCGATCATGTTTTCTGCATTTTGACGATTTCGTCCAAATGCGGCGTGATCTAACGATCTGTGATTGCTTCGGCTTTCCCGAAAACCGCAATCCACTTTTCGGGCCGATGCTTTAGGTCTTGTTCTTGAGACCGTGCAGGCGGATGATTTCGGCGCGAAGCTTGGCCACCGCCGCCTCGCCGCGGACGCCCTTGATGCCGCGCTCTTCGCGATCGGTCGAGCCGGGAACGCCATCGAGGAAGGTGTTGCGCTTCGCGGTCGGCATCGCCAGCAGATAGGCGATCTCGCATTCGTGCCGCCACTCTTCCGACGAGGTCGAGACTTCGCGCCCGGCGAGATGGGACCAGGCGAAGGAAGGGGCAGGGGCAGACAAGGCGAATCTCCTGAAGTGACAGAGTAGCCTTTGTCATTCCCGTAGCGCCGTGACGAGCCGAACGTCGCGGCATCCTCACATGTTTCTGTCCAACTGCCGGTTCAGCGGCCGCATCCGCATTCGGTTCGCCACCGCGATGGAAACCTGGAATCCCGAGCCCGACCTGGGCTCATGACGTCTGGCGCTGCGGCTGTTTCCTGTTCGCACGTCGCTCGCTATTACGGCGCCTCGCGCCTGTGCCCTGCCAGCCGCCGAGCATGTCGAAGACCTCCAGCCCATCCCACGCTTCGTCCTCCTGCGCGCGGCGTTTCGCCAGCGTCACGAGCGCCCAGGCCTTGCGTAGGACCCGGCCCAGAGCGGAAGGCTGCGTCGGCGCGTAATGCGCCCCCGGCGCTCCGCCGTCTTGCGGTCTTTGCATGAAATCGTCGCGCCCCACCCGGTGCTTGTTGCTTGGGCCTTCTTGCCGAAGGCCGGCTTTGATTGTCTTCGGGCAGATCGTCGCGATTTCCAGGGCCAGCCGGAAGGTTTCAGATCTCATCCGCAACGCTCGATCCGCGATATCGATCGCGCTGTCACGGCCCCGAACCGGGAGGAGCCGTGCATTGGGACGTCCAGTCATCAAGATGAGATCGGCGGGCAAGGTGCGGCGTCGCCCGCTCCTGTAGAGCTTGAGGGCAGTTCGACGCCGGGAGGCCAGGGGGGCGCCGCTGATGGGAGTTCAGACCCAGAATCGCCGGTTCAGACGCGCGATGAGCGCTCTCGTCCTGCTCCCGCCCACGCTCGGGTGCGAGCGGAGGCGAGCCAGGCCTCGGCCGTCGACCCCCCGGCTGCGATATCCTGCTCCGCCCAGGTCAGATATGCCAGATTGCCATGGGCGTGCAGGCTCGAGGCCTGAGCCGCGCTTGGGCTCATGCCATAGCGCTTCCGGAACGCACGGCTGAAATGGGCCTCGCTGCGAAATCCGTGCTGATGCGCGATCGCCGATATCTTCAGCCTTCCCGCAGACCTGATCATCACCTGCAGGCTGGCGCTCAGCCGGATCCCGACCAGCCAGCGCCGCACGCCGCCATGGGCCTCGAACGACCGKAACAGTTTCGAGCGCGAGACGCCCAGCGCGGCCATCAGGTCGTCTGGGCCGAAATCCGGGTCGGACAGCCTGCCTCGGGCCAGCCGATGAGCGCGATCGAAGAGCGGAACATCCTCGCGTTCCTTTCTCGGCCCGCCGGAGGGAAGGGCGGTTGCGGCAAAGCGCAGGATGCCGTCGACGGCCGACTGCGCCTGGTCGACGCTGAGCCCGTCGATATGCTCCACCAGGGCCCGGATCAGGGTGCCGAGAAGCTTGCCCGCACTGCTTTGGGCCGTCAGCACCATGCCATGCACATCGCCCTGAAGCCCGGCCGGCGCGCTGGCCCTGTCGAAGGTGAGCGTGATCCCCTCATAGCCGGGCGTACGGGATTCATAGGGCAGCGAATAGTCGACGGCGACGACATCGCCTGGACCATGGCTGCGCTTGCGACCGTCATAATCGGCGACTGCGCTTCCGCGTGTCAGCACATAGAGCGACATCTGGGAGATCGGCCGGTCGTCAATGACGCGCTGGCTCCGGGACATGGACATCGCCGATCCGCCATTGATCTGCACGAAGGCCTCGGGGAGCTGCCAGGAGCGGCCGTGGAAATCGAACTGGGCCGGGTCTGCATCGGCCGGTATGGCGCAGTCGACCAGGCGCGACAGCGCCGTCTTCCAGGCCGCGAAACACTCCATGCCCGGGGGGAACGGCCAGGCAATGCTGCGCGAGGCGCATGTCTGCGAATGGGTCTCGGGCCTGGGCAGAGGCGCCGGCCAGGGGCGTCCCGCGACAGGGCGGCCGATCGCGCCGCCAGATGCCGAAGCCTGTGAGAATGGGGACGGGGCGATCTGCGCTGCGCTGGGTCGATTTGAGATAGTCATATGTCCCCCCGCGGTTCCCCGTTGGCCCATCGCTGGGAACGAGGCGCTTTGGGAGAACTCTAGTCGAGGCGGCGTATTTACCGGCGTTAATCCGGCGTTACACGACCGTTAATCTTGCGCGCCGCACCTTCAGGCCGTGCGGGATGTGACTTTCGAGAGACTGTTGGCAGCCAGCCCCTGCTGTCGTGGCGACGGCCCGGCCGACCAGTGGGGCATCGGGCCGGGACCTGCTGGCGATCACCCAGCCGTCAGCATCTCGGGCTTGATCGGCAGCTTGCGGAGCCGGATGCCGGTTGCCGCATGGACCGCATTCAGCACCGCGGGCGCGAGCGCCGACGTGCCGGGCTCGCCAAGCCCGCCGGGCGCCTCGCTGCTCGCCACGATCTCGACCTCGATCGTCGGGGCCGCATCGATGCGGAGCATCTGGTAGGTGTCGAAATTGGTCTGCTCCACCCTGCCATCCTTGAGGGTGATCTCGCCGTACAAGGCCGCGGTGATGCCGAAGACGACGCCGCTTTCGATCTGCGCCGCGATGGTGTTGGGATTGACGGCGACCCCGCAATCGACGACCGCGACGACGCGGTCGACATGGACATCGCCGCTCTTCGAGACCGTCACCTCGGCGACCTCGGCGAGATAGCTGCCGAAGGATTGCGACAAGGCGATGCCGCGCCCCTGGCGTGGCCCCAGCGGTTTGGCCCATCCTGCCTTCTGCGCGGCACGTTCCAGCACACGGAGCGCACGCGGATTCCCAGCCAGAAGGGCGCGTCGATAGTCGAGCGGATCCTTCTTCGCGGCCGCGGCGAGTTCGTCGATGAAGCTCTCGACCACATAGACATTATGGGTCGGACCGACGCCGCGCCAGAATGCGGTCGGAATTCCCGGGGGTTCGACCCGGACATAATCGACATGCATGTTCGCGATTGCGTAGGGGATTTCGGCTGCGCCTTCCACCGCGTCGGGATCGACGCCGTCCTTGACGGCCGACGGGAAGTAGCGGGCCATGATCGACGAGCCGGCGATGCGGTGGCTCCAGGCGACCGGCATGCCCCGGGCATCGAGCCCGGCACTGATCCGGTCGTAGTAATAGGGCCGGTACATGTCGTGCTGGATGTCCTCTTCCCGGCTCCAGACAACCTTGACCGGGCCCTTGGATTGCTTGGCGATGAGCGCCGCCTGGGCGATGAAATCGACTTCGAGCCGGCGCCCGAAGCCGCCGCCGAGCAGGTGGTTGTGAATCCGCACCTGCTCCGGCTTCAGTCCGAGATGTTTCGAAACGACGAGCTGGGCGATATCGGGAACCTGCGAGCCGACCCAGATATCGCAGCCGTCGCTCGTGACCTCGGCGGTACAGTTGATCGGCTCCATCGTGGCATGGGCCAGGAACGGGGCCTCGTAGATCGCCGCGACCCTGGTCGCCGCCTTGGCGAGGGCGGCAGTCACGTCACCTTCGCTTGTGGCAACGGCGCCGGGGCTTTCCGAAGCCGTTGCGAGGGCGGCCACGATGTCGGCCATCGAGGTGGCCGCATGCGGTCCATCGTCGAACCTGACAGCGCAGGCCTCCAGGCCCTGCTTCGCCGCCCAATAGTGATCGGCGATGACGGCGATGGCGTTGTCGAGCTTCGCGACCTGATGGACGCCCGGAACCTTGAGCGCTGCCGCCTCATCGAAGGATGCGACCGTGCCGCCGAACACCGGAGAGGCGGAGACGGTGGCGACCTTCATGCCGGGCAACCTGACGTCGATGCCGTAGATCGCCGTGCCGTTGACCTTGGCCGAGGCATCGAGCCGCTTGGCCGGCGTGCCGATGATCCGGAAGCTGCCGGGGTCCTTGAGCGTGACATCGCTCGGGACAGTAAGCTTGGCCGCGGCGTCCACGAGCTCGCCATAGCCGATCCGGCGGCTGCTCGCGGCGTGGACGACATAGCCCGGCTGCGTCGTCAGACCGCCTGCATCCACATTCAGCCTGGTCGCGGCTGCGGCAATCAGCATCTTTCGCGCGGCCGCACCGGCCTGGCGCAGCGGCAGATAGAATGCGCGGATCGAGGTCGAGCCGCCCGTCATCTGCACGCCGGAGATCAGGGGATTGCCGTAGAGCTTTGCATTCGCTGGGGCGGGCTCGACCGCGACATTGCTCATGTCGACGTCGAGCTCCTCGGCGACCAGCATCGGCAGCGAGGTGTAGGTGCCCTGACCCATCTCGATCATCGGGGAGATGACGGTCACCTTTCCCATGCGGTCGATGCGGATGAAGGCCCCGGGCGCAAAGGGTTTCGCTTGCGCGGGATCGGCTGGCTGGGCACCCACCTGCAAGGGCCCACCGATCATCAATCCGCCGCCGACGGCAGCGCTGGCATGGAGGAATGCCCGACGCGAAACGACGTGATCCCCGAGATTCTCTGCATGTGCCATGGCTCTGGCCCTCACCGCGCGCCAGCGATGGCCGCGGCCTGTTTGATGGCTTCGCGAATGCGCAAATAGGTGCCGCAGCGACAGATATTGCCGGACATGGCGGCGTCGATATCGGCGTCCGTGGGCTTTGGATTGCCGGCGAGGAGCGCGCTCGCCGACATGATCTGCCCGGATTGGCAGTAGCCGCATTGCACGACTTCCAGGTTCAACCAGGCCGCCTGGATCGCCTTGCCGGCTGGCGTCTCACTGATCGCCTCGATCGTCGTAACGGACTTGCCCGCGGCATCGCTGATCGCCGTGATGCAGGAGCGGGTCGGCTCGCCGTCGATATGAACGGTACAGGCGCCACATTGGGCGATCCCGCACCCGAATTTGGTTCCGGTCATGCCGAGAATATCCCGGATTACCCAGAGCAGCGGCATGTCGTCGGGGGCATCAACCGCGAGGGAGTGGCCGTTTATGGTGAGATCATGCATCGCGCATCCTCCTCGGCCTGCCCTGGTCGTGCTGATGAAGCTGTCTATCCGGCACCACACCGCCGGGAATGCCCATTTCGGGGGCTCGGAAGTCCGCGGCCGGAACCACCGCTGGAGCCATCGGCACGCATGGCGGTCTCCCCAGCGCGTTGGCAAATCGTTGGCTGATCAGAGGCACGGGACGGAGCATGATATTCGCCGATCGGGCGTCATCGCAGGACGGACTGCGCCCCCAAAACATGGCGGGAGTATGGAAGGGGAAGGGTGGGCGGCGGCATCGGCACTGCGCCCCTGCGAGCAGGTCCCAGTGCGGCGTCGCTCATGGACCGGCCTGGCGTCCGCTCCCGTCCCCTGGCCGGCCTTCGACGCTGCGCGCTTGCGCTCCGCTCCCGGGCGATACGGAACCAGCGCCTCACCCCGGTAGTTCCGTTTCGACACGCAACGGAGGAGCGAGCCCCATGAGACCCGTCGACGTGATCGCAAAATACGCCGGCGTCGAGATCGGCGTGCTGCTCCGTGCGCGTGACAAACCTGCCGGCGAAGCCGAGACTGTCTACTGGATGGATTATCCATCGATCGAACACGCCCTGGAGGCCGTCGCAGAGGACCTGTTCGAAGGACGGGTGGAACAGATTACCGCCGATGGCGAGCCGCTGACCCAGGAAGAAGTGAGTACGTTGACCCATTAGGGCGGCACCGGGCGAGCCCTTCGCGGCTCTGACCGAACCAGGCGGGGATCACCGGCATGGCTGCACATACCGGCTCGCACAGGGTGATCTACGCCGCCCTCGCTGGAAATCTGCTGATCGCGGTGACGAAGTTCGGGGCGGCCGCCTATACCGGCAGCTCGGCGATGCTGTCCGAGGGCATCCATTCCCTGGTCGACACCGGCAATGGCCTGCTCCTGCTCTATGGCCTGAGGCGCGCGGCGCGCCCGCCTGACGCCTTGCACCAGCTCGGGCACGGTCGCGAACTCTATTTCTGGAGCTTCATCGTCGCCCTGATGGTCTTTGCCGTCGGAGCCGGCGTGTCCTTCTACGAGGGTGTTCTTCACATCCTCGAGCCCCACCACGCGACAAATCTCCTGGTGAACTACGTCGTGCTCGGGCTGTCGCTCGTCTTCGAGGGCTATTCCTGGCGCGTCGCACTCAAGGAATTCCGCAAGACCAAAGGTAGGCTCGGCTACCTCGATGCGGTCCGTCAGAGCAAGGATCCGACCGTCTTCTCCGTTCTCTTCGAGGATTCCGCGGCAGTGATCGGCCTTGCCATCGCATTCGTCGGCATCACGGCGGCCGCATGGTTCGATCAGCCGATCCTGGATGGCGTCGCCTCGCTCGGCATCGCGGCCGTTCTGGGAACCACCGCCATCTTTCTCGCCCGTGAAAGCAAGGCACTGCTGCTCGGCGAGGCCGCCATTCCGGAGGTTCAGCGCGCCATCCTGGAGATCGTCCGTGCCGACGAAGAGGTCAGGACGGTCAATGGCATGACGACGGTCCATCTCGGTCCCAACGAGATCGTCGTCGCGCTGAGCCTCGAGTTCGAGGATGATCTGACCACGAGCGGGATCGAGGCGAGCGTCGAACGGATCGAAAGACAAATCCGGGCGACCGAACCCGCCGTGACCTCGGTCTTCATCAAGCCCAAGGCCGCAGCCAGGCGGGTCTGAAGCGCCGGACGCGCCCGCCCGTCAGTGCGGCTGCGAGGCAGGCGGCCCATAGCGCAGCACGGCTGCCTTGAGCCTGCGCAATTCTATCGTTCTGATCGGGCTTGGTGGCTTGCTTTCAAGCTGGCCGATCCGCTCGCAGATCAAGCGGAACTCGCGATCGGTCCGGATGGCGAGCAGGACAGGAATCTCGGGCATAGGCGAGGCCTCCGGCGTGGCTGCATCCCCAGAACGAGGGCAGTGTGCAGCCATCGATCCCTTCCTGGCAACCCTTCGAAATTGCCTGCCGGAACAGCACGGGGCGCGGCTCGTCCGAGAGCGCGGGGCGCCATTCCGGCTTCGCTGGCGATGCTGCAAGGGGGCTTCCCAGGCAACCACCTGGATTGGCTCCCGGGAAGGCCGGTGCCGTGGCAGCGAGAGGGCCGAAAGGGCAGGGAACATGCGCGCCGCCCAATCGTTGAATCCAGGTTGTTCCGTTGATCCAGATCGTTGCGTTGCGGTGTCGAAGATGGGTGTTCTGCCGAAAGCGTATCATCCGAGATGGCGGCCCAGCTGGTCGTTCGGTCGCAAGGCGATCCTGCCGGCACGCCCGCGCTCGATCGCGGCCATGCCGACCGAACTCTATCGCGAGCCCTGCGAGGACGGGGACGGCAACCGCTACACGGTGATTGTCTGGCGTCTTTACCCGGGCCTGAGCAGCACCTCCTATACGCTCGATACCGGCGCCCTGGTGAACTATGTCGACGGGCGCAGTTTCGAGATCGCCAGGACAGGGGTGATTATCACCCGGCTGGATTGCCTGTAGGCTCGGGATGCATGACGGTCCCGCGCGGGGGCCGCCGCCGCCGGGGGCGTTCAGCCAGCCTGTGACGCCACGAAGGTAGAAAAGCCGGCCAGAAATCCGCGCAAGCGATCCCGGGTGGCGGGGTCGCTCAGTTCACCCGCTTCATCGAACAGATTCTGCGCGCGCGAGACCAGCATGCGCCCCTCGAACCAGGGACGGGTGCCGAGCGTCCGCAGCACCGGCAGCCAGGCCTCCTGCGCGAGCACGGTGCCGAAACCACCCATCGAGGCTCCCAGAAACGCGACGGGGCGGCCACCAAAGAGCGGGCCGATATCGCTCGCCGGGCGCGATAGCCAGTCGATCGCGTTCTTCAGCACGCCGGGGATCGAGTTGTTGTATTCCGGCGTGAACAGGATCAGCCCGTCAGCCTGGGCGAGTTGCCGCTTCAGGACCTGAACGGCGGGCGGAATGCCGGTCTCGGCCTCGTCATCGGCGTTGTAGCGCGGGATACCGGCAATGGTGCCCTCGACCAGCTCCGCCCCGTCAGGCATCGACGCCCGGGCCGCCCGCAGCAAGGCGCTGTTGTACGAGCCGCGTCGCAGGCTCCCTGAAACCCCGAGAATGCTGACCATTGCCTGTTTCCCTTGGCTTGTGCGGCGGCGGATATCCGAAGCGCCGGGAATACCGGTTGCCGGCACCGGCGGCCAGCATGGCAGCTTCATGGCCCGCCAGCTGAATGTCGATCTCTCCCGGTCGGCCGGTCGTCACATGCGGCGCGATCGGGGGGGCGGCCAGGCCCATGCGCCAGCTATTCGGGGGCGGGGTCGAGGAAGGGCGCCGATGGCCGCCCGATGAGGGCCTGTTCCAACGGAGCGGCGCATCACATCTGCCGGGGTTGAATCGACCTTACGGCGCCATGGCCCGTAGGCAAGGTGCCTTGAAGCAGGGCCGGCTCGCGCCATCGGAGCTATCGGTCGAGCGCGGCAGGGATGTAGGTCTCGGCCCGCTCAACCCACGCGAGACGCACCATGCAGCTGCAGCCGACGACCCCGATCACGCCCCGTGGCATCGAACTCAACCTGGCTGCTGCCCGCCCCTTCGAGGCCATGCAGGAAGCCCGGAGCCTGCTGAGAACGGCGCGGCTCGTCGCCCTGGCAACGCTCGATCCGCAAAGCGGCTATCCCTATACGATGGCGACCAACCTGGCGGTCGAGCCGGACGGCACTCCGTTCTTCTTCGTCGCGAGGCTCGCCGTTCACGCTCGGAATATCGAAGCCGACAACCGTGTCTCGCTCGGGCTCGCCGAAGCCGGCGCTCCGGATGCGCTCACGCGCCCAC
Organism: Allobosea sp. 05T439; assembly: GCF_056396005.1. Lineage (NCBI taxonomy): Bacteria > Pseudomonadati > Pseudomonadota > Alphaproteobacteria > Hyphomicrobiales > Alloboseaceae > Allobosea > Allobosea sp. 05T439. The sequence continues at coordinate 10,578 of NZ_JBFTKP010000066.1, read as the reverse complement.
GCCTGACGCTGGTCGGCCGCGCGCATCTGATGCCGGCTGCCGAGGAGACTGACGCGAAGGAACGATATGCTCGTCGCTACCCCAAATCGAAGCTCTATCTCGATTTGCCCGATGCCTGCCTCTATCGCGTCGAGGTCGAGGCCCTGCAGATCAATGGCGGCCCGGCCCAGAACGCCAATGAAGTGACGGCAGCCGCCCTGAAGACGGAGCTTTCCGGGGCGGAAGCATTGATGTCGCGCGCCGCAGACGAGATCGATCGCCTGAACAGCTCGGCGGCCGACCTCGCTGCTCTCGTTGCGCTTGCGGGAAACGGCCCCGGCCAGTGGCGCGTCAGCGGCCTCGATCCGGACGGGATCGAACTGTCGACCAGCAGGGAGACCGTCCGGCATTGGTTTGTCCGCCGCGTCACAAGTCTCGACGAGCTGGCCGAGCAGTTGCCGCGCTGAACCCGATTCCGCGCTGTCGCAGAGGGTCAGGCGCGCAAGCGGCAGGACCGCCTCGTCTGCCGGCGCAGGCCCGAGGCGGCTCGCTCTTTGCGCCGTGTGATCGGCTCATCGTCACGCCGCCGAGGGTGGCGTGACGCCTGCGCTCAGCGGAAGGGCGGGCTGTATTGCAGGCCGCCCTTGGTCCAGAGCGCATTGGGCCCGCGCTGCAGCTTCATCGGCGAGTTCAGGCCGAGATGGCGCTCGAAACTCTCGCCGTAATTGCCGACGGCCGAGACGACGCGCACCACCCAGTCGTTGCTGACGCCGAGCGCCTCGCCATATTTGCCGTCGCGGCCGAGGAAGCGCCGGATCTCGGGATTGGTCGCGTTCGCGGCAAGCTCCCTGGCATTGGCCTTGGTGACGCCGAGCTCTTCGGCGTTGATCAGGGCAAACAGCGTCCAGCGCACCAGGTTGAACCAGACATCGTCGCCGCTGCGCACCCAGGGACCGAGCGGCTCCTTCGAGATGATCTCCGGCAGCACCGCATGCTCGTCGGGATTGCGGAACTTGAGGAGATTGGCCGAAAGCGCCGAGACATCGGTGGTGTAGGCGTCGCAGCGTCCGGATTCATAGGCCTTCAGCGCCTCTTCGGGGGTGCCGAAGGCGGCGACCTCGTATTTCATCCCGGTGCGCCGGAAGAAGTCGGCGAGGTTGAGCTCGCTGGTCGTGCCCTGCGCCACGCAGATCGAGGCGCCGTCGAGCTTGGTCGCGCTGGTCACGCCCAGGCTCTTGTGGACCAGGAAGCCCTGGCCGTCATAATAATTCACAGCCGTGAAGGTGACGCCCTGGCCGGAATTGCGCGCGAGCGTCCAGGTCGTGGTGCGCGGCAGGACGTCGATCTCGCCGGCCTGGAGCGCGATCAGGCGGTCCTTCGAACTCAACGGCACGAAGCCGGCCTTCTCGGAATCGTCGAAGACCGCCACGGCGAGCGCGCGACAGATGTCGATATCGAAACCCTGCCAGCGCCCGGCTGCATCCTGCGTCGAGAAGCCGGGAACGCCGTTGCTCGTGCCGCAGATGATCCTGCCGCGATCGCGAATGGTCTTGAGCGTGTCCGCCGCCTGGGCGGAGGCCGCAGTACAGGTCGCGACGACCGCGGCGGCCGCAAGCCGGATGAATGGGCGTGTCATTGAAGCTTCCCTCTCTGTTTGTTCTTGCCGTTCTTTGTGCTGGCTGGTTCTGGGCAAAGTTCTCCCTGCGCGGCGGAAGCCTGCTCCCGCCGCGTTGGTCTTCGGTCCGGATCTTTTGTCTCAGGCGACCCTGGCGGCCGGCCCGCGTTCGAGCGCGACGAGCAGCGCGTCGAGGTCGTTCCAGAGGTCGTCGGGATCCTCGATGCCGATGCTGATGCGCAGCACCGTGCCCTCCGCCGTCCAGGGGCTGACGGTGCGGTCACCCTTGACCGCCATCGGCGCGATCAGGCTGCGCGTGCCGCCCCAGGAGGCGCCGATCGCGAAAATCTTGAGCGCGGTCAGCGCCGCTTCGAGATCCGCCTCGGCAACGGGTTTGAGGACGACGCTGAAGACGCCCGATGAACGGCCCATGTCACGCTTCCAGAAGGCATGGCCGGGGCAGGAGGGCAGGGCTGGGTGCAGCACCGTCTCGACAGCCGGCGAATGCGTCAGCCGCCGGGCGAAATCCTCCGAGATCTTGCCCATATGGGCGAGCCGCAGGCCCATGGTCTCGATGCCGCGCAGCGCGAGCTGGCATTCATCCGGCGAGACGCCGACGCCGAAGGCGCGCAGCGTCTCCTTCATCTTCTCGCGCAGCGCCATGTCGGAGACGGTGACGGAGCCGAGCAGCAGGTCGGAATGGCCGCCGACATATTTGGTCAGCGCCTCGCAGGCGAAATCGGCGCCATGGGCCAGAGGCTTGAAGAGCAGTGGCGTCGCCCAGGTGTTGTCGCAGCCGACGAGCACGCCCTTGGCCTTGGCCGCCTTGACGATGGCCGGAACATCCTGGACCTCCATCGTGCCGGAGCCGGGCGACTCGACCCAGACCAGCTTGGTGGCGCCCTCGATCAGCTCGGCGATGCCGGCGCCGATCATCGGGTCGTAGACGCCGTAATCGATGCCGCGCGGCTTCAGGTATTCCTCGCAGAAGCTGCGCACCGGCGGGTAGACATGGTCGGGGATCAGCACCTTGTCGCCGGGCATGAGGACCGAGAGCATGACGATGGTGACCGCAGCCTGGCCCGAAGGCACCAGCACGGTGCGCACCCCGCCATGCAGCGCGGTGAGCTGCGCTTCCAGCGTGCGCGTCGTCGGCGTGCCGTGCAGCCCGTAGGTATAGCCGTCGAAGCCGCGATATTTGCGGGCCGCGAAGCTCGCGGCATCCTTGTATACGATGGTCGAGGCGCGATGCGTTGGCACGGCGAGGCTGGCATAGCCCTCCTCGTTGACGGCCGGGTGGTGAACGCAGCGGGTGAGGTCGTGCATGGCTTGATCCCTTTCGAGGGACAAGCTGTAGGCGGCTGGCAAAGCGAGACAATCAGGCTGCGGGCATGAGACGATGCCTGGCCCTTATGGCTTACGCGGCATCCGCGAGCGCGCGCCTGGCGACCTCGCTCATCCAGCCGACGCAGACCGGCAGGATCGCGTCGTTGAAATCGTAGCGGGCATTGTGGAGCTCGCCCTCCGGACCGGCCGGGCCGTTGCCGATCCAGACATAGGCGCCCGGCCGCTCCTTGATCAGGAAGGAGAAATCGTCGCCGGTGGTGCTCGGCCGCACGTCGCGCCGGACCGGCGCCCCGATCGCCTGTCCCGCCTGCACCGAGAGCGCGGCTTCCGCCGGAGTGTTGATGATCGGCCTGCCGGTCGACAGGATCTCGACATCGGCCTGCATGCCATAGGCCTCGCAGATGCCGGCGATGATGCTCTCCATCCGCTTGATCACCGCCTCGCGCACCTCGGGCCGGTAGGTCCGCAAGGTGCCGAGCAGCGTCACGCTTTCCGGGATCTGGTTGCTGACGACGCCGCCGCTGATCTGGCCGATCGAGAGCACGACCGCGTCGACTGGATCGACATTGCGCGCCACGATGGTCTGGAGCGCGACGATCAGGTGTCCGGCGGCAACGATCGGGTCGCGGGTCTGGTGCGGGATCGCGGCATGGCCGGCAAGCCCGTGCAGGGTGACGCTCCAGCGCCCGCCCGCCGCCATGACCGGCCCGTCATGCACCGCGATGGTGCCGGCCTCGAGCCCCGGCCAGTTATGGAAGGAGAAGACGCGCTCCATCGGAAAGCGCTCGAACAGCCCGTCCTGGATCATCGCCTTGGCGCCGACGCCGTTTTCCTCGGCCGGCTGGAAGATGAACTGGACCTGCCCCTTCCAGCTCTCGTCGGCGGCGAGCATAGCGGCCGTGCCGAGCAAAGCGACCGTATGTCCGTCATGGCCGCAGGCATGCATCGCTCCCTGCGTCTGCGAGGCGTAGGGCGCCGTGCTCAGCTCCTGGATCGGCAGCGCATCCATATCGGCGCGTAAGCCGACGGTCCGGTTCGAGCCCGACCGGGACAACGTCGCGACGACACCGGTGCCGCCGACGCCCGCGACGAAGGGAATGCCCAGTTCGGTGAGTTTCTCCTGCACGAAGCGGGAGGTGGCATGCTCGTGCTCGGACAGTTCGGGCTGCGCATGCAGCTGGCGGCGCCATTGCGTGAGCTGGTCGAGAAAGGCCTGGTCCATGATCGGTCTCGGATGATGCGGGTTGCGGCGATGCCCGGGCAGAAAGCGGCGCCCGGGCAGGATTCAGCGCCCGGGCAGGATTCAATGCTCGGGCAGGATTCTTGGCCTGGACGGAACTCAGCGCTGGGCCGAGAGCGCGAGACGCGCCTCGAATTTGCGGATGAGGAAGGAGAGCGTGACGGCGATAGCGAGAAAGAGCGCGCCGACGACCGCCATCGGTTCGCCATAGCGGAAGGTGTCGGAGGCGATGTCGAGGGCCGAACCGAAGGATTCCGGCACGGCGATGACCGCGAGATAGGGCGTCGATTTGAAGATCGAGATGAAGTAATTGCCCATCGGCGCGGCGATGTTGCGCAGCATCTGGGGCGCGATCACCAGCAGCACGGTCTTCAACCGGTTGAGCCCGAGCGCCTTGGCGGCCTCGAACTGCCCCTTGGGAATCCCGTCGATCCCGGCCTTGAACACCTCGGCGAGATAGCCGCAGTAATACAGGCTGAGCGCGGCGACGCCGACGACGAGGGCGGGCAGCTTGATGCCGTAGACCGGCAGCACATAGTAGAGAAAGTAGAGCTGCACCAGCACCGGCGTGGAGCGGATGAAGTCGATGACGAAGCGCATCGCGTAGCGCATGGGCTTGCTGGAGCGCCTGGTGATTTCCAGCCCGAAGCCGAGCAGGGCGGCAAATACGCAGCTGAGCAGCGTGACAGCGAGCGTCGTGGTCAGCGCACGCGCGATCGGCGGCACGATCGAGAGGGCGAAGGCGGGATCAAACGTCATGGGCGAATTTCCGCCCGGCGCCGACCTTGCGCTCGAGCCAGCGCCCGACGATCGTCGCGGGATAGCAGAGCACGAAATAGGCGACGAGAAGGCCGGTATAGACCTTCACCGGGTCGTAATGGAGCTGCGAGATTTCCTTGGCCCGGAAGGTCATGTCGCTGAGCGTGATCAGCGAGACCAGCGCCGTGCTCTTCACCAGCTGGATGAACTGGTTGACGAAGGTCGGCATCATCGCCAGCAGCGCCTGCGGCAGCTCGATCAAGAGCAGGATCTGCCAGCGCCGGAAGCCGAGCGAGCGTCCGGCCTCGGCCTGGCCGCGGTCGAGCGACTGCAGGGCGGCGCGCACCGCCTGGCTGCCATAGCCGCCGATATTGAGGCCGAGCACCAGCCCCCCGACCGCGAGGCCGGAAAGCCGGATGCCGAAGCCCGGCAGCGTGTAGTAGAACGCGTAGAGCAGAATGATCACCGGCGACGAGCGCCAGAACTCGATCACCGCGGTGACGGCGGCATGGGGCCAGCCGCGCGTGCTGAACTGCAGCACGCCGGCGATGAAGGCGAAGGGCACGGCATAGGCCATGCCGAGCAGCGTCACCGAGGCGGTGACGCCAAAGCCCTGATAGATCCCGGCAAGGACGTCGGCGAAGCTCATGATCGGCCTGGCGTTTTTGGGCCGGTGCTCACGGCTTTGCCGCGCAGAGATCGGCGGTCGAGGCCTCCGGCGGCATCTCGGCATCGGTGAAGCCGTATTTCGCCATGATCGTCTTCATGGTGCCGTCGGTCTTCAGCGTCGCGAGCCTGGCGTTGTAGAGCGCCTGCAGTTCCTTGTCCTTCGGCGCGAAGACGACGGCGGTCGCCATCATGTATTCCTGCCCGCCCGGCTTGACATAACCCTTGAAGGGCAGGGCGCGCTCGATCGCGTTCATGCCGCCGGCTTCCATCAGCCCGGCGACGCTCGGCGCCGACAGTGTCGCGGCATCGACGCGCCCGGCCAGCATGGCGCTGACCACGGCCTCGTTGTTCGGAAAGAGCAGCAGCCGGTCTTCGGGGACGCCGGCGGCCAACGCGTTCTTCGCATTCTCCGTGCCGCGCCCGCCGCCGAGCTTGACGTTCGGATTCTTCACGATGTCCTCGTAGCTGTGCAGCTTGAGCGGGTTGCCCTTGAGCACGAGCAGGCCGTCGCCGGCCGAGAGGTCGGGCTCGCTGAACAGCACCTGCTGGCAGCGCGCCGGGGTGATCGCGACGCCCGACGCGATGATGTCGAAGCGGCTGGCTAGCAGGCCGGGGATCAGCGCGCCGAAATCGGCAACGGTGAACTCGATCGCCTTGACGCCGAGCGGGGCAAGCGCGGCGCGCACGAGGTCGGGGTGATAGCCGACGACATTGCCGTCCTTGTCGCGATAGCCCCAGGGCGAACGGTTATGGATGCCGATGGTGATGGTCTTGCCCGAGAGAGTCTTGAGATCCGGCTGCTGGGCCTGCGCGGTCCAGCCGCTCAACGCAGCCAGTCCGAGGGCGGCGACACCGAGCGCCAGGCGCCGGGAAGGAAAGCTCATCGGTAAATCCCCTGTCATTGGCTGAGGCTGCGCCACGCTCTACGGCCGTTTGCAGCGCGGCCCCGGTCATCCCTGCAGGCCGAGCCTGCTGCGAGGCACGATAGCGGCGGGTCGGTTCGCGACAATCAGGCTGGGGAAATAGCTTGATGCCTAAATCTTATACCTGCTGGTCCCTTCCAGCCGGGACGCATCCGCGAGCGCTCCGGGGTTCCGCGTGGCTGCCCGCACGGGCGAGGGGCGGGGCGAAGGCGGAATCTGGCGGAAAGCGGCGTTCTCGATCGCGTTCGAGGTCTCGGGAGAGCGGATTTTGAAACATGCCGGCCGCTCATTCCATCGGAGACTGCCATGTTTCAACGCTCACTCCTTCAACGCTCACTCCTGGCGGCCGGGTCATGGCTGCTGACCACGGTCCTTGCGCATTCCGCTGACGCCATTGGGTTTCAGCAGACGACGCTCGACCCGAAGGGGAAGCGGCCGCTTCAGGTCAGCATCTGGTATCCGACGAAACAGGAGGGCAAGACCGAGATCGTCGGAGACAATCCCGCCTTCCATGGGGTTCCCGTCATTCGCGGTGCCGCGCCGCTCTCGGGTGAACTGCCGCTTGTCGTCCTGTCGCATGGCTATGGCGGGAGCTGGCGCAATCTCTCCTGGCTTGCTGCGGAGCTGGCCGCACGCGGCAGCATCGTCGCGGCTCCGGACCATCCGGGCACGACGACATTCGACATGCCACCCGCGCAGGCGGCGATGCTGCGGGAGCGCCCGCGTGATCTGAGCCGGGTCATCGACGCCGTGGAACGCGATCCGACGCTCGCGGGCAAGGTCGATATCAGCCGGGTCTCCGCGATCGGCCATTCCCTGGGAGGCTGGACGGTTGCGGAACTGGCCGGGGCACGCTTCGACACGAAACRGTTCGAGACCGATTGCAAGGCCAATACCAGCCCGCGTGCCTGTGTCCTCAGGGGTGAGCTCGGCCTGGACAAGCGCGAACTCGAAGGCAACCTGGCCGACCCGCGCCTCAAGGCGTTCGTGTCCCTCGACCTCGGCCTTGCAAGAGGCTTTACGCCCGAAAGCCTGGCGAGCCTCGACATGCCGGCGCTTGTGATCGGCGCAGGGATCGATATCGACGGGTTACCCGCGAAGTTTGAATCCGGCTATCTCGCGGAGCATCTGCCGAAGCCGTCCGCGACCTCGGTCACCATTCCCGACGCGACGCATTTCGCTTTTGTCGGGCTCTGCAAGCCGGATGCCGTCGCCCTCATCGAAAAGGTCGAGCCCGGCAGCGGCATCATCTGCAGGGATGATGGAGCGCGTGGCCGCGACGAGATCCACCGTGAGATCGCCTTTCTCGTGATCGGCTTTCTCGCCAGGTCCATTCCGGTCAGGCCGTAGAACGGCTGGTCTCCCCGGCAGGCGCACCGCCCGCGCGGCGATACTCGCTCGGCGTCGTGCCGGTCACGCGCGCGAATTCCCGATTGAAATTCGATTTCGTCTGGAAACCGCACTCGAACATCACCCCCGTGACCGGCAGGTCGGTTTCTCCGAGCAAGCGCATGGCTTCGCGAACCCGATATTCATTGACGAGTTGCGGCAAATTGCGGCCAAGCGTGCGGTTGATCGCGTTCGACACGGATCTTGAAGGCAGCCCGAGGCGGCGCGCAAGGCGGTTCAGGGTCAGGTCCGGATCGCGATAGATCGTCTTCTGGCGCATCGCGGTCTCGACCATCGCCATGATCCCGACGTCCTCCTCCGTCGCGGAGGCCGACGCCGCCTCGTTCGGCCGATGCTCGGGCTCCTCGGTGCGGGCCGGGTCGGATCGATCGAGGGGCTCGTCGTCCGGGACGCTGCGGCCGATCACCGCGATTGCATAGGCGATGACGGGAAGGAGGAGGAGGTTGCCGACTGCCACGATCACGGCCGCGTGGCTGCCCTGATGGGACCCGAAATCCGCGGCGATCAGAAGATCGATGATCCCTGAGCAGATCAGCAGCAGGCCTATGACGGAAACCGCCCTGCGCGCGCCCTGGGCATCGGAGAGACGCACGCTCTCGAACTGATCGGGCCCGGCATGGCCGTGGCGAACCAGGGCCGCGCCATAGCCGAAAAAGAGCAGGGCGAGAATGAGGTCGATCGGCGCCTGCCAGCGCTGCCACAGGCAGGACAGGATGAGGATCGCGACCGGGGCCAGAACATGCAGCCAGGATCGCAGTGCGGGAGGCTGCCGCAGCCTTGCAAAGCAGAGCCAGGCGATGGGCGGCAGCAATGCCGCCATGACGGGCTGCAGGAACCGGACCCAGGGGGCATCGATCGTCCAGCGCAAGCCGACCGTGACCACCAGCAGAATGCAGGTGCCGATGAAGAGAGTGACCGGTTTGAGGAGGGGCCTGTCCTGAAGGAAGACCCGGATAAGCAGGATCGTCAGCAACAGCGCCACCACGAAGGGCAATGGTATCGCAGGCATCCGGTGATCTCTCATCCCTATCGGGTTMAGGCAGGCGATTGACCGGCTTGATGCCGCAATCCCGGCCTCATGTCTCCCAGGCTCAGGTCACGTCGTTCAGAGCATGCTCGATGCGACCTGGAGCATCGGACCGAAAAGTGGAATCCGGTTTTCGGAAAATCCGACGCTTAAACAATGGGCTAGATCGCCCATCTTGCGTCCGAACGGACGCACGGCGAACTAGCGCGAGGCGAGCAGGCAGTCGATGAAATCGCGCACCAGCTGCGATTTTGGCCGGTCGAGCGGCAGGATCAGCAGGCTCTTGCTGTGCACTGCCGGTTCGAACGGCTTCAGCACGATCCGGCTCATATCGGCGCCGGCGACCGCATAGGGGCTGACCAGGCCGATGCCGACGCCTTCGGCGACGAGCGCACAGACGGTTGCGGCATAGATCGTCTCGACCACGACATGCGGGCTGACTTCGGCCTGGTGAAAGACCAGGTCGAGCCGCTGGCGGGTCCGGTCCTCCGGCACATAGGCGACGAAGGGCTGGCGGTGCAGGTCATGCGGCGTGATCAGGTCGCGCTCGGCCAGCGGATGCTCGCGCGGGATCGCGCAGAGCACGCGCGGCGAGACGAAGGGCTGGTGCAGCACGCCGCTGACATCGATCTCGTCGGCGGCGAGCCCGATATCGAACTGGCCGGAGACGACGCCGTCACGCACGTCGCGCGAGGGCAACACCATCAGGGTGACGCCGATATCGGGATGGCCCTCGCGGAAGCGCCGGACGGCGCGGGGCACCAGCGACGAGCCAAGCGCCGAGAGCGAGCCGATCCGCAATTGTCCCGAGCCATGGTCGCGGATGCGGGCAGCCGTGGCCCGGAGCGTGTCCATGCCGCGAAACGAGGCCTCGACCTGCGCATAGAATAGCTTGGCCTCGGGCGTCGGGATGATGCGGTTGCGCACCCGGTCGAACAGCAGGAAACCGACCGAGCGCTCCAGTTCGGCGATGGTGCGGCTGACCGCCGGCTGCGTGATGCCGAGCAACTCGGCTGCGCGCGAGACGGTGCCGGACTTCATCACGGCGGCAAACGTCTCAAGCTGGCGGTGATTCAAGTCATGGCACCTCGGCAGGGGGCCGGCAGATTACACCGGCCGCGCCCCATGGCGAGGCGCGTTCGAACGCGCCGGGCCTCCGGTGGATGCAAGGCTGCGCGCCCTCAATGGAGAATCTGCGACAGGAAGAGCCTGGTGCGTTCGTGCTGCGGGTTCTTGAAGAAGGCGTTGGGCTCGTTCATCTCGACGACCTGGCCGGCATCCATGAAGATGACGCGGTCGGCGACCTGGCGCGCAAAGCCCATCTCGTGGGTGACGCAGAGCATGGTCATGCCCTCCTCGGCCAGGCTCACCATGGTGTCGAGCACCTCCTTGACCATCTCGGGGTCGAGCGCCGAGGTCGGCTCGTCGAACAGCATGATCTTCGGGCTCATGCAGAGCGCGCGCGCGATCGCGACGCGCTGCTGCTGGCCGCCCGAGAGCTGGCCCGGATATTTCAGCGCCTGCTCCGGGATCTTCACGCGCTTGAGATAGTGCATGCCGATCTCCTCGGCATCCTTCTTCGGCATCTTGCGCACCCAGATCGGGGCGA
>NZ_JBFTKP010000065.1:0-20811 GCF_056396005.1 Allobosea sp. 05T439 | reverse complement strand
TTCAAGGCCGAGGCCTACATCCTGACGAAGGAAGAGGGCGGCCGCCATACGCCGTTCTTCACCAACTACCGCCCGCAGTTCTACTTCCGCACGACGGACGTGACCGGCGTGGTGCACCTGCCTGAGGGCACCGAGATGGTGATGCCTGGCGACAACATCGCCATGGAAGTGCACCTGATCGTGCCGATCGCGATGGAGGAGAAGCTGCGCTTCGCCATCCGCGAAGGCGGCAGGACCGTCGGCGCCGGCGTCGTCGCCAGCATCATCGCCTGATCGACAGCGCGCCATCGCGTTCGGAAGGGGCGGCGGAAACGCCGCCCTTTCTTTTTGCTCACAGCCTTGTCGACATCGGTTCTTTTTCGACTTGAAATGCGCGGCGGGTTGGGGCAAAGCACTGCGCGACTACAGGGGTGTAGCTCAGTTGGTAGAGTACCGGTCTCCAAAACCGGGTGTCGCAGGTTCGAGCCCTGCCGCCCCTGCCAGTCTCGCGATCGTACTGCGATGACGCAGAACATCTACGACGACGAGACTTTTTCCAAGGTTACAGCCAGTTCCACGCTCGATCCACGGTCTTGACGGTGCGCCCGAGTGGGATGCGCTGCGCCGCCTCCTGCCGGAACTGCGCCGACATGGCCGGTCGGGCCCTATCTTGACGAAGGGCCGCGCCGGACGAACTGGCCGGCCGAGGGCATCATCAAGCAGCATAGAACTATCGGAACCTATCTCCAGTTGCTGCTGACGGCCGGATTCATCCTGACCCATCTCGAGGAATGGGGGGGCGGTCCGGATCAGGTCGGCGAACATCCGGAGTGGGCGAGGGAGCGCGAACGTCCGCCCTTCCTGCTGATCGCCTGCCGCAAGCCCGCAGCGCCCCGAGGTTGACGAGAGCGCTCGGATCAAAAGCGCTTGGCTAACGTGCCGGAGCGTTGTAAGAGGCCTCATGACGGCGCGCGGCTCCCTGAGCCCCGCGCCGCGAATCTTTCAGGACGTCCGAATCGGGCGCGGCCCGAAACCGAGGTGACCACTCAATGGCGAAGTCCAACCCCTTCCAGTTCCTGCAGGAGGTGCGCTCGGAGGCCGCGAAGGTTACCTGGCCGTCGCGGCGCGAGACACTGATCACCACCGGCCTCGTCTTGGCCATGGTCGTGGCTGCGAGCCTGTTCTTCCTCTTTACCGATACGATCATTCGCTGGTCGCTCGGTTTCATCCTTGGCGCACGCTGAGCGGAGTTTTGACGTGAGCACCCGCTGGTACATCGTCCACGCCTATTCCAACTTCGAGAACAAGGTCGCGCAGTCGATCCGCGATCAGGCGGCGCAGCGCAATCTCGCCGACAAGTTCGACGAGGTGCTGGTCCCGACCGAGAAGGTCGTCGAGGTTCGTCGTGGCCGCAAGGTGGACGCCGAGCGCAAGTTCTTCCCGGGCTACGTCCTGGTGAAGTGCGAGATGACCGACGAGGTCTATCACCTGATCAAGAACACGCCGAAGGTCACCGGCTTCCTGGGGGCCGACAAGGCCAAGCCCATGCCGATCCCCGAGCATGAGGCGATGCGGATCAAGGGCCAGGTCGCCGAGGGCATCGAACGCCCGAAGCCGACGGTGGTCTTCGAGGTCGGCGAGCAGGTCAAGGTTGCCGACGGCCCCTTCGCCTCGTTCAACGGTGTCGTCGAGGACGTCGATCACGCACGCGCCCGCCTCAAGGTCGCGGTCTCGATCTTCGGCCGCGCCACGCCGGTCGAGCTCGAATACGGCCAGGTCGAGAAGATCTGATCGCRCTCTTGCACGAGGGCCGCATTTTTCTGCGGCAGCTTGTTGGTTAAGGCACTTTTAAGCGATGCTGACGCAAGGTCCGCGCCGAAAATCCGGCGCGGGCTTGCATGTTTCCGAAGAGCTTCAAGGCAACTGTCGGTCAGCGTCTTGCCGTCTGGGGCGCGCTGCTTGGTCTTGTTGCGCTTCTCCTTGCCGCCGCCGATGTCGTCAGCTCGATCCGCCTGACGCAATTCTCGCGGGATCTGGTGGCGTATGCTGGCGCGGGTGATGCGCTCGCCCAGGCCGATTCCGCCTATCAGCGGCTGAACGCCTCGCTTCTGTCCGATAGCGGGCCGCCCGCGGAGAAAGCCGATATCGAAGTGGTGGCGCGGAGCGTCGCCGATATCGCCATGCGCCTTCACGGCTCCGTCCATGCGCGCGCCCAGGAGGCTGTCGATCTTCTCGGAGAGCTGTCGGGGCAGGTCGGATCGGACCATATCGGAGCGCGCGAATCGCTGAAGCGGCTCGCCGCGAAGCGCAACGAACTGCGCGTCGCCTTGAACGAGGGCATGACCGAGGTCAGCGGTCGGCTGGCTCTGCATGTCGACAACGCCCGGCAGAACAAGCTGCTGCTGTCGCTGCTCGGCATGTTCCTGGTCGTTCTCGTCATCGCGCTGGAATATCGCTGGCTGGTGCGGCCGATCACCGGGATGGCGCGCGCCCTGGGCTCGGTCGAGCGGGACCGGGCCTGGATCGGCAAGCTGGCGATCCGGCGCGATGAGATCGGCATGCTGGCGCGGGCGCTGCTGGCCCATCTGCGCGGCGAGCAGGCCCAGCAGGAGGCGGCCAAACAGCGTCTCGAGGTGCTGTCGCACGAGGTCGAGCGGCGTGACCGTCTCCAATTGCAGGGGCAGGCCTTCCAGCAGCGCATCGCTTCGATTGCAACGGTGCTGGAGCAACATGCGGCGCGCATGTCGGGCGCGTCGGGCGAGCTCGCACGCTTTTCGGGCTCCGTGGACGAGCGAGCGGCCGCCGCAGCCGGCTCGACGCAGCGGGCCTCGACCCATGTCGATGATGTCTCGCGCTCGCTGATCGATATCTCGCGCCTGTTGACGACGACGGCTGGCGAGGCACAGCGGACGACCGAGGTTGCGACCGCCGCCAAGGTGCTGGTCGAGGAGGCCACGGCCGATACGGTGGTGCTATGCGAGGCGGTTGGGGCAATTTCGGAGATCATCAAGATCATCGGTACGGTCGCGAACCAGACCAATCTGCTCGCACTCAACGCCACGATCGAGGCGGCCCGGGCCGGAGAGAGCGGCCGCGGCTTCGCCGTGGTTGCAGCCGAGGTCAAGCAGCTGGCAAACCGCTCCGCCGAAGCGACCTATCAGGTCCGGAGCGGGCTCGATTCGATCAATGTCGCGGCTCAGCGCATCACCATGCGGGTCGGTGCGCTGGTCACCTCGGTCAACCAGGTGGAGCGCGCTGCCGATTCGATCGCCGATCTGGCGCGCAAGCAGGATGCGAGCTCTCGCTCGATCAGCGAGAGCACAAGCAAGACCGCCGGCGATGTCCGCCTCGTGGCTGATCAGGTCGAACAGGTCGCCGGCATGGTCGAGGACTGGCGTCGGACTGCCGAGACGGTCACGCACGCGTCTGCCGATCTCGGCCGCCAGGCTGCCGAACTCCGTCAGACCGTCGATGGCTTCATGTCTGAGACCCAACGGATGCGCGCATGACCATGTCGATATCGCCGTCCCGGGAGGGGCTTGTGTTGGGCGCCGCCGCGCATCGCGCGGGGCAACGCAGCTTCCCGTTCCTGGCAAAGCTGCTGCACTGGGCCACCGCGGTGCTGGTCCTCGTGCTCTTCTGCTCCGGTGTCTTGATGAAGCAGATCGGCGATGGGCCGATGGCGGACACGCTCTACGCCTTGCATAAGACGACCGGTGCGGGGCTGTTCGGGCTCGTGCTCTTCCGCATGGCCTACAGGGTGCTGGCGCGCCTGACCGGACACTGGCGGGAAGGGGGCGGAGACAGGGCGGTCCACGGCGTGCTCTATGCCGCGCTGATCATCGTGCCGATGCTCGGCTGGGCCGGCGTGTCCGATTTTGGTGCGCGGGAACTCGCCCTTGGCCTGACGCTGCCGGCGATCTGGCCGGAAGGGGCCGGCTATTCCGAGCCACTGTTCAAAAGCCATGCCTGGCTTGCCTTCGTCCTGATGGGGCTGGTCGTCTTGCACATCGGCATTGCGCTCGGCGACTATGTCCAGCGGGGTGCGGGGCGCCCTTCAAGGGCGGCCGCGAAGATGCCGCAGCGCGAAAGCTCTTCCCCTTCGTTCACGAGTATGCCATAGGCCGCGCCTCACATGCGTGGAAGGCGTGCCGGTTTGCCAACCGGAAGTCCTCGCCGCACCACGCTCTGCAACCACCCCGGCCCGGGACGCTTTTTGTCTGGGAGGGGTCGTCGTCGTTCCGGTAGGCACCGGTTCGGACGGCAGGAGCAGCCATCATGGCAAAGAAGATCACGGGCTACGTGAAGCTTCAGGTTCCGGCGGGCGCGGCCAATCCGTCGCCGCCGATCGGTCCGGCGCTGGGTCAGCGCGGCCTCAACATCATGGAATTCTGCAAGGCCTTCAATGCGAAGACCGCGCAGATGGAAAAGGGCATGCCGATCCCGGTGATCATCACCGCGTATCAGGATCGCTCCTTCACCTTCGAGATGAAGCAGCCGCCGGTTTCGTACTTCCTCAAGAAGGCGGCCGGCCTGACCTCGGGTTCGAAGACCCCGGGTCGCGGCGGCAATGTCGGCAAGGTCACCTCGGCGCAGCTCAAGGAGATCGCCGAGAAGAAGATGGCCGATCTGAACTGCGATAACGTCGAATCGGCCGTGGCCATGATCCGGGGTTCTGCCCGGTCCATGGGCCTGGAAGTCGTGGGCTGAGGGGAACGGATCAATGGCACACGTCGGAAAACGCGTCGTCAAGGCCCGTGAGGGCATCGACCGCACCAAGCTCTACCCGCTCACCGAAGCCGTTGCCCTGATCAAGGGCCGCGCCACCGCCAAGTTCGACGAGACCGTCGAAGTTGCGATGAATCTCGGTGTCGATCCGCGTCACGCCGACCAGATGGTCCGTGGCGTCTGCAACCTGCCGAACGGCTCGGGCCGCGTCCTGCGCGTCGCCGTGTTCGCTCGTGGCGCCAAGGCCGAGGAGGCCAAGAAGGCCGGGGCCGACGTCGTTGGCGCCGAGGAGCTGGTCGACATCGTCTCGAAGGGCACGATCGACTTCGATCGCTGCATCGCGACCCCGGACATGATGCCGCTCGTCGGCCGCCTCGGTAAGGTGCTCGGCCCGCGCGGCCTGATGCCGAACCCGAAGGTCGGGACGGTGACCATGGACGTGACCAGCGCGGTTGCAGCCTCCAAGGGTGGCTCGGTCGAGTTCCGCGTCGAGAAGGCCGGCATCGTGCATGCTGCCGTCGGCAAGGTCTCGTTCACGGCTGAGAAGCTCGAAGAGAACATCCGTGCCTTCGCGGATTCGGTTGCCAAGGCGAAGCCCGCCGGCGCCAAGGGCACCTATGTCCAGCGCGTCGCGATCTCCTCGACCATGGGTCCGGGCGTCAAGATCGAGCCGAACACGGTTCTGGGCGGCTGATAGGCTTCCATGCGGCCGGCTTCGCGCCGGCCGCAAGCTCGTCTTGATCTCGCGGGATCAAGACACCACTTGGCAGAAGCGAGGGAAGTCGCTATGACATCCCGATGTTTCCATAAGTGATCAGGGCTTCCGCGTGCTTTGCACGAGGAGGTCCGTTTCGCGTTTTTCGACGGTTTACCGTCGAAGAATGGGTTTTTCGGGCGTGCGGAGCGATCTTCGCGCCGGAATCACCCAGTCCTGTCTGAGACTGCAGGTGCGCTTCGGGTTCGCCCGAGGGCATAATTTCGCCAAGAGGCCTGCATAGACGGTGCAAGAGCTTACCCGAGGTCGAGAGACCTCGAGACGGTTCGAACCATCTCGCCCGACCGTGGCTGATGCCGGGGAAGGGGACAGGGCACTGAGCGTCGCGCATGTGACCGGCCGGTGTCAATCGGCCTAGCCTGCGCGACAAGTGCAACTGGCGGCAAGGTTTCGTCTTGCCGCCTACCGGAGAGAGCCCAGTGGAAAGAGCGGCAAAGAATGATGCCGTCGCGACACTGAACGGCGTGTTCGCAAACACGTCGGTCGTTGTCGTGGCCCACTATGCGGGCTTGACGGTGGCACAGTTCCAGAAGCTTCGTCGTGAGATGAAGGCCAATGGCGCCACTGTGAAGGTCGCAAAGAACCGGCTGGCCAAGATCGCTCTTGAAGGCACCGACGTCGCGTCCATCAGTCCCCTGCTGAAGGGCCCCACCCTGATCGCTTATTCCAGCGATCCGGTCGCGGCGCCGAAGGTCGCCGTCGCTTTCGCCAAGGACAATGACAAGCTTGTCATCCTCGGTGGCGCGATGGGCAAGACCTCCCTGAACCCCGATGGTGTCAAGGCCCTGGCCACGATGCCCTCGCTCGACGAACTGCGCGCCAAGTTGCTCGGCCTTCTCCAGGCCCCGGCAACCAAGATCGCCCAGCTCTCGACCGCGCCTGCTGCAAAGCTCGCTCGCGTGTTTCAGGCATATGCCGACAAGGATGCGGCCTGAGGCCGTCTGCCAACCTGATCAACGTTCGAACCTCTTTATCGTAGGAACATACCATGGCTGATCTTGCTAAGCTCGTTGACGAGCTGTCCTCCCTGACCGTCCTCGAGGCCGCTGACCTCGCCAAGCTTCTCGAAGAGAAGTGGGGCGTTTCTGCCGCTGCCGCCGTCGCCGTTGCGGCTGGCCCGGCCGGTGGCGCTCCGGCTGCTGCTGTTGAAGAGCAGACCGAGTTCACTGTCGTTCTCGCCGCCGCCGGCGACAAGAAGATCGAAGTGATCAAGGAAGTCCGCGCCATCACCGGTCTCGGCCTGAAGGAAGCCAAGGATCTGGTGGAAGCCGCTCCGAAGCCGCTCAAGGAAGGCGTGACCAAGGACGAGGCCGAGAAGCTCAAGAAGCAGCTCGAGGCCGTCGGCGCCAAGGTCGAGCTCAAGTGAGCAGGGCCGGCTGATGCCGGTCCGACCCTAGTCGTACACGACAGTCCCGGGGCGGTCTTCCGCCTCCGGGGCTGTTGCGTCGTTTCCGGCAAGCGGAATGCGGCGCAAGGAATGCAAGAGGCTTTCCGGGGCACGAGCCCCATCGGGAAGGCCAGTTCAGTTGATGTCGGCGCGCCGAAGCGCCGAACGGCTCCCCCGGCGGCCTGTGGCTGCCAAGACTGGTCCGTGAGCGGGCCGCCGGGTGAGCCGTCCGAGAGAGATCGCGAGGAACAACATGGTCAATTCGCTCCAGGGCCGCAGACGCGTCCGCAAGTTCTTCGGAAAACTCAAGGAAGTCGCGCAGATGCCGAACCTCATCGAGGTTCAGAAGGCGTCTTACGACCAGTTCCTGATGGTGGACGAGCCCAAGGGCGGCCGCTCCGACGAGGGCTTGCAGTCCGTCTTCAAGTCGGTGTTCCCGATCGGCGATTTCGCTGGCGCTTCGCTGCTTGAATTCGTGAAATACACCTTCGAGCCGCCGAAATACGACGTCGACGAATGCCGTCAGCGCGGCATGACCTTCTCGGCCCCGCTCAAGGTGACGCTGCGCCTGATCGTGTTCGATATCGATCCCGACACCCAGGCGAAGTCGGTCAAGGACATCAAGGAGCAGGATGTCTACATGGGCGACATGCCGCTCATGACGGATAACGGCACCTTCATCGTCAACGGCACCGAGCGCGTCATCGTCTCGCAGATGCACCGCTCGCCGGGCGTGTTCTTCGATCACGACAAGGGCAAGACCCATTCGTCGGGCAAGCTGCTCTTTGCCGCGCGCATCATCCCCTATCGCGGCTCCTGGCTGGACATCGAGTTCGACGCCAAGGACATCGTCTACGCGCGTATCGACCGGAAGCGTAAGATCCCGGTGACGTCGCTGCTGTTCGCCCTCGGCATGGACGGCGAGGAGATCCTCAGCCGCTTCTACAACCACATCGCCTACGCCAAGGATAAGCAGGGCTGGCGCGTTCCCTATGACGCCGAGCGCATGAAGGGCTTCAAGGCGACGGTCGACATGATCGACGCCGACACCGGCGAGGTCGTGGTCGAGGCCGGCAAGAAGCTGGTCGCCCGTACCGCCCGCCAGCTCGCCGAGAAGGGCCTGAAGTTCCTGCGCGCCACTGACGAGGATCTCTACGGCCAGTACATTGCCGAGGATCTGGTCAATCCGGCGACCGGCGAGGTCTTCGCCGAGGCGGGCGAGGAGATCAGCGAGAAGCTGCTCAAGCTCCTGACCGATGAAGGTTTCGACGAGATCCCGGTGCTGGATATCGACCACATCACGGTCGGTCCCTACATCCGCAACACGCTCAACGTGGACAAGAACTCGCGCCGCGAGGAAGCGCTGTTCGACATCTACCGCGTGATGCGTCCCGGCGAGCCGCCGACGCTCGAGACCGCCGAGAACATGTTCCAGTCGCTGTTCTTCGACTCGGAGCGCTACGACCTTTCGGCCGTCGGTCGCGTGAAGATGAACATGCGTCTCGATCTCGACGCCGAGGACACCGTGCGCATCCTGCGCAAGGAGGACATCTTCGCGGTCGTCAAGGCGCTGGTCGACCTGCGCGACGGCAAGGGCGAGATCGACGACATCGACCATCTCGGCAACCGCCGTGTGCGCTCGGTCGGCGAGCTCATGGAGAACCAGTACCGCCTGGGCCTGCTGCGCATGGAGCGCGCCATCAAGGAGCGCATGTCGTCGGTCGATATCGACACGGTGATGCCGCAGGACCTGATCAACGCCAAGCCGGCGGCTGCCGCCGTGCGCGAGTTCTTCGGCTCGTCGCAGCTCTCGCAGTTCATGGACCAGACGAACCCGCTTTCGGAAGTCACTCACAAGCGCCGTCTTTCGGCGCTTGGCCCAGGTGGTCTGACCCGCGAGCGCGCCGGCTTCGAGGTGCGCGACGTGCACCCGACCCATTACGGCCGCATCTGCCCGATCGAAACGCCGGAAGGTCCGAATATCGGACTGATCAACTCGCTCGCCACCTTCGCGCGGGTGAACAAGTACGGCTTCATCGAGAGCCCCTACCGCCGCATCCGCGACGGCCAGCTCACCGACGAGATCATCTATCTCTCGGCGATGGAGGAGGCGAAGTACAACGTCGCCCAGGCGAACGCCGCGACCGATGCGAGCGGCCGTCTGACCGACGACCTGATCGTTTGCCGCCGCGCCGGTGAAGTCATCGTCACGCCGGTCGACAAGGTCGACTTCATGGACGTGTCCCCGAAGCAGCTCGTTTCGGTCGCCGCCGCGCTGATCCCGTTCCTTGAGAACGACGACGCCAACCGCGCGCTGATGGGCTCGAACATGCAGCGCCAGGCGGTGCCGCTGGTTCGTGCCGACGCGCCCTTCGTCGGCACCGGCATGGAAGCGGTCGTCGCCCGTGACTCGGGTGCCGCCATCGCTGCCCGGCGCGCCGGCGTCGTCGACCAGGTCGACGCGACGCGTATCGTTATCCGCGCCTCCGACGAGATGGACCCGACCAAGCCGGGCGTCGACATCTACCGTCTGCAGAAGTTCCAGCGCTCGAACCAGTCGACCTGCATCACGCAGCGTCCGCTGGTGCGCGTCGGCGACATGATCAAGAAGGGCGACATCGTCGCCGACGGCCCGTCGACGGAGCTCGGCGAACTGGCTCTCGGCCGCAACGTGCTCGTCGCGTTCATGCCGTGGAACGGCTACAACTTCGAGGACTCGATCCTGCTCTCGGAGAAGATCGTCTCGGAAGACATCTTCACCTCGATCCATATCKAGGAATTCGAGGTCATGGCCCGCGATACGAAGCTGGGCCCTGAGGAAATCACGCGCGACATTCCGAACGTTTCGGAAGAGGCGCTGAAGAACCTCGACGAAGCCGGCATCGTCTATATCGGCGCGGAAGTCGCTGCGGGCGACATCCTGGTCGGCAAGATCACGCCGAAGGGCGAAAGCCCGATGACGCCGGAAGAGAAGCTTCTGCGCGCCATCTTCGGCGAGAAGGCTTCGGATGTCCGCGACACCTCGCTGCGTGTTCCGCCGGGCGTGCAGGGCACCATCGTCGAAGTGCGCGTGTTCAATCGCCACGGCGTCGACAAGGACGAGCGCGCCCAGGCGATCGAGCGCGAGGAGATCGAGCGTCTTGCCAAGGACCGCGACGACGAGCAGGCGATCCTGGACCGCAACACCTTTGCGCGTCTGGCCGAGATCCTGACCGGCAAGACCGGCCTTGCTGGTCCGAAGGGCTTCAAGAAGGACACGGTCATCACCCGCGAGGGAATGAGCGAGTTCCCGCGTTCGCAGTGGTGGTTGTTCGCCGTCGGCGACGACGCCCTGATGACCGAAATCGAGGCGATGCGGAAGCAGTACGACGAGTCGAAGAAGCGCCTCGAGCAGCGCTTCCTCGACAAGGTCGAGAAGCTGCAGCGCGGCGACG
This sequence comes from Allobosea sp. 05T439, assembly GCF_056396005.1. Lineage (NCBI taxonomy): Bacteria > Pseudomonadati > Pseudomonadota > Alphaproteobacteria > Hyphomicrobiales > Alloboseaceae > Allobosea > Allobosea sp. 05T439. Next base: position 10,508 of record NZ_JBFTKP010000065.1, on the reverse strand, counting down.
AACTGCCTCCGGGCGTGATGAAGATGGTCAAGGTCTTCGTCGCCGTGAAGCGCAAGATCCAGCCGGGCGACAAGATGGCCGGCCGTCACGGAAACAAGGGCGTCGTCTCGCGCATCGTTCCCGCCGAGGACATGCCCTTCCTCGAGGACGGAACCCATGCCGACATCGTGCTGAACCCGCTCGGCGTGCCGAGCCGCATGAATGTCGGTCAGATCCTGGAGACCCATCTGGGCTGGGCCGCTGCCGGTCTCGGCAAGCAGATCGCCAAGGCCATCGACGTCTACAAGAAGGCGCATGACGGCAAGGCTCTGCGGGCAAGCTTCGAGGCCGTGTATGGCGACAACGAGATCGTTGCGTCGATGGACGATGCGGAGCTGGTCGAGATGGGCCAGAACCTGCGCCGCGGCGTTCCGATCGCGACCCCGGTCTTCAACGGCGCCAAGGAGTCGGACATCGAGCATCTGCTCGAGCAGGCGGGGCTCAACAAGTCCGGTCAGGTCACGCTCTATGACGGACGGACCGGCGAGCCCTTCGATCGTAAGGTCACGGTCGGCTACATCTACATGCTGAAGCTGCACCACCTGGTCGACGACAAGATCCACGCGCGTTCGATCGGCCCGTACTCGCTCGTTACCCAGCAGCCGCTGGGCGGCAAGGCGCAGTTCGGCGGTCAGCGCTTCGGCGAAATGGAGGTCTGGGCGCTCGAAGCCTACGGCGCCGCCTACACCCTTCAGGAAATGCTGACGGTGAAGTCGGACGACGTGGCGGGCCGCACCAAGGTCTACGAGTCGATCGTGCGCGGCGAGGACAATTTCGAGGCGGGCATCCCCGAGAGCTTCAACGTTCTCGTCAAGGAAATGCGCTCGCTCGGCCTCAATGTCGAATTGATCAGCAACAAGCAGAAGCCGGGCGAATTGCCGCCGGCCGAAGCTGCCGAATAAGGGGGCGGGCCCAAACGGGCCGCCTCGAGACGAACACAGCATGCCGGCGACACTCACGCCGCCGGCTTATTCGCATGATGGCCGGGCAGGGCGGTTCACTCCCCCGCCGGCGGCAGGAGACAGGCGATGAAGCAAGAGGTCATGAACCTTTTCGGCCAGCAGCCGACACAGCAGGCGTTCGACGCGATCAAGATTTCGATCGCGAGCCCGGAAAAGATCCTGTCGTGGTCCTATGGCGAGATCAAGAAGCCCGAGACCATCAACTACCGTACCTTCAAGCCCGAGCGCGACGGCCTGTTTTGCGCCCGCATCTTTGGGCCGATCAAGGACTACGAGTGCTTGTGCGGCAAGTACAAGCGCATGAAGTTCAAGGGCGTGATCTGCGAGAAGTGCGGCGTCGAAGTGACGCTCGCACGCGTCCGACGCGAGCGCATGGGCCATATCGAACTCGCCGCTCCGGTTGCCCATATCTGGTTCCTGAAGTCGCTGCCGTCGCGCATCGGCCTGCTGATGGACATGCCGCTCAAGGAGCTCGAGCGGGTGCTCTATTTCGAGTCGTATGTCGTCATCGAGCCGGGCCTGACGCCCCTCAAGGACCGTCAGCTCCTGTCCGAGGAGGAGTATGTCCGCTGCCAGGAAGAGTATGGCGCTGACACCTTCACGGCGATGATCGGCGCGGAAGCCATCCGCGAGATGCTGCGCGCGCTCGATCTCGACAAGATCAACATGGATCTGAAGCACGAGATCGCGACGACGACCTCGGAGCTGAAGCCCAAGAAGCTGATGAAGCGCCTCAAGATCATCGAGGCGTTCCAGGAATCCGGCAACAAGCCGGAATGGATGGTGATGACCATCGTTCCGGTGATCCCGCCCGATCTGCGTCCGCTGGTGCCGCTGGATGGCGGCCGCTTCGCGACCTCGGATCTGAACGATCTCTATCGCCGCGTCATCAACCGCAATAACCGCTTGAAGCGCCTGATCGAGCTGCGTGCGCCGGACATCATCATCCGCAACGAGAAGCGGATGCTGCAGGAATCGGTCGACGCATTGTTCGACAACGGCCGCCGCGGCCGCGTCATCACGGGTGCCAACAAGCGCCCGCTGAAGTCGCTCGCCGACATGCTGAAGGGCAAGCAGGGCCGCTTCCGGCAGAACCTGCTGGGCAAGCGCGTCGACTATTCCGGCCGTTCGGTCATCGTCGTCGGCCCGGAGATGAAGCTGCACCAGTGCGGCCTGCCGAAGAAGATGGCGCTCGAGCTGTTCAAGCCGTTCATCTATGCGCGTCTCGATGCGAAGGGCTACTCGACCACGGTCAAGCAGGCCAAGAAGCTGGTCGAGAAGGAGAAGCCGGAAGTCTGGGATATCCTGGACGAGGTCATCCGCGAGCATCCGGTGCTGCTGAACCGCGCTCCGACGCTGCACCGTCTCGGCATCCAGGCCTTCGAGCCGGTGCTGATCGAAGGCAAGGCGATCCAGCTTCACCCGCTGGTCTGCGCCGCGTTCAACGCCGACTTCGACGGCGACCAGATGGCCGTGCACGTCCCGCTGTCGCTCGAGGCGCAGCTGGAAGCGCGCGTGCTGATGATGTCGACCAACAACATCCTGCACCCGGCGAACGGCCAGCCGATCATCGTGCCGTCGCAGGATATCGTGCTCGGCCTGTATTACCTCTCGATCATCTCGGATGGCGAGCCGGGCCAGGGCAAGATCTTCGGCGATTTCGGCGAACTCGAATATGCGCTGCACGAGAAGGTCGTGACGCTGCATTCGAAGATCAAATATCGCTGGACCGGCGTCGGCCAGGACGGCAAGTCCTACACCAAGATCTACGACACCACGCCCGGCCGCGTGATCCTCTCGACCGCGCTGCCTGAGCACCCGGCCGTGACCTTCGACGTCGTCAATCGCCTGATGACGAAGAAGGAGATCTCCGGAATGATCGACGCCGTCTATCGCGGCTGCGGTCAGAAGGAATCGGTMATCTTCTGCGATCGCGTCATGGGCCTCGGCTTCAAGCACGCCTTCAAGGCCGGCATCTCCTTCGGCAAGGACGACATGGTCGTGCCGGAGAACAAGTGGGAGATCGTCGACACCACCCGTGCGCTCGCCAAGGACTACGAGCAGCAGTACCAGGACGGCCTGATMACTCAGGGCGAGAAGTACAACAAGGTCGTCGACGCCTGGGCGAAGTGCTCCGACAAGCTCGCCCAGGAGATGATGGCGCGCATCTCGACCGTTAAGAAGGACGAGAACGGCCGCGATAAGCCGATMAACTCGATCTACATGATGAGCCACTCGGGTGCCCGTGGTTCGCCGGCCCAGATGCGCCAGCTCGCCGCCATGCGCGGCCTGATGGCCAAGCCGTCCGGCGAGATCATCGAGAGCCCGATCATCTCGAACTTCAAGGAAGGCCTGGACGTGCTCGAGTACTTCAACTCGACGCACGGTGCCCGTAAGGGTCTGGCCGATACCGCGCTCAAGACGGCAAACTCGGGTTATCTCACCCGCCGTCTCGTCGACGTGGCGCAGGATGCCATCATCTCCGAGGTCGATTGCGGCTCGGATAACGGCATCAAGATGCGCGCCATCATCGATGCCGGTCAGGTCGTGGCTTCGCTCGGCATCCGCATCCTCGGCCGCTCTGCGGCGGAAGATGTCACGGATATCGATGGCAACGTCCTCGTGCCGAAGGGTACGATGATCGAGGAAAGCCATATCGAGAAGATCAACGCCGCCGGCGTCCAGGAGGTGAAGATCCGTTCGGTTCTCACCTGCGAGACCAAGAACGGCGTCTGCGCCACCTGCTACGGGCGCGATCTTGCCCGCGGCACGCCCGTCAACATGGGTGAGGCGGTCGGCGTCATCGCGGCACAATCGATCGGCGAGCCGGGCACGCAGCTCACCATGCGTACCTTCCACATCGGCGGCGCGGCGACGATCGCGGACCAGTCGTTCATCGAGTCCAATTTCGAGGGCACGGTGAAGATCCGCAACCGCAATGCGGCGCGCAACTCGGATGGTGACCTGATCGCCATGGCGCGCAACATCGCCATCGTGATCGTCGGTCCGGACGGCGCCGAGCGCGCGGTGCACCGTGTCCAGTTCGGCTCGAAGATGCGGGTCGACGAAGGCGACAAGGTCAAGCGCGGCCAGCGCCTGGCGGAGTGGGATCCCTATTCCCGCCCGATCCTGGCCGAGGTGGACGGCTCTGTCGGCTACGAGGATCTCGTGGACGGCATGTCGATCACCGAGACGACGGACGAGGCGACCGGCATCAGCAAGCGCGTCGTCATCGACTGGCGTGGGTCGGCCCGGACGTCGGATCTGCGTCCGGCGATCACGGTGCACGGCCCTGACGGCAAGGTTGCGAAGCTCGCCCGCGGTGGCGAAGCCCGCTACATCCTGCCCGTCGACGGCATCATCTCGATGGAGCCGGGCCAGATGACCAAGGCAGGCGACGTGCTCGCCCGTGTCTCGACCGACTCGGCCAAGACCCGTGACATCACCGGCGGTCTGCCGCGGGTGGCGGAACTGTTCGAGGCACGTCGTCCGAAGGATGCGGCGATCATCGCCGAGAAGGCCGGTGTCATCGGCTTCGGCAAGGACTACAAGAACAAGCGCCGGGTCACGTTGACCCCGCATGACGGCTCGGACGGGCTCGAGTACCTGATCCCGAAGGGCAAGCACATCCATCTCCAGGACGGCGACGTCGTCGAGATGGGCGACTACATCCTGGACGGCAATCCGGCACCGCACGACATCCTGGCGATCAAGGGCGTCGAAGAGCTCGCGGCTTATCTCGTCAACGAGATCCAGGAGGTCTATCGCCTCCAGGGCGTGGGCATCAACGACAAGCACATCGAGGTCATCGTCCGGCAGATGCTGCAAAAGATCGAGATCACCGAGTCCGGTGATACCGACATCATCACCGGCGACCAGATCGATCGGATCGAACTGGAGGAGATCAACGCCAAGATGCGCGAAGAGGGCAAGAAGCCGGCCAGCGGCGTTCCGGTCCTGCTCGGCATCACCAAGGCGAGCTTGCAGACGCGCTCCTTCATCTCGGCGGCGTCGTTCCAGGAGACCACCCGCGTCCTCACCGAGGCGGCGGTCAACGGCAAGTACGATACCCTCGAAGGCCTCAAGGAGAACGTCATCGTCGGCTCGCTCATCCCGGCCGGCACGGGCGCCCAGGTTGCCCGGATCAAGCAGGTGGCGCTGCGCCGCGACGATCTGATCGTCGGCCAGAAGGCGGATGCGGCGGCCAAGGCTGCAGCTGCTGCGGCCGTGCTTCCGGCAGCCGAATAAGGCGCTGCTGAACACGACTTGCGAAAGGGCCGCCTTCGGGCGGCCCTTTTTGTTTGGCGCAGGCTCTCCGGCCTGTTCATGGCAGCCTCAGCGACGAAAGGAGAATTTCGCCTCCGCGACCAGCTGTGATCTAACATGTTAATCAGTTGGGAGTTCGTCGATGGACGGTCAGCGCTTTGTCAGTGCGGTGGAGGCGGTCTATGCGGCCGCGGCCACGCCGTCGCTTTGGCCCGCCGCTCTGCAGGCCATTGCCGATTGCTTCGACGATGTCGGCGCCGTGATGATCTACCAGCGGGACGATGGCAGCTACGGGATCATTGTCTCGCCGAGCCTCGCCGAGGGGCAGAAGGAGTATGACCGGGACGAATGGTGGCGGCACGATGTGCGCTTCGCCCGCTCGCGCGAGAGGGGATACCTGACCCGGAGCAATGCGATCACCGAACGTCACATCGCAACGTCCGAGGAACTCGAAACCCTGCCGTTCTACAGCCAGTTCCTCAAGCGCCAGGGGCTGAAATGGTTCGCAGGCGTCAGCATCTCGCCGGACCCCCATGTCGCCGTTGCGCTCTCGATCCAGCGCGCCGACAGCAAGCCAGCCTTCGCCGAGGAGGAGCTCGCAGCACTCAGCCAGCTGGGGCGGCATGTCGAGAATGCGCTCAGGCTCGGCATCCGCCTGATCACCGCGGAAGCGACCCAGCAGTCACTGGCCGACGTGCTGGCGCGGCTGAGCGTGGGGGTGTTCTTGCTCGATGCAACCGGTCACGTGATTTTCGCAAACCCCGTCGCGGAGCAGTTATGCGGTGATGCGCTACTGATCTCGCAAGGTCGACTGGCGGCGCGCTCCGTCCTGCAGCAGGAGGCCTTGTCCGAAGCGATCGCACGAGCGGGCGCGGCGAGTGCCGATACCTTGACGGCGGTGCCGCGGCCGCTGCTGATCCCCGGACTGGATCGCGACGGGACGCTTGCCGTGCATGTCCTGCCGGTCTGCACACCCACTGCCACGGGCGTAGAGCGCATGCTCTCAGAGACCAGTGTGATTGCCGTCGTGACCAGCGCGCAGCCAGGCGAGCCCGCCGATCCGGCGCTCGTGCGCGACCTGTTCGGCCTCACATTGGCCGAGGCCCGGATCGCTGCGCTCGTCGGCGCAGGACTTGCCCCTCGCAACGCGTCCCAGGCCCTGGGAATCTCGGAGGAGACGGCGCGGACCACGCTCAAGCGCGTCTTCGCCAAGGTGGGCGTTTCCCGCCAGAGCGAGCTATCCGCCCTGCTGGCCAGACTGGTGCTGCGCTAGCCCCGTTCGGCTGATGAGATCATACTGCGGCAATCGCACCCGAAGATCACCGCTCCCAAATGGGAGTTGCCTGGACCGCAACCCGTCGACGCATGATTGGTTGGGAAGAGGGGAGTGGCTATGGTGGTGTTGCGCGGCGCTTCGCTCTACCTTGCCCTGACGGCATTGGTGATCTTCACCCTCAGCCGCCTGCCGACCTCCGGGGGGCCATGACGGCCGAGCCGGCCCTCAGCAGGGTGGTGGTTAACGCTTTCGCTGCGAATGCGAATTCGGGGTTGACGCGAATCTCCACCTGAGTCATAAGCGCGCCACTGTCGACGGTTGTCGGACACGTTTGTCGCTTGCCTCTGCTGCGAGCGAATTTCGCGACCGAAACGCCGTCGTAAATTCCTGCGTCGATTGACGACATGGCAAGACGCATGAATGCGGACGAGTTCCGTGTTCCTCTGCATGGCGAGCGCGCCTGAGGCCCCCGAGGGGAGCCGACGGCGCGGCTTCGTTTATGTCATGGCTTTGACCGGTTCGGGGAGCGACCGAAAAGAATTCCAACCGCTCAGTGGAGCGAGAGGCCAGAATGCCGACAATCAGCCAGCTGATCCGCAAGCCGCGCTCGCCCGTCAAGGCGCGCAACACCGCTCCGGCGCTTGAGTCCTGCCCGCAGAAGCGTGGCGTTTGCACCCGCGTCTATACGACCACTCCGAAGAAGCCGAACTCGGCGCTTCGTAAGGTTGCCAAGGTGCGTTTGACCAACGGCTTCGAGGTCATTGGCTACATCCCGGGTGAAGGTMACAACCTTCAGGAACACTCCGTGGTGATGATCCGCGGCGGTCGCGTCAAGGACTTGCCCGGCGTGCGCTACCACATCCTGCGCGGTGTGCTCGATACGCAGGGCGTCAAGAACCGCAAGCAACGCCGTTCGAAGTACGGCGCCAAGCGTCCTAAGTGATTTTCTGCCCGACCGCCGAGGCTTGATGCTGAGGCGGTTCGCAGCTTTTGAGATTTGACCGGAGACTAGACGATGTCCCGCCGCCATAGCGCCGAAAAACGCGAAGTTATCCCGGACCCGAAGTTCGGTGATATCGTGGTCACGAAGTTCATGAACTCCGTGATGTACGAAGGTAAGAAGTCGACCGCAGAGCGGATCGTCTACGGCGCTTTCGACATCATCGAAGGCAAGACGAAGAGCGACCCGCTTTCCGTCTTCAAGAGCGCGCTCGAGAACGTCGCCCCGGCGATCGAGGTTCGCTCGCGTCGTGTCGGTGGCGCGACCTACCAGGTTCCGGTCGAGGTTCGCACCGAGCGCCGTCAGGCGCTGGCGATCCGCTGGCTGATCTCGGCTGCTCGCGGCCGTAACGACAAGACCATGGTTGAGCGTCTCTCGGCCGAGCTGATGGACGCGGCGAACAACCGCGGCAACGCGGTGAAGAAGCGTGAAGACACGCACCGGATGGCGGAAGCCAACCGCGCCTTCTCGCATTACCGCTGGTAATCCGCGGCACCCGACGAAAGACAGAGCACTCTCATGCCCCGTTCCCATCCCATCGATCGGTACCGCAACTTCGGTATCATGGCGCATATCGACGCCGGCAAGACGACGACGACCGAGCGTATCCTGTTCTATACCGGCAAGTCGCATAAGATCGGCGAAGTCCATGATGGCGCGGCCACCATGGACTGGATGACGCAGGAGCAGGAGCGTGGCATCACGATCACCTCCGCCGCGACGACCTGCCTGTGGCGCGACCATCGCCTGAACATCATCGACACCCCTGGCCACGTCGACTTCACCATTGAAGTCGAGCGTTCGCTGCGCGTGCTCGATGGTGCCGTCTGCGTGCTCGACGGCAACCAGGGCGTCGAGCCCCAGACTGAGACCGTCTGGCGCCAGGCCGACAAGTACGACGTTCCGCGCGTCGTCTTCGTCAACAAGATGGACAAGATCGGCGCCGATTTCTATCGCTGCGTCCAGGACATCATTGACCGCGTCGCCGGCAAGCCGGTCTGCCTGCAGATCCCGATCGGTTCGGAGGCGGAATTCGCCGGCGTCATCGACCTGGTGAAGATGAAGGCGATCGTCTGGAACGGCGAAGCGCTGGGCGCCTCCTTCGAAGAGAAGGAGATCCCTGCCGATCTCGCCGACAAGGCTGCCGAGTATCGTGGCAAGCTGGTCGAAGCCGCCGTCGAGATGGACGATGCGGCGATGGAAGCCTATCTCGAAGGCACCGAGCCGTCTGCCGACACGCTGCGCCAGCTGGTCCGCACCGCGGTCCAGCGTCGCGCCTTCCACCCCGTGCTCTGCGGCTCGTCCTTCAAGAACAAGGGCGTTCAGCCCCTGCTCGACGCGGTCGTCGATTACCTGCCGTCGCCGGTCGATCGTGGCGACATCAAGGGCATCGATTTCAAGACCGAAGAAGAGACCGTTCGTCATCCGCGCGACGAAGATCCCTTCTCAATGCTCGCCTTCAAGATCATGGACGACCCCTTCGTCGGCACGATCACCTTCTGCCGCGTCTACTCGGGCAAGATCGAGACCGGCGCCGGCGTGATCAACTCGACGCGCGACAAGAAGGAACGTGTCGGTCGCATGCTGCTGATGCACGCGAACAACCGTGAAGACATCAAGGAGGCTTTTGCCGGCGACATCGTCGCCCTGGCCGGCCTCAAGGATGTCCGTACCGGCGACACGCTGTGCGACCCGACCCATGCGGTCATCCTGGAGCGGATGGAGTTCCCCGAGCCGGTCATCACGATCGCGATCGAGCCGAAGTCCAAGGCCGACCAGGAGAAGCTGGGCCTGGCCCTGTCGAAGCTCGCGAACGAGGATCCGTCCTTCCGCGTCTCGACCGATCAGGAGAGCGGCCAGACCATCCTGAAGGGCATGGGCGAACTGCATCTCGACATCAAGGTCGACATCCTGAAGCGCACCTACAAGGTCGACGCCAATATCGGCGCGCCTCAGGTTGCCTATCGCGAGACGCTGACCAAGAAGGCTGAGGTCGACTACACCCACAAGAAGCAGACCGGTGGTACGGGCCAGTTCGCCCGCGTCAAGCTGGTCATCGAGCCGAACGAGACCGGCAAGGGCTTCGAGTTCGAGTCGAAGGTCGTCGGCGGCTCGGTGCCGAAGGAATACATCCCCGGCGTCGAAAAGGGCCTGAACTCGGTTATCGGTTCGGGCGTGCTCGCCGGCTTCCCGGTGGTGGACGTCAAGGTGACGTTGATCGACGGTGCCTTCCACGAAGTCGACTCGTCGGCCCTGGCCTTCGAAATCGCCTCGCGGGCTGCACTTCGCGAAGGTCTGCAGAAGGGCGGTTCCGTGCTGCTCGAGCCGATCATGAAGGTCGAAGTCGTGACCCCGGAAGACTATACCGGTTCGGTCATCGGCGATCTGAACTCGCGTCGTGGCCAGATCCAGGGCCAGGACATGCGCGGCAACGCCGTCGTCGTCAACGCGATGGTGCCGCTGGCGAACATGTTCGGCTATGTCAACCAGCTGCGCTCGTTCAGCCAGGGACGCGCCAACTACACGATGCAGTTCGACCACTACGAGCAGGTTCCTTCGGCGGTCGCCGCCGAGGTTCAGGCCAAGTACGCCTGATCCACCCATTCGACTGAACATTTGAACAAGATCTGACGGAGGCTACGATGGCCAAAGAGAAGTTTGCGCGGACGAAGCCGCACTGCAATATCGGAACGATTGGTCACGTTGACCATGGCAAGACGTCTTTGACGGCTGCGATCACGAAGGTTCTGGCTGAGTCGGGCGGCGCGTMGTTCACGGCGTATGACCAGATCGACAAGGCGCCTGAGGAGAAGGCTCGCGGCATCACGATCTCGACGGCTCACGTCGAGTACGAGACTGCGAACCGTCACTATGCGCATGTCGACTGCCCCGGCCACGCCGACTACGTGAAGAACATGATCACGGGTGCGGCGCAGATGGACGGCGCGATCCTGGTCGTGTCGGC
>NZ_JBFTKP010000064.1:0-21494 GCF_056396005.1 Allobosea sp. 05T439 | reverse complement strand
CTCGGCTTCCATCACGATGACGATCTTGCCGTTCTCGACACGATGGACCTCGGTGCCCGGCAGGGCATTGATCTGGCGCACGACCGCGTCGCAATGCTCCGGGAAGGCCGTGACGACGGCGCTGGAAATATGGACGGTGCCGGCCGCTTGGGCTTCAGGCATGGGCTGCCTCCGCTGCCGTGGGGCAGGTTCCGATGGCGGCGGCTGGGCAGGCCGCGATGCAGGCGCCGCAGCCGGTGCATTGAGTGGCGGTGAGAACAGGCAGGGCAGGGCCACCAAGGCGCGATGGGAAACGGATCGCCGCTTCCGGACAGGCATCGCCGCAGCTCTGGCAAACGATGCCGCGGGCGGCAAAGCATGTGTCCCCGATCACGGCAACGTGCTGGAATCCAGATCGCCCGCGATCGAAGACCGGCTCCGGGCAGGCTGCGGCGCAGGCTCCGCATAAGCTGCATTCGCTGGAGCTGAAATCGATCTCGGGACTCTGCCGGGCATCGAGCCTGATGATCGCTTGCGGGCAGGCGCTGACGCAGGCGCCGCATCCCGTGCAGGCGCTCGCGATTGTCTCTTCGAGGGACCAGGGTGGACGAATGACGTCCGGTTCCGAGGGAAGAAGCCCCGTCAGGAACCCACGTCTGCCGAGATCGATCCCGTGCTCTGCCATGGCCGGGCCCTCACCGTGGTGGGCCGGGCGGTCCGAAGACCAATTGCAGCATCCAGACCAGGAAACCATAGCCGCCGACGACGCCGACCGCGATGACCGGCCAGATCAGGATCGCCAGGACGATGAAGGCAAAGAATTCCTGCCGTCGCGTTGCAGGCCTGAATGCGGCCCCAGTTTCAGCCTTGGCACCATCGGACATCACGGTGACAGCTCCCGCGACTATGATTGGGCGCCTGTACCAACGTACCGGCCCACCGGATACCTTACATTCCTTCCAGGGAAGCTAGCGCCGCCTGTCGGCTCTTGTCGAGTTGTTTCATGCGGTCGATGGACCGCGCCGGACGCATGGATGGAAGAAACCGGCGTCCTTCGCTCAGCTGCGATAGGCCGGCTCTTCGAGGTCGAGGGTGCGCCTGATCGAGGCGAGGTGAAGCCTTGCCGATTCCGCGTCGCCTTCGCGCATCTGGCGATAGGCGGCTTCGGCGATCGCGGGCGCAACGGGCAGGACCTTGCGCCCGGTCGAGAGCGCCAGCGTCTGCACCTCGCAGGCGCGCTCGAGATAGTAGAGATCGTCCCAGGCCTCGGCGATCGTCGGAGCAAGCACCATCACGCCGTGGTGCTTCATGAAGACGATGTCGGCGTCGCCGATGGCGCCGGCAATGCGGTCGCCCTCGCTCTCGTCGAGCGCAAGCCCATTGTAATCGTGGTCTACGGCGGTCCGGCCGTAGAATTTCAGCGAGGTCTGGCCGGCGAAGATCAGCGGCTCGCCCTCCGTCATCGAGAGCGCGGTCGCGTAGGGCATATGGGTATGGAAGGCGACCCTGGCGCGGGGGAGCGCCTTGTGGATGCGGGCATGGATGTAGAAGGCCGTCGCCTCGGGCTGTCCCTCGCCAGCGACGACGTTGCCGTGGAAATCGCAAATCAGCAGCTTCGAGGCCGTCAACTCGCGGAAGGCCCAGCCATAGGGGTTGACGATGAAGAGGTCGTCATAGCCCGGCACCAGCGCCGAGAAATGGTTGCAGATGCCTTCCTCCAGCCCATGGCGCGCCGCCATGCGGAAGCAGGCGGCGAGATCGGCGCGCGCCTCCCAGACGGCGTCGGCGTCGAGGGCGGGCTGGTTCGGGCCGGGCTCCCTGAAGGGGGCGGTAGAGCCGGGTGTGAGGGAGTGGGCCATGCGGGAGCTCCGGATCGGCAAGCGGCAGGTGCGACGGGTGTTGGTCAGGCAGGGCGCAGGCGCTGCCGCGTGATTGCGGCATGGAAGCGTGCGCCATGGATGAGGCCGGCGTCGTCGAAGTCGTAGCAAGGATTGTGCAAGGGCGCCGAGGGGCCATTGCCGACGAAGGCGAAGCAGCCCGGCACATGGTCGAGGAAACGGGCGAAATCCTCCGAGCCGGTCATCGGCTCGCGGGCGGTGGCGACATTCTCCGCGCCGAACACGCCTCTCGCGGCAGTCAGGGCTTCCCCCGCCAGCGCCTTGTCATTCACCAGCGGCACGAATTCGCGCGTATAGGTCACCTCGGCCGAGACGTTGTAGGCAAGCGCCGTTCCGTCCGTGATGATGCGCATCTGCTTCTCGATCTCGGCGCTGACCTCCGGCCGGAAGCTGCGGGCATCGCCGAGGATGCGGGCGAGGCCAGGCAGGGCGTTGCGCGTGCCGTCGGTGATGAGTTCGGTCACCGAGACCACGCCGATATCGGTCGGGCTGAGCCGCCGCGACACGATGGTCTGGAAGCTGGTGACGAGCGCGCAGGCGGCGATCAGGGCCTCGTTGCCGACATGCGGACGCGCCGCATGGCCACCGATGCCCTTGAGCACGATCTCGAAATTGTCCTCCGCCGACATGATCGAGCCGGCGCGTGTCTGGAACTGACCGACCGGCAACCCCGGTGCATTGTGCAGCCCATAGATCTCCTCGAAGGGAAAACGCTCCATCAGCCCGTCGGAGAGCATGGCGAGTGCGCCTCTGCCCCATTCCTCGGCAGGCTGGAAGAGGAAGCGCACGGTCCCGTCGAAGCCGCCCTCGCTGGCCAGCAACTTTGCCGCGCCAAGCAGCATGGCGGTGTGCCCGTCATGGCCGCAGGCATGCATGGTGCCGGGCGTTTGCGAGCGATGGGCGTGCTCGGCCTGCTCGCTGATGCGCAGCGCGTCCATATCCGCCCGAAGCGCGATGGCGCGGTTGCCGCTGCCGCGCTTCAGCGTGCCGACGACACCGGTGCCCCCGATGCCCTCGGCCACATCGTCGAGGCCGAACTCCCTGAGCTTGGCCGCGACGAAGGCGGAGGTTCGCTTCTCCTCGAAGCCGAATTCGGGATGGGCGTGCAGGTCACGCCGCCACCCCGTCATCTCGCGTTCGAGGGCGTTCGGGTCGAGCGTGGTCATGTCTCTCTCCACCATCGTGAAGCCGGGGGGCGGCCGCCGGGCGAACTGGCCTGGCGATCAGTCATGCGTCTCGCCGTCATAGAGCGTGGCGCGCATCGAGGGGCGTTCCGAGAAGGAGCGATACCAGTGGGCCAGCCGTGGCCGGCCAGGCTCGAAGGCGGGCAGCGCGCGGAATTCCAGCCATGAAAGGGCGGTCGCAAGCGCGATATGGCCGACATGGAGTGGCGCGTCGAAATCCGCCTCGCGTTCGAGATAATCGTAGGATTCGACGAGTTTCGCCGTCATTCCCTCCGCCAGGGGCGCATACCGCAGGGCCTCGGGGCGGCGTACGGTTTCCCAGCGCAGCGCAATGCCAGCGTCGCACAGTCCCTGGGCGAGCGCCTGCAGGCGAAGCGCGGACCATCTTGCCCGCCCACCCTGCGGAATGAGCCGGCTGCCGCCGTCGAGGCTCGCGAGATAGTCGCAGATCACGATCGAATCGAAGATCGCCTCGCCATCGGGGAGGACGAGGACGGGAACCTTGCCGAGCGGGTTGACCGCGAAGACGTCGTCGTTCCGGTTGGTCGGGCTCGTCTCCTGGTGGACGACGCGCAGCTGTCCGGCGAGACCCGCTTCATGGGCAAAGACCAGGACCTTGCGCGCATAGGGCGAATGAGTCTGGTAGATCAGGTCCATGGTTCGCGTCAGCTCTGATGCCGTACTCATTTGCGTGCCTTGCCAAACGGGATGATGAACCGGACTCGTCGAGAGCGCAGTCATGGTCTGCCTCCAACGGGCGCGCTTTGCGGCACTGCGAGGGATGCGAAACTCATGTGCGCAACCGCGGAGCGCTGGCTGCGACGCCGATGAGCAGCGTTGCGACGACCAGGAAGGCAATGGGTAGGCTCGCGACTTGGGCGATGGCACCGATTGCCGCGGGGCCGACAAGGATGCCGGCATAGCCCAGTGTCGAGATCGCGGGCACGGCGATATGCTCGGGCATCGCGTTCTGTCTGCCGATCGCCGTGTAGAGAACCGGCACGATATTCGAGCAGCCCGCCCCGACGAGCGCAAAGCCGGCGAGGCCTGCCAGCCAGGATGGTGCAAGCGTTGCGAGCACGAGACCTGCCGCTGCGCAGAGGCCGCCCCAGACGATGATGCGCTGGGGGCCGAGGCGGTGCACGAAGCGGTCGCCGGTCAGCCGGCCGATCGTCATGGTGCTGGCGAAAGCCGCATAGCCAAGTCCCGCATAAGCGGCATCGACCCGGCGCAGATCGGTCAGGAAGACGGCACTCCAGTCGAGCATGGCGCCCTCGGCCAGGAAGACGACGAAGCAGAGCACGCCGATGAAGAGCACGATGCCGTGCGGAATGGCGAAGGCCGGGCCTTCGCCCTTGCCGGCATAGGGCAGGAGCCCCGAGGCCGCCCAGGCCATCGCGGCAAGGAGGATCGCGACGACGACGAGCGTGGCGAGGAGCGGCGTCGCACCCAGCATCAGGAGCCCGCTGGCCCCGGCCGCTCCGGCGATGCCGCCGAGACTGAAGAGACCGTGAAAGCCGGACATCATGCTGCGCCCGCTGGCTCGCTCGACGATCACGGCCTGGATGTTGATGACGCAATCCAGCGAACCGATTCCGGCTCCGAAGACGAACAGTGCCAGGCCGAGCAGCGGCAGGTGCGCGGCGGTCGCGAGAGCCGGGAGCATGAAAGCGACGAGCAGCACCGCGCTAATCAGCACGCGGCGGCAACCGAACCGCGAAGCCAGCGCACCCGATAGCGGCATGGCCAGGATCGAGCCGGCGCCGAGGCAGAGCAGCAGCAATCCGAGCGCGCCATCGTCGAGAGCCATGCGCAGCTTGGCATAGGGCACCAGGGGTGCCCATGCGGCGATGCCGAGCCCGGCAACGAAGAAGGCGATGCGGGTCGCGGCCTGCTCCGCCCGTCCCGGCGCCTTTCCGGCCTCGATGGCGATGCGCGCGTTCATCGTCGCATTACTGGGCGGCTCGTGCCGGCAGGCCGGTCAGTTCGGCATAGCGTTCGGGATCGGTCGCGCCCTCGGTATTGATGACGAGAACGCGGGAGGTCGCGTCGAGGCCAAGCTGCTTCCTGACGGTGGGATCAGCCGCAACCCGGATGACGCCGGCCAGGCCGACACCGCCGCTTTCGCCGGAGACGATGGCGGGGTCCTTGCCGGCGGGGCGCGCCAGCCGGTTCATCACCGCGATGGCATCCTCGTCCTCGACGGTCATGAAGCCGTCGGCGACGCGAGACAGGACACGCCAGGCGATAGGCGAGGGCTCGTAGCATTCGAGCATCGCCATCACCGTCGGTTCGCCATGGACGACTTTGACCGGATGGCCGGCCTTCGCCGTCTCGAAGATGCAGGCCGCGCGCGCAGGGTCGACCACCACAAAGACGGGACGCTGGTCGCCGAGTGCATTGGCGAGATAGCCCGCAGCCGCAGCGGCAATGCCGCCGACGCCTGCCTGCACGAAGACATGCGTGGGCGGCTCGGCGAGTTCACGCAGTGCTTCGCGGATGATCACGGTATAGCCCTGCATCACCAGCCCGGGGATGCGTTCATAGCCTGGCCAGGAGGTATCGGAGACGACTGTCCAGCCCTCCTTCTCCGCGACGCGGGCGGCTTCCGTGACCGAGTCGTCATAGGTGCCCTCGACCCGGATCATCGTCGCGCCGAAGCGTGCGATCGCCGCGACACGTTCGTCGCTGACTCGGGCATGCACGAAGATCGCGGCCCTCGCCCCGGTGAGCTGGGCGCCCTGTGCGACCGAACGGCCGTGATTGCCGTMAGTGGCGCAGGCGACCGTCATCCCCGCCGCTACGACCCGGACCTCGGGGCTGTTCAGCTCGGCGATATCGACTGGCCGCCCGAGCTTCCTGCTCGCCTCCTCCAGCACCAGCCGGAAGACGGCATAGGCGCCGCCAAGTGCCTTGAAGCTGCCAAGGCCGAGGCGATGGCCTTCGTCCTTGACGTGGATCGCACGGACCCCGAGCTCGGCGGCCATGGCTGGCAGGGCATGCAGCGGTGTCTCGACGTGGTTCTCGCGATAGCTCAGATGGCGCTCGACATCGGCGGCCGCGGCGATGCTCAGGGTCTCGGCATCGATCGGATCGAGCGGCTTGGCACGGTCGGGGTGGTGGTTGGGAAGAAACATCGCCGCTCCTGCGCGCTGGTACAACGAATGGATATTGCAATCATGGCGAAAAGACCGCTGTGTTTGGTCCCCTGAAATGCAAGTTTGTTTCGTTGGGCGCTCCTCTTGACCCGATCCCCTTCGCCAGCAGTCACGCTGGACAGTTTCGACCTCGCGATCGTGCGCATCCTGCAGCGCGACAACACGACGCCGCAGCGTGTGATCGGCGAAGCGGTCAACCTGTCCGCGCCCGCCGTCCAGCGCCGGATCAAGCGCATGGAGGAGACGGGTGTCATCCAGGCCAATGTCGCGCTCGTCGATCCTGCCCGGCTCGGACAGGCGATCACCATCTTCGTCGAGGTGGAGCTGGAAAGCGAGCGTGCCGACCTGATCGACGCCGCCAAGCAGGAATTCACCGCAGCACCTGAGGTGCAGCAATGTTACTACGTCACTGGCGAAGCGGATTTTGTGCTCGTCATCCTGGTGCCGAGCATGGCGGCCTATGAGGCGCTGACGCGCCGGCTCTTCTTCGGCAACAACAATGTCAGGAAGTTCCGCACCTTCGTCGCGATGGACCGCGTCAAGGTCGGGCTCGCGGTTCCGCTGCCGGAATAGTCTGCGGCAGACTCCGCTTGCCGAACGCCGCCATCCCGGATTTGGTGGGCCCTCCAGGGATCGATCGTGGGCGCAGCATGGTTTCGACGAGGCGCCGCAAGGCCGAGGGCGGGGACAGGGACCGGGAGGTGCTCAACCTTGCGGGTTACCTGCCCTATTTCCTGACGACGATCTCGAACACCTGGTCGCGCAGTTCGTCCCGCCTCTATCTCGATCTGTTCGGCGTCGGCGTCACGGAATGGCGCATCATCTCGCAGCTCGCGATCGAGCCTTGTATCGTGGCGCAGCGCATCTGCGAGGTCATCAGCCTCGACAAGGGGGCGGTCAGCCGCGCCGTGGCGGCGCTGGTTTGGGCCGGTCATGTCCGCGAACATGCGGATAGCCGCGATGCGCGCCGGCAGGTTCTGCAGCTGACGCAGAGTGGCTACGAGCTGCATGACCGCCTGATCSCGGTTGCCCTCCAGCGCGAGAACCTGATCCTGGCCGATTTCTCCGCCGAGGAGATTGCCGGGCTGACCGCCCTGTTGCGGCGGATCCATGCGCGGCTGCCCGAGCTGCGCGAATTTTCGCCTGATGATGTCACCGAGGCGGCGGCTGCGCGTCGTTGACAGGGGGGCGGCGGCAAGACTACCTGCGGCCAGGCAGGAGACCTCATGTCCAATTTTACCTTCGCGCCTCTCGCCATTCCTGGTCCCGTACTGGTCCGGCCGCGACGTTTCGGCGACGACCGCGGCTACTTCATGGAAACCTATAGCCGCGAGCCTTTCGCGGCAGCTGGGATCGCGCCGGATTTCGTTCAAGACAACCAGTCGCGTTCGGCGCAGGTCGGCACCGTTCGGGGCCTGCATTATCAGACTGCGCCCGCTGCCCAGGCCAAGCTCGTGCGCGTGCTCAAGGGCGCGATCTTCGACGTCGCTGTCGACCTCCGGCGCGGCTCGCCGCATTACGGGCGCTGGTGCGGGGTGCTGCTCAATGCGGACGGTGCCGAGCAACTCTTCGTGCCGCACGGCTTTGCCCATGGTTTCTGCACGCTCGAACCCGGCACCGAGGTCGCCTACAAGGTCGACGCGCCCTATGCGCCGCAGAGCGAGGGCGGCTTGTTCTGGGCCGATCCGGCGCTTGCCATCGACTGGCCAGTGGTAGCCGGGGCCGCGACACTGTCCGAGAAGGACGCGAAGCTGCCCGGTTTTACCGGTTTTGCCAGCCCCTTCGTCTATGAGGGCGCCTGAATGACGCGGTTCCTCATCACCGGCGGCGCCGGTTTCATCGGCTCGGCTGTGGTCCGGCACCTTGTCGCCGAGACGCCGCATCAGGTGCTGGTCGTCGACAAGCTGACCTATGCCGGCAATCTCGACAATCTGAAGCCGGTCGAGACCACTCCGCGCTACGCCTTCCTGCAGGCGGATATCGGAGATCTCGCCGCCATGCGCGAGGCCTTTGCGTCATTTCGGCCCGATATCGTGATGCACCTTGCGGCGGAAAGCCATGTCGACCGTTCGATCGATGGGCCGGGCGCCTTCATCCAGACMAATGTCGTCGGAACCTTCGTGTTGCTCCAGGCGGCGCTCGACCATTGGCGAGCCCTGCCGCAGGACGCGAAGGCCAGCTTTCGTTTCCACCATGTCTCGACCGACGAGGTCTTCGGCTCGCTTGGCGCGGAAGGTCTGTTCAGCGAGACGACACCCTATCAGCCGACCTCGCCCTATTCTGCGTCGAAGGCCGCTTCCGACCATCTCGTGCGTGCCTGGCACCACACCTATGGGCTGCCTGTCGTGCTCTCCAACTGCTCGAACAATTACGGGCCCTATCACTTCCCGGAGAAGCTGATCCCGCTCGTCATCCTGAACGCGCTTGAGGGCAAGGAATTGCCGGTTTACGGCGATGGCGGTCAGGTACGCGACTGGCTCCATGTCGAGGATCATGCACGCGCGCTTTGCCTGATCGCGGTAACCGGACGCCCCGGCGAGAGCTATAATGTCGGCGGCAATGCTGAGCGCACCAATCTCGATGTGGTGCGCGCGATCTGCGGCCTGGTCGACAGCCTCGCCCCCGACACCGCTATCGGCCCGCGCGACACCCTGATCCGGTTTGTCGCCGACCGGCCCGGCCATGACCGTCGCTATGCGATCGACGCTTCAAAGATCGCCCGCGAGCTCAGCTGGAGCCCGCAGGAGAGCTTTGAGAGCGGGCTGGAGAAGACCGTTCGCTGGTATCTCGCCAATCCGGATTGGTGGGGCCGCATCCGCAACGGGCTTTATCGCGGCGAGAGGCTCGGCCTCTCGTGAACGAAGCGCCGATCCTGCTTTTTGGCGCCGGCGGTCAGCTTGGCCGCGAGTTGACGGCGCTGGCGCATGAGCGTGGCGTTCCGCTCGTCGGGCTGGCGCGGGCTGACGGCGACATCACGGACCGTGCGGCTGTGGCAAGGGCCTCGAAGACCCATCGCCCCGGCCTCGTGGTCAATGCTGCGGCCTTTACGGCGGTGGACCGGGCCGAGAGCGAGACGGTCGCCGCCTTCTCCGCCAATGCGGAAGGGCCCGCCATTCTTGCCGAGGCGACGGCCGAAGCCCGCATTCCGCTCCTCCATGTTTCGACGGACTACGTCTTCGACGGCAGCAAACCCGGGCCTTATGTCGAGAGCGACCCCGTCGCGCCGCTCGGTGCCTATGGTGCGAGCAAGAGCGAAGGAGAGGTCTGCATCCGGGCCCTGCAGCCGCACCATGTCATCCTGCGCACCGCCTGGGTCTACGGCGTCCATGGCGCAAACTTCCTGAAGACCATGCTGCGGCTTGCCGCAGAACGCGATGTCCTGCGCGTTGTCGCCGACCAACGCGGTTCTCCAACCGCGACACGCGACCTTGCCGAGGCGATCCTCGCCGTCCGCGCTGCGCTGATGGCCGGCGCCGAGCCCTGGGGCACCTACCATGTTGCCGGGCAGGGCGAGACGACCTGGCATGGCTTCGCCAGCGCCATCATTGCCGAGCAGGCCCGTTTCACCGGGCGGAGCCCGATCGTGGACGCGATCACGACTGCGGAATTCCCGACACCGGCGCGCCGTCCTGCCAATTCGGTGCTTGATTCCGCCCGGTTCGCCGCGATCTTTGGCTATCGCGCAAAGCCGTGGCAGGAACGCATGCGGGAGGTCGTGGCCACGTTGATGGCGCAGAGGGTACCATGAAGGGCAGCTGGCTGAACTGGCGAAGCTGACGGGCAAATCGAGCTACGGGCGGTATCTGGCAAAACTGCTCTGATCGCGGGCCTTCCTGCTCATGAGGATATGGAAATCGTTATGACCTGGTCGGCACGGCAGTACACGAAATTCGAGGATGAGCGGACCCGCCCGGTTCGCGATCTGCTTGCCCAGGTCCCGACGGACGCCGTGGCAAGCGCGGTCGATATCGGTTGCGGTCCCGGCAACTCGACCGAGCTTCTGCTGGCGCGTTTCCCCGACGCCGCGATCAGCGGGATGGATAGCTCTTCCGACATGATCGCGGCCGCCCGCAGGCGCCTGCCGGCGATCCCGTTCGAGGTTGCCGATATCGCCTCATGGCAGCCGGCCGCCCCCTATGACGTGATCCTGTCGAACGCCGTGCTGCAATGGCTGCCCGATCACGAAGTCCTGATGCCATCACTCATGGCCAAGCTTGCGCCGGGCGGCACGCTCGCCGTGCAGATGCCGGATAATCTCGACGAACCGGCCCATGTGCTGATGCGTGAGGTTGCCGCTGACGGGACCTGGGCCGGCAAGCTCGCCCCAGCGCTGCAGACGCGCGCGGCGCGCCATGGCGCTGACTGGTATTATCGGGCGCTGCGCGGCGGCACGACAAGGCTCGATATCTGGCGCACGACCTATCATCATCCACTCGCGGGCGGGGCTTCGGCGGTGGTCGAGTGGTTCAAGGGCGCCGCCTTGCGTCCGCTGCTCGATCTGCTCGACGAGGCCGAGCGCGAAGCCTTCCTCGCACGCTATCAGGGTCTCATTGCGCAGGCTTACCCCGCGATGCCGGATGGCACCGTGCTGCTGCCCTTCCCGCGGCTGTTCATCGTCGCGACACGCTAAAGCATCGGCCCGAAAAGTGGATTGCGGTTTTCGGGCAAGCCGATGCACTCACAGATGGTTAGATCACGTTTTCTGCATTTGGATAAAAGTGTCCAAATGCAGAAAACGTGATCGATTCTAATGGTTTAGAGCATGCTCTATGCGAAAACCGTTGCCATATTTCGCAGAATGCTCTGAGGCGCGAACGGCCCCTTACGCGTAGCGCATCGCAACTGCGCTGTGCATCCGCCGCAGCGCGGCGATGTCCAGTCCGGGCACGGCACCGTCGACAACCCGCCAACGCCCCGCGACCATGACACGATCGGCCCGGTTCGCGCCGCACAGCACCAGCGCTGCGACGGGATCATGCGCGCCGGAGAAGCGCAGCTCGTCGAGCCGGTACAGTGCCAGATCCGCCTGCATGCCGGGCGCGATCCGCCCGATATCGGAGCGCCCGAGGCATCGTGCCGAGCCTTCCGTCGCCCAGCGGATCACGTCGCGCGCAGTCACGGCGCTGGCACTCTTGTAGTGCAACCGGTTGATCAGCAGGGCGTGGCGCAGCTCTTCCATCAGGTTCGAGCCGTCATTGGAGGCTGAGCCGTCGACGCCGAGGCCGAGCGGCGAGCCGGCGGCCTCGAGTTCGCGTGTCCGGCAGAAACCGGAGGCGAGCACGCCGTTCGAGGTCGGGCAATGGCAGATGCCGACGCCGGCCCGGCCCAGCCGCTCGCATTCCTCGCAGGAGAAATGGATGCCATGCGCCAGCCAGGTCTTCGGCCGCATCCAGCCGGCATCCTCCAGAAGGTCGAGCGGGCGCTTGCCGTAGACCTGGAGGCAATAGGCCTCCTCATCCTGCGTCTCGGCGAGATGGGTGTGCAGCGGAGCATCGAAGCGCGCGGCGAGTTCAGCCGATTTCGCCATCAGCGCAGGCGTCACCGAGAAGGGAGAGCAGGGCGCCAGCGCGATCTGGATCATGCTGCCTGGCTTTGGATCATGGAACAGCGAGAGCACGCGCTCACTGTCGGCCAGGATCGTCTCCTCGTCCTGCACCACAGCATCCGGCGGCAGCCCACCATCCTTCTGCGACAGATTCATCGAGCCGCGCGAGACAGTCATGCGGATGCCGAGCGCGCGCGCCTCGTCGACCGCGATATCGACCGCGCTCTCCAGCCCTTTGGGGAAGAGATAATGGTGATCTGCCGCTGTGGTACAGCCGGAGAGCAGCAATTCGGTGAGTGCGACCCGCACTGCGAGCCTGAGATCGTCGGGCGTCAGCCGGGCCCAGAGCGGGTAGAGCGCCTTCAACCAGGGAAAGAGCTCACGGTCGATCGCGGCCGGATGGGCGCGTGTCAGCGTCTGGTAGAAATGGTGATGCGTGTTGATCAGCCCGGGCAGCACGACATGATCGGAGGCATCGAATGTCTCGTCGACCGGCTGTGCCGGAGCGCTGCCGGCGGCCAGCAGTTCGACGATGGCGCCATGCTCGACCACCACGCCGCCGCCGGCGTCCGCGGCGACGATGCCGAGCGGGTTCCTGATCCAGAGGCGCATGGCCGCTCCTTGCGAACGAGGCGTGGACGTCGCTCTTCAGTAGTGGAAGGCGGCAGAGGCGAGGAATAGACCGAACGTCTTCCGGCACATCAAGGGGGCGGGCGCAGACGGCCTATGTCGGCTTTCGACAGGCGAAGGGCAGGAATGTGCTCGAGAGTCCTCCGTTGAGGGACATCAGAACAAGGATATTAGCCAGCTCAAGCTCCTTTCCGCTGCGTGGGCAGACGTCTGCCTGCGCCGTGCAGTTGGTCGCAAGGAAGGCATCGTGCCGGGCGAGGAATTCGTCGCTCAGTCCTGTCTTTCCCCGCTTGGCGATGGCCGCACCATAGGCCTCCTTGTACCGAACGCATTTCTGCGTGGTCCAATCGACGTCGCGTTGGGCCTGCGCCGCGGCCTTGGGAGCTGCGCCCATGATCGTGGCCGACAAGGCGATCGCGGTCGCAGCTCGTCTTGAAAGAGAAGGCTTCATCGCATTCATGATTCCGAGATTCCCTGCCCAGGTCGATGACCTTGGGGGGGCAATTGGGGCGTTCCTGCGGCGTCGGATTCATGATGCCTTGGTACAGTCAATGCCAGGCGGCCGGCGTCGGCACGTGCGGACGAGAAGTCGGCGGCGCGCCGCGCTTCTCCTTGACGCCGCTGTCTTGATCCGCCATCGCTCCGGCGCATTCTGAACGGAGACCGACGATGAGCCTGACCGATCTCGCCGCCACCATCGATGCCGCCTGGGAAAACCGGGCAGAGATCGGCGTCAGCACCAAAGGGGCGGTGCGCGATGCCGTCGAGCAGGCCATCGAGATGATCGATTCCGGCCAGGCCCGCGTTGCCGAAAAACTGGGCGGCGAATGGGTGACGCATCAGTGGCTCAAGAAGGCCGTGCTGCTCTCCTTCCGTCTCAACGACAACAAGATCATCGCAGGGGGCCCGGGCGAGGGGGTGTTCTGGGACAAGGTTCCCTCGAAATTCGAGGGCTGGGGCGAGAATCGCTTCCGCGCCGCCGGTTTCCGCGTCGTGCCGCCGGCCGCCGTGCGCCGCGGCGCCTTCATCGCGCCGAACGTCGTGCTGATGCCGTCATATGTGAATATCGGCGCCTATGTCGATTCAGGCACCATGGTCGACACCTGGGCGACCGTCGGCTCCTGCGCGCAGATCGGCAAGAACGTGCACCTGTCTGGCGGCGTCGGCATCGGCGGTGTGCTTGAGCCGCTTCAGGCCAACCCGACCATCATCGAGGACAACTGCTTCGTCGGTGCCCGCTCCGAGGTGGTCGAGGGCGTGATCGTGGGCGAGGGTTCGGTGATCTCGATGGGCGTCTTCATCTCGGCCTCGACCAAGATCATCGATCGCGCCACCGGTCAGGTCCATATCGGCAAGGTGCCGCCCTATTCGGTGGTGGTGTCCGGGTCGCTTCCCGGCAAGCCGCTGAATGATGGAACGCCGGGCCCCTCGCTCTACTGCGCCGTGATCGTCAAGACGGTCGATGCCCAGACCCGCGCCAAGACCGGAATCAACGAGCTGCTGCGGGACTGATACGCGCTGAGACCCCGGCAGAGGCATAGCGCAGCCGGGGTCCTCGTCAGCGGTAACGAATGGATCCCGGGCCTCGCTCTGGCTGCCCGGGATGACGTCGCCTCAAGGGTGTGCTTCAGCCCACGGGCGAGGGTGCTTCGCCGGCCGTCGGGGTTGCTGTCGCGCCGGGCGTCGAAGGATGTTCGACCGCCCCAGGTGAAGCCGAGATCGCGTCGCGCAGGGCTTGTTCGCGGGTGTGGTCGAGCGATGTCTTCAGCACCACGCCACCCGTGCCCTTGATCGCTTCCAGCACCTTGTCGCCGGTCATCTTGCGGATCAGCAGGAAGAGCGCGGCGTTGCCCGGCTGCAGGCTGGTCGAGAGTTCCTTCATGAAACCGTCATTGACACCGTAATCGGTCAACGCACCACCGAGTGCGCCGGACGCCGCGCCGATTGCAGCGCCGAACACCGGCATCAGGAAGATCGCGCCGATCAGCAGGCCCCAGAAGCTGCCCGAGACCGCCCCGAGCGCGGTGGTGTTCATGAGCTGGTTCAGTTTGATCTTGCCGCCCTCATGCATGACCGCGATCGCCGCGTCGCCGAGCTCGATCAGGTATTCCTTCTGCAGGGAGATGACTTTCTGGCGCATCTCCTCGGCCTTGGCCTCGGTCGGGTATACGATGACGACGAGATCGGACATGGGGCTCTCCTTTGGCGGGCAAACTCAACCTGCCGCGCGGCTGTGACAGAGTTGCGGCAATGCGAGATTGCGCTCCGGTTTAGCCTGCCGGCAACCCCGCCGGTTTGATGCTCGTCAAACGCGGACGAGGATGCTTGTCCCGCCCTATTCGCCTGCGATTTCCTTCGCAGCCTCGATGGCGCGGCCGCGCAGCGGCATTTCCTTCATCCTGAACAGGAAGAACAGGGCCAGTGCAAAGCCCGCGAACGTCGCTGCGAAGACATATTGGAACAGCATGATCATGGTGGCGCGGTCCGCCGTTCCGCTCCGTAGGGTCTCGGCCGTAACACCCGAGCCTGCCCCGATGCCGCCGAGGACGATCGCTCCGAATACGGCGACGATCAGCGCCCCGCCGATCTGGCGAAAGAAGTTCGCCGTCGCCGTCGTCGTGCCGAGCTGGTGCGGCTGGACGGCATTCTGGATCGAGACGGTGGCGACCGGCAGCAAGGTGCCGAAGCCGAGGCTGATTACCGCCAGCACGATACCGAAGGGGATGAGCGACATCCGGCCGGCGAAGGCGATCAGCAATGCGGTACCGATCAKGGCGATGCAAAGTCCTGCAACCGGTACGCGCTTGTAGTGCTTGAGGAGGGTCATTGCCCGTCCCGATGCGGTCGCGCCGATGACGGTGCCGCAGGTCAGCGGGATCAATCCCATGCCGGAATTGGCGGCCGAGAGCCCGGCGACCGTCTCGAAATAGAGCGGCAGATAGATGGTGAGCCCGATGAAGGTGCCCATGCCGAAGCCGGCGGCGATCGTGCCCATCCGCACCACCGGATTGGCCAGGATCGCGAGCGGGATCAGCGGCTCCTCTGCGGTCTTGAGACGCATGGCGAATGCGATCCAGAGCAGTGCCGACAGGCCGACCAGCCCGAGGATCGGCGCCGAGGCCCATGGATAATGCACGCCACCCCAGGAGAGCGCGAGCAGCAGCGTCACCGTTGCGCTCGTCATCAGCCCGGCGCCGAGGAAATCGAGTTTGTGCGGTCGCTCATGCCGCGGCAGGCGCTTCAGCGCCTTGTCGGTCATCAGGTAGGCGAAGAGCCCGAGCGGCAGGTTGATCCAGAAGATCACCGACCAATGCAGCGCCTCGGAGATCACCCCGCCGAGCACCGGTCCGAGCAGCGAGGAGGAGAAGAAGACGCTGGCGATATAGACCTGATATTTGCCGCGCTCCTTCGGCGGCACCATGTCGCCGATGATGGTCTGCGCCATCGAGATCAGCCCGCCGCCACCGAGCCCCTGGACGAAGCGCGCCACCACCAACAGCCAGAGGGACGATGCCAGTGCGCAGGCAACCGAGCCGACGATGAAGATCACGATGCCGGCGAGCAGCGTTACCCGCCGCCCATGGATGTCGGCGACCTTGCCGTAGAGCGGCGTCACCGCGGTCGAAGCCAGCAGATAGGAGGTCACGACCCAGGGCAGATGCGTAACGTCGCCGAGCTCGCGCCCGATCGTCGGCATGGCGGTGGCGACAATAGTCTGGTCCAGCGCGGCCAGGAACATGGCGAGCATGATGCCAATGATGATGGAGCGGATATCCGCTTCCGACAGAGCCGGCTTCTGCTCATCGGTCTCGACACGCTTGTCCATCGATCTGCAACGCCTGCCCTGTGTTTGGGGAATGGCGAACTGTAGGATTCCATTGGTCCATGCGCCAGCGGCGCGCGCGCAAGGCAGGGCTGTGAACCAGGGCGGTCACGGATTTGTGTCGTGCCGATTGCGCATAGAGAATAGGCAATGAGGTGGGCATGACCTGCGGCTGGCCTGGGACGTTGACCGCAACGGCGCTGTTCACACGGTGATGAAGGTCAAGCCGGGAGGCGACGCTGAGCGGTCGCGCAGCAGAAGCGGATTGCCCCTGCCAATCGGCCGCAAGCTCCGGCCGCCTGGCGTGCATGACGGTCATTCCAGCCAGGCCCGGCCGGTGACGGTGACAAGCGCGTGACGCCCGCCTATCGTAATATCCATGCTGCCATAGCGCCAAACATTCCGTCAGGTGGAGCTGGACGAGCCGCTCGCGAGGGCGATGCGCGCTGGCCGGGTTCGCCGCCAATCACGGTCGCCAGCTTCAGGGGCTGCGGCCGCCTCGCTGCCGTTCCCCGGACATCGCCTGTTCAGGGACGAGCATTACTCCCCCCAAAGCCCAGCCGCCGGAGACCGCACCATGTCGCATGCCCTGCAATTCTACATCGATGGCCAATGGGTCCAGCCGATGGGCAACAAGACCCTCGAGGTCATCGACCCCTCGACCGAGGAGGCCTTTGCCACCATCGCGCTCGGCACCGAGGCCGACGTCGACAAGGCGGTCGCTGCTGCACGCGCCGCCTTCCCGGCCTTTGCCGCGACGTCGAAGGCGGAACGCCTCGCCCTGATGCGCCGCCTGCTMGAGGCCTACAAGGCGCGCTATGCCGATATCGCGGACGCGCTGTCGCAGGAGATGGGTGCGCCGAAGGATCTGGCGCATCGTGCACAGGCCGGAATGGGCACCGCGCATCTCGCCAAGATGATCGAGACGCTCGAGAGCTTCGAGTTCGAGGAGCTGCGCGGCACGACGCTGATCGCCAAGGAGCCGATCGGCGTCGTCGGCATGATCACGCCCTGGAACTGGCCGCTGAACCAGATCATGTGCAAGGTCGCGCCGGCTCTCGCGGCGGGCTGCACCATGGTGCTGAAGCCAAGCGAGATCGCCCCGATGAACGCGATCATCTTCGCGGAGGTCATGCACGAGGCGGGCGTGCCGAAGGGCGTGTTCAATCTCGTCAATGGCGATGGCCCGACGGTCGGCGAGGCGATTTCGCGCCATCCGCAGGTCGATATGGTCTCGTTCACCGGCTCGACCCGCGCCGGCATTCTGGTCGCCAAGGCGGCAGCCGACACCGTCAAGCGCGTGCATCAGGAACTCGGCGGCAAGTCGGCGAACATCATCCTCGACGATGCCGATCTGAGCTATGCGGTGAAGCTCGGCGTCGAGAGCGTGATGCGCAACAGCGGCCAGTCTTGCAACGCGCCGACCCGGATGTTCGTGCCGGCGGAGCTGCATGACAAGGCGGTCGCAATCGCCAAGGCAACGGCCGAGCCGCTCAAGGTCGGCGCTGCTTCGGCGGAAGGCACCTGGCTCGGGCCGGTCGTCAGCGAGACGCAGTACAACAAGATCCAGGCACTGATCGAGGCCGGCATCAAGGATGGCGCCGATCTCGTCACCGGCGGTCCGGGTCGCCCCGAGGGGCTCAATCGCGGCTATTTCGTCCGCCCGACCGTGTTCGCCAATGTCACGGACGACATGACGATCGCGCGCGAAGAGATCTTTGGGCCGGTGCTCTCGATTCTGCCCTATCGGACGGAAGAGGAGGTCGTCACCCGCGCCAATGACACGCCTTACGGGCTTGCGTCCTATGTCCAGTCCGGTTCGCTGGAACGTGCCCGCAAGGTCGCGGCGCAGATGCGCAGCGGCAATGTCTACATCAACTACCCGGCCTGGGATGCTGGCGCCCCCTTCGGTGGCTACAAGCAATCGGGCAATGGCCGTGAATATGCCGATTTCGGCCTCGAGGAATTCCTCGAGATCAAGGGCACGGTCGGCTACGCCACGGCCTGATCCGGGCGGCTTGCCGCATCCCTTCCGGTTGAGGGGATGCGGTGAAGCCAAGATGGTGGATGCGGATCGAGATCGTGTCTCGATCCCGGCAGTCGGACGACGCGGGTCTCGGCTTGCATCTGGTCGTACAGGGGCGGCTTCGGCGTCCAAGCCTCTGTGAGAGTTGCCCCGGCGAGCCCCTGTTTGCCAAAAGGGGCGTGTGCATCACTGCGCACGCCCTTTCTCGTCTCTGCGCGGCATGGAAGGCGCATTCCGCTCCCGCTGTTGAGGCCGTGCACCAATGATCCTGAGATGGCGCGCAATCGACGCGCCTCCGCAAGCAGCCGGGCAGTGAAGCGCTCGTTGGCATATGCTCTGCGGTCTTGACCCAGGGCCAACCAGTCGGGAGCGGCGTGCTGCGCTTTGGGAGAGGTTCTCGAAGATCTGCTTAGGGTGGGCTGGTTAGTAAAGGTGCCGCCGCTGAGCGCTTTCCAGGAAGTCGGTCAGACCCCGCCACTCCCGAGCATGGCGATCATGGCGACGCTTCAGTGGTAAATTTATGCGCCGTATGCAGGTTTATCTACGCTATAAGATCACCGAGAGTGCGAAATAACATCACAATTCGCGGTTGATATATTTTCGTCGGAGAACGTGCCGTAATTGTGCGTGTCGATTATTTATCAGGATTCGAAATATTCCGGGCGCCGGACGCTTTCGACTCGATGCGGCCATGTGATGTGAATGGCTGTTCAAATTCCCGAATGAAATAGGTTACTAATTTCTTGACAATTTTATGAATTCCCTTGCGGAATGCATTCGCTATTGGGCGTTGAAGACCCAGGGGGGCGCATGCGGCCGCTACGAAGTTATCCTCGTGCCATCACGGGGCTGGCGGCCTTGTCGACGGTGAGTTGGTTTGCGCTTGGCGTGACGCCGTCACTGGCTCAAACAGCATGGCAAGGCGCTTCTCCCGACTGGCATACAGCGTCGAACTGGTCGCTGGGGGCCGTTCCAACTGGCGCTACGACAGTGACCATCGGCTCTGGCTCGCTGATTGCGCCGTCCATTACTGCTGCCGGGGCGTCCGCAAACCTGCTGCACATTGGCGCGATCGGCATGACATCATCGCTGACGGTGTCGCCCGGCGGCTCGCTCACCGCGGCCGCAACGACCGTCGCAAACCTCGCCGGAGAGGTGGGATCGGCCAACCTGATCGGCGGGGCCTGGTCCGGCGACTACCTCTATGCCGGCTACAGGGGCCAGGGCAGCTTCGCCGCTTCGGGCGGTGCGGCGGCAAATTTTGCGGCTTTCGTGACGACCGGCTCCTTCGCCGGCTCTGCCGGAACGATCACGCTCTCGGGAGCAGGGACCACCTGGTATAATGGCAACGGCCATATCGTCGGCGAATCCGGGCAAGGCACCTATCAGGTTCTCGCCGGCGCCAAGGCCGATGACCGTGCGATCACCGCCGGCTACAACGCGACGGGTGTGGGCGCGGTCACCGTCAGCGGCGCTACCTGGAATATCCGCGGCACGTTGATGGGTGGCTACGCGGGACGCGGCGATATCGTTATCTCCAATGGCAGTTCGGCTGCGGTAACGGTCAATACGAATTTCGGCGAGTTTGCGTCCGGCCGGGGTTCGCTCACCATCGATGGCGCCGGCACAAAGCTGAAGGTCGGGGGCTATTCGGTCTTTGGCATGAGCGGCCAGGGCAGTGGCCTCGTCTCGAACGGAGCTGTTGTCCAGACGAACCAGGGCATCCTCGCCTGGCAAGCTGGCTCTCGCGGCGATTTGAGAGTGACGGGCGCGAATTCCCAGTGGCTCGGCACCACCTACCTGATGGTCGGGAATCTCGGCGTCGCCGAAGCAACGATCGACAATGGCGGCACCGTGCGTATCGATGACGGCCGCGGCATGCTTGTCATCGCCAACAGTGCCGGCTCGACCGGGACCGTCAATATCGGTGCAGCGGCAGGAGCAGTCGCCCGCGCTCCCGGCTTCATCGAGGTGGCGGAAATCCGCCTCGGACGCGGCTCCGGGCGGCTCGTGTTCAACCATACCGCTTCGAATTATACGGTTGGCGCAACGATTACCGGCACTGGAGCGATCCTGCATGAAAGCGGGACCACGACCCTGAGCGGCATAAACACCTTCCGTGGGACGACGACGGTGAACGGCGGTTCGTTGATCGTGAACGGATCGCTAGCGGCCTCTTCGGGGCTGACCGTTGCGGCGGGTGCGCGGCTCGGCGGGTCCGGTCAGTTGCCCTCGACGGTGGTGAACGGCACGCTGGCGCCGGGCAATTCGCCGGGAACGCTGACGGTCAACGGCACCCTGACAATGGGCGCGGGCTCGGTCTATGAGGCCGAGATCCAGGGCGCGGTCGCAGACCGGGTCAATGTCACGGGCACCGCGAGCCTCGCAGGGACGCTCAGGTTGGTGGCACTTGGCGGCCCCTATTCCTTCACGACGCGCTATACGCTGCTCTCGGCGCAAGGCGGGCTCGGCGGGACGCGCTTCGGCACGCTCGATTCGACCGGCCCCTTCGGAGCCGGCATCGCCACCAGCCTGGCCTATACCGCAAACGACGTGATGCTGACCCTTGCGCCAAAGCCGCTGGCCGGCTTCGTCGCATCGCTCTTGAACGCCTTTTCGGTTGCCGCAGGCCTCGATCGGGCGGTGGCGGGCGGAGCCGATCCGTCGGCGCTGTTCGGCATCTACAACCTGCCGGCCGCAGCAATCCCCGGGGCGGTGAACCAGCTTTCGGGCGAGGCGCATACCGCAGCGCCGGCAATGGCGGTCTCGGCCGCCGACCAGTTCCTGCGTGCGATGCTCGATCCCTTCGCGGCGGGCCGCGGCAGCGCGGGGGCTGCTCCCGGCGAAGCCTCCTTCTCCGGCCTCGTCCGCAAGGGCGCCGACGCACCGACCGCGCCGGCTTTCCTCGATCCGCCGCCATACACCGTCTGGGGCGCAGCCTTCGGCTCGGTCGGCCGCACCGACGGATCGACCAGGGTCGGCTCGGCCAAGAGCGATCTCGACGATGCCCATCTCGCCGTCGGCGCCGATTTTCGGATCATGCCCGGCACGGTTGCGGGCTTTGCGGTCTCCGGCGGCAGCGCCCGGTCCTCGCTCGCCGGCGGTCTCGGCAAGGCCGAGGCCGATGTCTTCCAGGCCGGCCTCTACGGCACGACCCGGCTCGGGCCGGTCAATCTTGCCGCTGCCTTCGGCTATGGCCGGCTCGAGAACGAGATCAAGCGCAGTATCCCGGTGCTCGGCAGCGCATTGTC
>NZ_JBFTKP010000063.1:0-21503 GCF_056396005.1 Allobosea sp. 05T439 | reverse complement strand
ATGAAAACGAGCAGGCCATCGGCAATGATGCGGCTGCCCGCGCCGTCAGCGAGCAAGGCGGACGGGATACCGCCATTGGGATTGTTGATCGAGGAGCCGGACGTAAACTCGATCAGCCCTCCGGCCAGGGCCTGCACGAGACTTTGACCACCGCCATTGGGCCAATTCACAGTAACGGCGCGTGCGATGATGGTCCCGCCGTTGGCCTGCATGGCGATGGCTCCGCCACCGCCGTCATTGCTCAACACGATTCCGTTGGCCTCGATCCGTGCTCCGCTGCTGGCACCCAACCCCAGGCCACTCGCTGTCACCGGACCGTTCAATATGACGATCGAATTGGTGCCGGCATCAATTCCGGTCCCGAACCCCCGGGCCGTCACCGAACCGTTCGCGGTCACATTGGCACCAAGCGTGGCGGTGATCGCCGTCCCGAAGCCGACAAGGATATTGCCGACGGTACATGGAGGCGGGCCAATCTGGGTAACCCCTCCGTTTCCACTAAACCCTATGCACGCGGATTGAGCGTAGGCGGGCGGTGCCGAGAGCCAGACTGCGCTAGCAACAATGGCTGAAAGCCAAGCTAAGAGCCGCGTCGTCTCATGCACGCGCCGGCGCTTCATCCATTGGGGAGATTGAATAATCCGCTCGGCAGTCGTTGCAAGTCGTGGCGCGCCCACGCTGACGGAAACCGGGTGCAACAAAAATTCAGCCAGTGCTGGGTCAGTCGTTAAGTAGTCGCGCCCCGTCATCCACTACCTCCGTACAGGTTCGTGAATACAGATAGCCTACGATTCGGTATTCTCAGCTAAATCTCATGTTATTAATGAACGGTTATTGGCAATATCTGCCGAATGGGTCGAGCGCTGGCTTCACAATAGGTCACGCGACAATTGCGCGCCGTGCAATCGACCGCCGTCGTCGGATCAGGCTGTCCTCATCGGCAGGAATGTCTAAAAGCTCCCGTCGATCCTGAGCTTTGAGAATCTTGCGCCTTGCCACTGCTCAACCCCGCACGCAGCACCAACTACCGGTGAATGTTGCCGAGCTGGCACGGTTATCCACTGGGATCAGACGCCCTGCCGCGGAAGTCGCGAGACACAAGGAGATTTCGTTCATGTTTCGTTCGACCTTAGCGTACGAGGCCTTTATCAACCAAAGACAGCTACGGACGATATGATGGAGAGCCCACCCTGCTGTGAATAGGCATCCAATTTGCCCCCTGAATCGGCGTCCTGCGTGACCCTGCGTATCTCGAATATTCAATCGCTTCAGGAGCCCGCCATCAATTTGATTGGGGAGCCACCCAATAGGATGAAAGGAGAGCCACCAACACGTGGGTCCCTCCATTCCACGGGCAGGGCAACCCTCGTTCATAGGACGTCGGTCTAGCGAAAGGCGCGCCCTTTAGCCCCTTCCCGAAACACC
This sequence comes from Allobosea sp. 05T439, assembly GCF_056396005.1. Classification (NCBI taxonomy): domain Bacteria; kingdom Pseudomonadati; phylum Pseudomonadota; class Alphaproteobacteria; order Hyphomicrobiales; family Alloboseaceae; genus Allobosea; species Allobosea sp. 05T439. Next base: position 20,078 of record NZ_JBFTKP010000063.1, on the reverse strand, counting down.
TGTTAGTCCGCACACTCGCCAAAGGGGGAGACTTGGATGCGCGCACTTGTGGCTGGCGGGATGATGCTCGTCGCGGGCCAAGCCGCCGCTTCTAATTTTGGTGTGACCGTCAAGACGTTTGTCGCGCGCATTGTCGCGCGCCCCGAGCTTGGCCTTCAGGACCGCGGTTGCAATCCTAGCCGTGAGGCAGGGTCAGGCAATATTCCGATAAGGGGGAAGGGGTTAGATTTTGGCCACATCCGAGGAGACCTCAAGGCCTGCCGCCGTCGACTATGGGGCAGCGACGATAGCCTTCGACGGCGTCGGCGGCCTCCTGCACGGGAAMGGCCTCTACAGCATCGTTTTGATTACCAGTCGCCCCACCGTGATGCGCGACCAGACCGTCCCCATCGTCCCGGTCGTTTCGTGCCAGCTTCAGAGTAGCCGTGAAGGGCTCCTATCCCTCAAGAAGGCAATCGACGACTTGCTCTTGGCCACCTCCGCGCCTCACGGTCAGGCGCAGTGACCCAGTGCGCTCCCTCTGCTGATCCGGCTCGGCCAACTCGCCCTGCCGATGCGGAAAAATGGGAGCCGCTTCTAATCTTACTGCGTCATAAATTGCGTGTCTGTCGCTGAGCGTCCATGGAACTTGTGCAGCATGGACATCGTTGCAGACGGTTGGCCATGGCCACGGTCAGGCGTCGCCTGAGGATCGGGATCGAGGTCGGGACATGCCGCTCGGTACGGACCGGGAGGATCCCCGCGGTCGATAACCGTCGGGAAGGCCAGGTGTTTGGCGGCCCTGGGCGCGAGCTGGAGCTGAGGGGGGAATCGTCTCCTCAGAGCGACCAGGAAGCCGTAGGCGGCGATACAGAGACTGGCGTGGTGGTGGAAACCCCGCCAAGCTCGGCCTTCGTAGTGACCCAGGCCCAGCTCCTGCTTGAGCTCCTGATGGTCTCGCTCGATCCGCCAGCGCAGCTTGGCGGTGTCGACCAGCTGGGTCGAAGGGAATTCAGCGACTGCTGCCGGATGAAGCATTACAGATCGTTTCGCGCAGATACGGTTCCATGCAAAATGCCACATCCAGCCCTCGAACTTGATCCGATCAGGGTCAAGACGCGGGACTTCCGCTGACTGTGAATTTAGCCCACAGGGCCATGGCGGACGTTGCAACCTTCTGGCACGCTGCCGTCGGAGGATGCCCATGGTCGCGACATCATGCCTGCGCACACTCGCCGACACGGATGAACCTGTCGCTGCCCCCTCGCACGAGGGCCTACCACCGGCGGGGACGGTCTACGCTTTTCGAACCAGGCCCTATTCCACGTTCGCACCGGCGGAGACAGGGCGATACTCTACGTTCAAGGTCATCGGCTCCAACCAGAAACACGTCGCCATCGCCGTAATGGACGGCGTGTGGGAAGAAGTCCCGACGCTGATGCAGGCCGAACAGGCGCAAATCCTCAAGGAACATCGATTTGCCCACAACGGACGTTTGGCCGTGTTCGGCGTAATTGCAGATTGGTGGGAGCCCTCGGAACTTAATGCCGTGACTTTTCTTGGCAAAATCGGCGTCCGAGCCCCTGAAGCAGTACTCGCTGCGAAGATCGCCAGTTCAGCGATCGGTACGAGGTATTCAACTCTTCGCACGATAAATTATGCAGCCGAGGGTGAATGGCGCTGGCGCAATGACCGCGGAGCTCTCTTGGCGGAGGCGAAACTCAGTGCTGCGATGCCGCGGCACGGTCCCCCCTCCGGCGCTGGCGCATAATCCGAAGCACCGAAGCTTCCGCCTCCAAAAATGCAGAGCTATTTCTTGCAGCTTTTCTCTATTGTAGTCTCTAAATCATCCATGGAACGACAAGGTCTTGGCTAAGGCGAACGTTTAGAGCCACCGACACACGTCACCAGGGGCCGGCTTTCCTCCTCTTGCATATCGGTATTGCCGGACTATGTCGGGATTCCCGAACTTAGATGGATTTCCGATGACTAAGAACGAACTCATTGCAGCCATTGCCGAAGAGACCAATAAGTCGAAGGCTGATGTCGGAGCGATCCTCACCTCTCTGGCCGCTGTCGTATCGAAGACGCTCAACGAAGGTGACGATGTCACTCTAGGCGGGGTCGGCAAGCTCTCCGCGGCGAAACGCGATGCCCGTCAAGCCCGCAACCCCTCGACTGGGGCGATGATCGATGTTCCGGCCAAGACGGTCGTGAAATTCAAAGTTGCCAAGGACCTTGCTGACACCGTTGCCTGAGACAGCACGCTCCCTGCTCGATCTAGCGGGGCGGGGAGTGACCTTGGACGATTGTGGCCGGGTACCTAACGTTAGATTCTATCCACTATCCGCGGATAATCTCCGCGACTCGGGGCGTGGCCGGGACGGCTGTGCGATCTCGGTTCAGAGCCGAGGCTCAGTTCCATCCGCCGGATCCGGATCATCAAATGGGAGGTCGTCGCGTTCCGTGTCGCCCTCCCCTTCGTCGCCGCCACCCCTCGGAATCTCCTCAACCAACAGCGTGTCCTTCGAGAGCAGGCCGGCATCCTCGAGCTTTTCCAGGTCCGGCAGGTCGCGCAGGCTGGCGAGACCGAAGACCGACAGGAATGTGTCGGTCGTGACATAGGTATAGGGCGCCCCCGGTTCCGGGCTGCGCGGTCCGGCCGTGATCACGCCGGCGCGTTTTAGCGCCGCAACGCTGTCGCGGCTCATCTCCTTGCCAAAGACCTTGCCKAGCTCGCTGCGGGTGATCGGCTGCAGATAAGCGATCCCGGACAGGAACAGCATCTCGCTCGGTGACAGGCCGGCGGTCGCTTGCGGCGCTGCCGAGACCGCCCGGATTGCCGGCCCGAAGGCGCCGCGCGTCCGGTGCTGCCAGCCCCCGGCGACCGCGACCAGGTCATAGGGGCGGCCGCGCAGCTCCTCGCGGATGTCGGCAATGATCAGATCGATCGCGCAGTCGCGACCAACCAGTGGGCCGCGCGCGGCATCGCGCTTGTCACGGCCTATCATGACAAGTGCACATCACTGCCCACCGGCGTTCTCGCGAGGGCGAAGCAACAGATCCCAACCGTCCGCGAAGCGCGATGGAGGCCGCGAGAGACGGGGTGCTGGCCGAGTCGACAGCCGGCCCGACGCAGTTCTGCGCCACGTACAAGGCAGAGATCGAGCGGGCTGCGACCGCCCTGCGCTAAAGGAGCAAGCCCACCAGCATCGCCGCGACCAAATGCCTTCGCCTCGTCATTGCCGCCACGAGTGGCCCTCCGCGCAGCCATCCGCTTCTTCCGACGGAGCGAGGCATGAACGAGCATTACCAGCGCTGTGGGACAGGGTGTCCGACTACGCGGACGGCATCATTGCCCGCATCAAGGCCGGCGAGATCCATCCGAGCGCCTATGAACGCTGATCCTGTCATTTCTTGACCAGGTTGCTTACCGGGAGCACCATAGGGCCTTGCAAGATCTTTCCATGACCCGCTTCGACGGCCGGAGGAGCCGCAGTAGCGGATAGTCCAACTGGCACCCCGGTGGCCTCCCGAGGGAAGTCCGGGTGATTGAAACCCCGTAGAAGCCAGCGTGTGGCCGCGGCACTGCGGGTTTTTTTCCACGATGATGTGCAATTAATTTCACTAGGACCGGACGAGTGATGGGCGTTACGGCTGACCGCTAGATCCTGGCCGCCCGCACGGCGGCGCTCGCCCTGAACAGCACGAGCGCGGCGACGCCGATCGCCGACATCACCAGCGGCAACGGCAGCGCGCCGCTCTTCAGCGCATGTCCGACGAGGAGGCCGACGCAGGCCGAGAACAACATCTGGCAAATCCCAGTGAAGGATGAGGCCGCGCCGGCGCTATCCGGGAAGGGCATCATCGCCGAGGCCTGGGCCTGCGGCATCGTGAGGCCGACACCACAGGTGTAGAGCGCCATCGGCAGCACAACGCCGGCCACGCCACCGAAATCGCCAGCGACGCAGACCAGCATGGCAAGGCCTCCGCCGGCGAGGCACCGCACGCCGAGCGCGATGACACCGTCCATGCCACGGCGGGCGACCAGACGCTGCGCGAGGATCGTGCCGAGAATGAAGCCAAGCACGACGAGGCTGAAGGACAGGCCATACTGGACCGGCGTCAGACCATGGATGCCGATCAGTATGAAGGACGAGCCGGAGATGAAGGCGAAGAGCCCGCCGTAGGCCAGCGCCGTCAGCGCGACATAAACGCGGAAGGCACGACTCGCGAAAAGCGTGCCGAAGCCGCGGATGATGGAGCCCAGCGAGAGCGGCTCGCGCGAGCGGTTCCGGATCGTCTCGGGCAGAAGAAACGTCACCATCGCCACCACGGCAGCGGCGAAGGCCAGCGTGGCGACGAAGGTCGAGCGCCAGCCGAAGGCCTGCTGCAGCACCCCGCCGAGCACCGGCGCAATCGCCGGCACCAGCCCCATGATCATCCCCATGCGGGCCAGTTCGCGGCCGGCACGCGGCCCCTCATAGAGATCGCGCACCATGGCGCGGCTGAGCACGATCGGTCCCGACGCGCCCAGCGCCTGGACCGCGCGGGCGATGGTCAGGGCCTCGATCGAGGGCGCGAAGGCGCAGGCCAATGTCGACACCATGAAGATGCCGAGCCCCACCAGCAGCACCGGCCTGCGGCCGACCCGGTCGGAGAGTGGTCCCCAGAAGATCTGGCCGCCGGCGAAGCCGAACAGGAAGACCGACAGCGTCGCCTGCGCGCCGGCGATGTCGGTCTGCATCACCCGGACGATGTCGGGCAGCGAGGGCAGGTAGAAATCGGTCGAGAGCGGGCCGAGCGCCGTCAGCATGGCGAGGACGGCGGTCATCGCCAGCGTGTCGGGGCGGAGTTTCATGGAGGGGCGCCCTTCCGTGCACGGCAGGCGGCTTCTAGGCTTGGCCGGTCAGAATGTCGAGGATTGGGCCGCCACCTAGCAGCATCGGGCGCTCGTCCGAAGCCAAACTTACCCTCCGTCAGCGCATTCGCCTGCTCACACGTATCAACCGGCTCACTTAAGCAAATCCAATCGAGGTGTTCAGTGATCGGACATCGCCTGTTCACACTGAGCTAGTCACCATACTCCACGAACTCGCTTCGCCGCCCACTCCTTCGGCGACACACGCGTGACTGCGGCATGGCTGGCGGGCGAAGCAGAACCGGCTTCTGCTATTGGCACATCGGAGGCCCGTGTTGCCTGCCCCTGTAACTGCTCCCCGACGCCCTTCAAAGACGTCGGGATCGGTCGCGAACCTGCCCCGCCGTCGTCATCCCGGTCGCGACCCAGCACTACATGATGCTGGCCCGCAACCTCCCCTACACGGGCGTGACGCGGGGCAAGCGGCTGGTCGTCATCGTCGGGCAGAAGCGCGCACTGGCCAAGGCCGTGAGGGCTGGCGGAAAATGCCGACGGACGAAGCTGCGGCAATGAATGGCGGGGCGCGAGTGGAGTTGACGGCACCAGAGGCTCAACATCGCGGTCGAACCTCTTACCGTGCTCTCATGCTTGGATGCACATGACCAGCATCCCACCGCTGAGCTACGTCTATTCCGCTCAAACAAGGAGCGCGACGAGTGCGCTGATGCCTGTTGGGGCTGGAGATTTACCAGCGCCTACCGTAGTGCCCAACAACTGGTCGGTTATTGTAATATGCGGCGCGGCGAATGCCCGCACGAAGGACAGGTCTGCCATAGTATCCGCGGCCATAGTAGCCTCCCCCGTAGTAGCCGCCGCCGCCATAGTAAGTTGAGGCCGGCGTGCCGTAGTAGACGGGCTGCGAATAGCCGCTCACGGTTCCCTGATTGCAATTACATGCACTGCCGGAATACGTGGTGGTGGCATAGGGAGCGTCGCTATAGACGCCATTGACATTGTAGCCGTAGGCGGCGGGAGTGGCATAGCCAGAACCGTAGCCGTAGGCGGCGGGCGCGGCGTAGCCATAGCCAGAGCCGTAGCCATAACCGTTGCCGTAATAGGCAGCACCTGCTGCGAGTCCGACGCCTGCTGCGAGCGCCCGGCCACCGTAGTAACGATTGCCGTAGTAACCGCCACGGTATGCCGCCCCACGGTAGGCTCCACGGTATCCGGCACGGTACGCGCCACCATATCCACCTCGGTAGCCACCGCCAACGGCAGCGGCACGGTATCCAGCGCGGGAACCAATACCCACCGCACCACCTCGGTAACCACCGCCTGCACCGACTCCACGGCGCTGGGCTTCAGCGTCACTGGCGGTGAAGACGAGACCGGCGAGGCCAATCAGGGCGGCCACAGGGAGTGCGAGCAGCGTATTCATGACTTCACCTGTTAACGCCCGCCACTGGATTGAAAACGCGCGGCTGGGCTCGATCCGCGCGGCAACTCGATAATTTCCTTAACGTAATAGTAACGTGTTTGTGCGTCCGGGCAACGCAACTGGCCCAACATCTCCAATTACGGTTAAGTTGGCGAACGGTTCTTCGTCGCAAATGTCGGGGGGGCTATGCCGAGCGCCTTCGGCTCGCTGCCCAGCCCAATCGTCACGGGCCTTGCGGACCCAACATCATCAATTGTCGGTTTGAGGACGGGGAGAGGAGTGGCTATCAGAATGGATGCAACGAGCACCTCTTCTATTCTCATGCCAAGGCTGTTGGCGATACCTCTCGCGGCATCGCTGGGTGTGATTCTGCGGTTTGCGAGGCGGCAGTCGCTGGTTAGGTCGTAGACTCTTGAGCGCGAAGCCAAAGCCGCATTGATGCACCCATCGCGCCTGACAGTGGGTGTTTCACAGATGGTTAGCAAAGCCGCCCGTGATTTGACGACTTTGCTAGATGGCGTTCTATTCTATAAAGTATTAGGTAGTAACCCAATTCACGCGTTTCTCATCAATCACAATATTGCTTGCTGCGCAATTGTATCTTTAAGCTTTCAAATGAAATGTCACCAACACCGCAATCTCGACGCCTTCCTGTAGCGTCACGGCCACGCGTAGGAAATTCCCGAAATGGGCGACTCGCTGGAATGTCACCGCATCTTTCGCCGCCGGCAGCTCGAATTCCGAGCCTTCCGGCGCCCAATGCATCCCGTCCGCCGAAATCTCGATGCGCGCTTTCGGCAGCGCTCCGATCGGCTCTTTCAACGCCCGAACGAAGACGACAACCTCCTTGGCCCAGCCGGCTTCGTAAGGCTCCGTCGCGCTGTCTCCGGTCCAGATCTCGTTGCGGGCKACGACGGCAGTGAGGTTTTCAGGCAGCATTAGAAATCTCCCGAAAGGCAGACGGAGTCGAGATATGCGAAAGCGCGCTTGTCGGTGTCCGTCTCAGCGAAGAAGCAGAGGTTGAGCATGCACCAAAGATTCTTCATGGCCGGAATGCGGATTGGCTCGAAAGTCGAGAGATCAAATTTACGGTCGTTCACTTGGAATCCGGTCGCCTGCATCGTGGCGAGATCGAAATCAAATCGTAAATAGTGCCAGTTAATCTTTGTCGGAATCTCGTTGTAGCAAAGCTTCTGCTCGCCGCCGGGCAGGTCTTCCCAATCGGTTGGCGCGAGGTGGTAGTGCGAGATCGTTTTGCCGACATTGCCGATCGGTAAGATTTCAGTGGTCTTGCGCTTGAACTGCCATTTCTGGAGGTGCTTGCCGTCTTGTGCGTTGAGGAAACGTAAGTGCGGCATTACGCGCTGACCGCCTGCTCCGGCCTGATCGCCCACCTGGAGGTCGTAAAGGAAGCCGAAGGAGCGGACATCTGTCTCCATCAGCTGCAGCTCGTTAGCCTCGGGCTTGAAGGTGAAATAACACTCCATCCGGATCGGGCCGGCCTTGCGGAAGGTCAGGCGCTTCAGTGTGACGTTCTGCGCGCCCGCCCTAGCCCTTGTCGCGAGCTTCAGCGCATAGGAGCCATCGACGCCGCCATGCGAGCCAAAGTCCCAATTGGGCAGTGTCGAAAGCATCGCATGCGAGTGCTGGGCGTAGCCGGGGAGCATCTGGTCGAGCGAGATCTCGTAATTGCCGACGAGCTGAGTCCAGCCGCACATGCCGCGATCGAAATCGTCGAGGCAGATGATGCGCGGCAGGGGGTCGAAACGACTGAGCTGCGGGTCGGCCTCGCGGATGGCGCGGCGCATATCGTCGAGTTGGGTCATGACTATCCTTTCACCGCGCCGGCCGTAAGCCCGGCGACGAGATGTTTCTGCATGAGGATGACGAAGGCGAGCACGGGCAGGAGCTGGATGGCGGAGGCGGCGAAGAGCACCCCCCATTCCACGCCCTCGACCGCGCCGATCATCTCCGCAACGACCAGAGGCGCGGTCTTGGCCCTGGTGGTGGTGAAGATGAAAGCGAAGAGGAATTCGTTCCACGCGTAGACGATAACGAAGACCGCGACCGCGAGCATGCCCTGGGCCGCCAGCGGGAAGATCACTCGCCGGATGATCTGGAATTGCGAGGCGCCGTCGATCATCGCGGATTCGTCGAGCTCGCGCGGGATCTGGTCGATGAAGGTCCGCATCACGATCGTGCCGAGCGAGACGAAGAAGGTCGCGTAGAGCAGGATCAGGATGAAATGCGTGTCGTTGAGCTTGAGCCAGTTCACCACCGGGAATAGCGGCAGCGTGATCACGATCGGCGGTATCAACCTGATGAAGATCAGGAAGAAGGCGCTCGCTTGCAGCGTCCTGCTGGCATGGCGCGAGTAGGCGTAGCCGGCGAGCAGCGAGACCGAGACGGCGAGCACGGTGGCCCCCGTGGTCACGATGAAGCTGTTCCACAGCCCGGTGAAGAAGTCGCCCCAGCGGCTCCACAGCATGGCGTAGTTCGCCAGCGTCGGCTCGAACTTGAAGCGCGAGGCGGCCGAGAAGATATCGCGGTCGGCCTTGAAGGACGACATCACGATCAGTGTGATCGGCACCAGCGACCAGGCCGCGATGATGAGGACGCCGAGGAATTTCAACAGTGTGATGAGGGGGGAGCGCTTACGCATGCTTGCCGAACATCTCCCTGTAGAGCCCGCGCAGGTAAACCAGCGCGAGCAGGAGCGACGCGAGCACGAGCAGCCAGCCGGTGGCGGCTGCGGCGCCGAAGGAGTTGTACCGGAAGGCCTCGAGATAGAGGTAGACGGCCATCACCTCGGTGGTGCGGGCAGGCCCGCCGCCGGTCATCAGCCAGACCTCCGAGAACAGCCGGAAGGCGAAGATGTAGCGAAACAGCGCGGCGATCAGCAACGCTGGCATCAGCAGCGGCAATGTGATGCGGCGGAATGCCATCCAGCCCGAGGCGCCATCGATCGCGCCGGCCTCGTAGAGCTCGCCGGGGATGGCGAGGCGGGCGGCGTACAGGATGACGAAGCTGAAGGGCAGGTGCAGCCAGATCGAGAGGAGGCAGACCATCAGCAGGCCGTGGCTCGGATTCACCGACCATTCGATTGGCGGCAGGCCGATGGCGCCGAGAAGCTGGCTCATCATCCCGACATCGGGCTCGAACAGGTAGCGCCACATCACCACCGCCGAGACCTCGGAGACGGCATAGGGCGCGAGCACCACAGCCAGCATCAGCGCGCGCAAGGGGATGCCGGAGGCGAAGAACAGGGCCATTAGCAGGCCGAGTAGCAGCTCGACATGGACGACGACGGCAACGACGATCACCGTGTTGACCAGCGCCCGCCAGAAATAGAGGTCGCTCAGCACCTTGGCGTAGTTGGCGAGGCCGACGAAGGTGGCCGCCTGCCCGAAGGAGGACTGGTTCAGGCTGAGCCAGAACACATAGATCGCCGGCAGGAAGATGATGCCGCCGACCATCATCTGGACCGGCCAGACCAATGCGAAGGCGGTAAGGCGCGAGCGCTGCTGCATCGCTCAAGCGATCCGATGCCGCGCGAGCATGTCGCGGTCGATTTCGATACCCAGGCCCGGCCCCTGTGGAACGAGGAGCTGTCCGTCGACGAGCTGGCTGCCTTCGCCGACGACCGGATGCGTGAAGGAATCGCGCAGTGGGTTGGCGTATACCATGCACTCGAAGGTACGCAGCGTCTCGGCCGCCGCGGCCAGTTGAAGGCTGGCGGCGACGCAGATCGCACCGGACCAGCCGACATGGGGGGCATAGGCCGTGTTGAAACTCGCGGCGAGTTCAGCGATGCGCCAGGTCTCGGTGATGCCGCCCGAGCGCGAGACGTCGGGCTGGATCAGCCCGAGCGAGCGATCCTGGAGCATCGCCAACGCCTCGGATGCGACGTAGTCGCTCTCGCCAGCCGCAAGGCGGATCGGCAGGTGCTGGGCGAGGCGGCGATAGCCGGCACGGTCATGCGGTGCGATCGGCTCCTCGAAGAAACCATAGCCTAGATCTGCCAGCGCCCGCCCGACGACCAGCGCGTCGTCGACGTCATAGGCCCAGTTGGCATCGACATAGAGCGCGATCTCGTCGCCGGCGAGCTTGCGGATGAACTTGGCCCGCGCGATCGCGTCCTTGATGGGGTGGCCGAGCTTGACCTTGATCTCGCGGAACCCCGCCTTGAGTGCAGCCGCGACCTCGCCCTCGACCGTGGCGTCGTCGAGCCAGTTGATCGAGGACGCATAGGCCGGAACGTGGGTTCGGCCCATGCCGCCGAGCAGCTTGTGGATCGGTACCCCCGCCGCTTTGCCGGCGATGTCCCAGAGCGCGATGTCGATGGCCGAGATGGCCTCGACGATCTGCCCGCCGGGCTGGCCCGAGAGCGCGCCGCGCATCAGCTTCCACAGGGCGCGCCGGTCGGCCGGGTCCTTGCCGATCAGGCGGGGGATGAACGCCTCCTCGATAAAGCGCGCATAGCCGGCTGCGCCGCGCCTGCACAGCCCCTCGCCGAAGCCCGTGATGCCGTCGCTGGTCGTGACTTCGACGACGACGACCTCGATGGCGGGATAGTCGCCCTGCGAGGTGCGCTGGGCCTTGGCCAGCACGGCGCGCAGCGGATAGGCAACGATCTGCGAGATGCTGCGAGCCGGCATAACGATGCGTCCTCCCCAGGACGGTAACTTATCATATAGGCTGCACAGTTGCCAACTTGGCTGGCATCTGTCAATCATGTCCTTGGAGCTTGTGAATGACCGATCCCGCCGCGGCCCTTATCGAGGATGATCCGTTCGCCGACGTCGACGTCGTGCCGACGCGGCTCGGCGACGCCCTGATCCAGCGCATCACGCAAGCGATCCACGACGGCCGCCTCAAGCCCGGCGACGTGCTGCCCTCGGAGGCGCGCATGGCCGCCTCCTTCGGCGTCAGCAAGCCAATCGCGCGCGAAGCCATCCGCCAGCTCGCGGCCATGGGCGTCGTCCATATCCAGCAGGGCAAGCCGACGCGCGTGCAGGCGCTCGACGCCGCCCCTCTCGACCGCTTCTTCCGGTTTGCCGTACGCGGCAGCAAGACCGGCCTCACGGAGGCCGTCGAATTGCGCCGCGTGCTCGAGCCGCCAATCGCCCGTTACAGCGCCGAGCGTCGCTCCGAGGCCGATGTCGTCAAGCTGACCGAGATCCTGAAGCGGCTCGAGACCTCCTGGGCCGACGTGCCGCGCTGGATCGAGGCCGATCTCGACTTCCACGAGGCCATCGCCGCCTCGGCCTGCAACACCCTGCTCGACCTGCAGATCCGGGCGCTGCGCCCGTTGAACCGGGAGATCATGGAGCTGTTCAACTCGCGCAGCACCCGCAACACCGGTGACTGGCGCGAGACCTACGAGCGCCATGTTGAGGTCGTCGAGGCCATTCGCGCTGGTGACGGCGAATGGGCTGAGCGAGCCATGAGCAAGCATTTCGAAGCGGCTGAAGCCGCCATCGCGGAAATCGCGACAATCCGGGAGGAAGACAACAGTGACAACAGGGACAGGGCTGGACCGTAGGCAGGTCCTCGGAGGCTTCATCGGGCTGAGTTTCGTCGGGCTCGACAGCGCAGCCGCGCTGGCGCAGACGGCGCCGCTCAACCTCTTCGCGCATCGCGTCATGCAGACGGTCGCGACGGGCGCGCAGGGCGGCGACATCACCAAGCCCTGGTGCGACAAGAACGGCACCACGGTGCAATGGACCACCTTCGATACCGGCCCCCTGCAAGAGCGCCTATTCCGCGAGGCTAGTCTGGGCGAGACCTCGGTCGATGTTGGGTTCCTGCTCAACACCCAGGCCGTGCCGCGCGCCGCGAGCCTGTTCGAACCGCTCGACGACTTCATGAAGCGCGACCCGCTCGATGACGCCTCCGACATCTTCCCGGGTCTGATGGAGGGCATGAAGGTCGGGGGCAAGCAGGTTGCCATCCCCTTCCGGCACGCCTCCTCCGGGCTGCACTACAACGAGGAACTGTTGGCCGAGAAGGGCTTCACCAAACCGCCGGCCACGATCGAGGAAATGGTCGAGATGGCCCGCGCCTGCACCTATCGCAGGGCCGACGGGACTGCCGTCGTCGGCCTGTGCATGCCCGGCGTGACCTACCCAAACGTCATCGACATCGCCCGCGCCTGGGATGGCGACTTCATCACGCCGAACTACAAATGCGTCGCCGACCAGCCGCCGATGTTGAACGCTATCAAGCTGCTGCGCGAGCTCTTCCAGGCCGGCGCCTTCCCGCGCAATTTCGCGACGCTCTCCACCGAGGACGTCAATGTCTGGATGCAGACCGGCCGGGCCGCGATGAGCCTGCAGAGCATGGGCCGCAACCGCATCTACAACGATCCACAGAAGTCGAAATTCCCCGGCAAGATCAAGACCATTGCCGTGCCCGCCTCGAAGGCGCTGGCCGGCAAGTACGATGCCGCCCCCGCCAAGGTCGAATTCTGGGGCCTCTGCATTCCCAAGAACTCCAAGCGCAAGGACCTGGCCTGGAGCTTCATCAAGGCGATGGCCTCGAAGCAGGCGACGCTTGGCGCAGCCCTCAACGGCAACGGCCCGGTCCGCGCCTCGACCTATGCCGACGCGAGCTTCGCCGCGACCGTGCCCTATGCCGCCGAGGAGCTGAAGGTGCTCAAGGTGGCGCGCATCCCGCTGCCGGCCTTCGACGAGGCGGCCCGCGCCGGCGACTTGTTCAAGGAGGAGGCCGAGGCCGCCGTGCTCGGCATGAAGACGCCGGAGGAGGCGATGGCCTCACTGGTCAAGCGCGTCCAGCCGCTGCTTCCGGCTTAGGGGGGCGCCATGACCAAGCTTTACCAGCCATCGCGCCGCGCGCTTCTTGCCGGGACCGCGCTCGCGCTCCCTGTTCTGGCCATGCCCGCCCTCGTTCGGGCGCAGGCCAAGTCGCTCAACATCATCAGCCACCGGGTCCACCGTAACGTCCTGACCGGTGAAGGCGGCAAGGGCGGCGACATCATCGGCGATTGGTCGAGGGCGACCGGCGCCGGCGTCAACTGGTCGACCTTCGACGTCGCGCCGTTGCATGAGCGCCTGCTGCGCGAGGCCAGCCTGGTCGAGACGAGCTTCGATCTGGGCTTCGTCGTCAACACCCTCGCCGTTCCTCGCGTGCTCAGTTTGATGGAGCCGCTGGATGCGCTCCAGAAGGCCGATCCGATCGAGGATTTCGCTGGAGTCGCGCCCGGCATGGTCAAGGCCCTGAGCGTCGGCGGTTCGATCCGCGGCATCCCGTTCCGCCATGCCACGACCGGGCTGCACGTCAACGAGGCCATCCTCGCAGAGCGCAAGCTCGCGGCGGCGCCGAAGACGATCGAGGAGATGATCGAGATCGCCAAGGCGGCGACGTTCACCAACGCCGCCGGCGTGCCGGTCAGCGGCTTTGCGATGGAGGGCGTCAGCTACGTCAACATGGTGACGCTGTCGCTCGCCTGGGACGCGCCGTTCATCAGCGAGGACCTCAAGGTCATTCCCAACGAGGCCGGCATGCTGAAGACCTTCGAGGTCTTCCGCGACCTCTACGCCGCACGCGCCCTGCCGCGCAATTTCGCAACTCTCAAGCAGGACGAGGTCATCACCCAGATGCAGGCCGGGCGGGCGGCGATGTGCCATTTCGCCTTCGGCCGGTACTTCGCCTTCAACGACCCGCAGAAGAGCCAGTTTCCCGGCAAGATCAGCGCGATCGCACCGCCGGCCTCGCGCGATTTCGGCACTGGGGCCATCGTTGGCACGACAGAGTTCTGGTCGTTCGTCATCCCGAAGAACTCGCGCAACAAGGAGCTCGCCTGGTCGCTTGTCAAGGCGATGACCGCGAAGGAGGCGGTGATCCGGGGCGCCCTCAATGGCAACGGCCCGGTTCGGGCCTCCGCCTATGACGACCAGCGCGTCAAGGATGCGGTGCCCTACGCCGCCGCCGAGGCAAAGGTCCTGGCCGTTGCCCGCCCGCCGCTGCCCGCTTTCGATCGCGCCGTCGAGGCCGGCGATGCGCTCGCGCAGGCCGTCCAGGCGGTCGCCCTTGGCCAGGTCACGCCCGAGCAGGGCGTTGCCGATCTCAAGCGCCGCGTCGAACCCATGGTGAAATCCTGATGGCTGCCACTTTGTCTCCCAACGCCAGAATCGGCTTCATCGGCATCGGCACGATGGGCCTGCCGATGGCGCTCAACGTACTGCGTGGCGGCTATCCGCTGACGGTCTTCGATCTCAGCGAGGCCGCGCTCGCCGAAGCGGAAAAGGCCGGCGCCCACCGCGCTGCGACCATCGCCGAACTCGTGCGCCAGAGCGACGTGGTCATCACCATGCTGCCCGATGCTCCCGATGTCGAGGAGACGGCGCTGGGTCCTGGCGGCATCGAGGCGAATGCTGGCCCCGGCTTGATCTATGTCGACATGAGCACGATCGATCCGGTCACCAGCCGGCGCGTCGGTGCCCGCCTCGCGGCATGTGGCATCCGGATGATCGACAGCCCCGTGGCGCGTGGCGTTGAGAACGCCCGTGCCGGCACGCTCGCTCTGATGATCGGCGGCGATCTCGCCGTCTTCCAGGAGGTCGAGCCGCTGCTGCGCCGGATGGCCGACACGATCACCCATTGCGGCGAGCTCGGCAACGGCACCGCGATGAAGCTCGTCAACAACTTCCTCTCGGCCGGCATCGTCAGCGCCATCGCCGAGGCTATGACAATCGGCCTCAAGGCGGGCCTGCCGCTCGACCTCATGGTCAGGATCAGCGGCGGCACTGGCACCAACAACGCCTGGCTGCACAAGCTGATGCCGGGCAAGGCCTTTCTGGGTGATTTCTCGCCGGGCTTCATGTCGCGCCTGGCGCGCAAGGACCAGCGCCTCGCCACCAAGCTCGCTGAAGAGATCGGCGTGCCGCTTACGCTCGGCGCTGCGGTTCTCCAATTGCTCGACGAGACGACCGAGCAATACCCGCGCGACGACTTCACGAGCATCCTGCGCCTGGTCAGTGAGCGCGCCGGCGTCGAGATCCGCCTGAGCGAACAGACCGCCGCTGCCTGAAACCGAACGTTCCGAGGTAGACACCATGCACGCCATTTCCCGACGTACCCTGCTCACCGGAACCGCCGGCGCCGCTGCGCTCGCGGCCCTTCCATCCCTGGCCCAGGCCAAGACGGTGACCGCGCTCGGTMACCGGGTCCACCAGACCTGCGCCACCACCGGTCCCGGCGGCGACGCAACGGAGGCCTGGCGCAATCAGGCCGGCGCCGGCGTCAACTGGGTCACCTTCGGCGACAACAACGCCATCCATGAGCGGCTGTTGCGCGAGGTCACGCTGGGCGAGACCTCGATTGACGTCGGCTACCTGCTCAACGGCCGCGCGGTGCCGCGCAACCTCAGGCTCTTCGAGCCACTGGACGGGTTGATGAAGGAGGCGGCGCTGGAGGCACCGGAGGACTTCGCGCCCGGCCTGGTCGCGCCGCTGAAGCTGKACGGCGCCCTGCACGGCATCCCGGTCCGCCACGCCACCAACGCACTGATCTACAACGAGGCGCTGCTGGAAGAGCGTGGCGTCAAGCTGCCGACCACGTTCGAGGAGCTGATCGAGGCGGCGCGCAAGCTCACCTTCAAGCGCGATGACGGCACGCAGGTCTATGGCCTCGCCTTCACCGCCGCCTTCGCCTCGAACTTCCTGACGCTCGCCCGCTGCCTCGGCGGCGACTACATGACGCCGGACGGCAAGCTGGTCGCCGCCGAGCCCGGCATGGTCAAGGCGCTGACAGTGCTGGCCGAGCTCTACAAGGCCGGCGTGCTGCCGCGGAACTTCGCCACGGTGAACAATGAGGAGATCACCAGCTGGATGCAGCAGGGCCGTGCCGCGATCACGATCAACCCCTTCGCGCGGCTGGTGACCTATAACGACCCGAGCAAGGGCAAATATGGCGGGCGCTTCAAATCGCTGCTGCCGCCAATGGCCGCGGACCTCGCCGGCAAGGTCGCCTTCGCTCCGACGGTCGAGTTCTGGGCGCTGATGATCCCGAAGAACGCCAAACAGAAACCGCTGAGCTGGGAGTTGATCCGCGCCCTGTCGTCCAAGGCCGGCACAATGGCGATGGCCCTGAACGGCAACGGACCGACGCGGATCTCGACCTATGCCGAGCCGACGCTGAAGGCCGCGATGCCTTATGCGGCCGACGAGGCAGCGGCGTTGAAGGCGTCGCGCATCCATCTCCCGGCCTTCGACGAGCAGGCCCGCGCCCACGACATCTTCATCGAGGAGACGCAAGCCGCCGTGCTAGGCATCAAGCCGCCGCAGCAGGCGATGGACGACGCGGTCAAGCGCGTGAAGCCTCTTCTCGGCTGATGGCAGGGGCGCTTTCAGGACGTGTCGCGCTGGTCACCGGCGCGGCTCGCGGCATCGGACTTGCGATCGCGACGGCGCTCGCCGGTGCAGGCGCTCGCCTCGTGGTCCACGACCGCGACGACGAGGCGCTCGCGGTTGCCCGTCGGCTCGGCGATGGTGATGGCGATGTTAAGGCCGTATCGCTTATCGCTGATCTTGCCGAGCCCAATGCCGTTGAGCGAATGGTCGTTGAACTGAGAGCGCAAGCGCTCGCGCCCGACATTCTTGTGTTATGCGCCTCAACTGAAATCCGCCAGACGCTCGACAATTTGAGCGACGACGCTTTGACCATGCAGAGTGAGGTCAATCTGCACGCGACCGCACGCCTCTTGAAGGCCTTCCTGCCGGGCATGCGTGCCCAGAACTTTGGCCGTGTCATCGCAATTGGATCTGTCCAGGAGATGAGGGCGAACGACGATTGTCTCTACTACGCAGCCACCAAGGCCGCGCAGACAAACATAATTTTGAATTTGGCTCGCACCACGCGGGCTGCAGACGTTACCTTCAACGTCATCCAGCCCGGTGCCATCCGCACCGACCGCAATCGCGCGATACTCGCACAACAAGGCCGCGAAAAACAAGCCATCGCGCGTATTCCGCTCGGACGAATAGGCGTTCCAGAAGATTGCGTAGGTATTGCCCTTCTGCTCTGCTTGCCAGATGGAAATTATATCAATGGTGCGGAGATCGCAGTGGACGGAGGCATGCGACTTTAGATTTTTCGACTGCACTGACGATTCGTCATACCGTGATTTTCGACGAAGGTATCTTGCGCAGCGTTCTACTGATCTAATGTCTGCACCGACGGAGTTGCGGGTTAGATGCGGCCGCATCTCGGTACTGCCGGACCTGCTCGAAGAGTATGATCTGGCGTGCGAGGCGGCGGCCCATTGGTCGAAAATCTATTCGCAAGCGGGCCGCGTACGCGCGGAGGAATGCCGCGTGCTAGCCCTTGAGATCGAGCAGGAGATTGACGACGCGATGTGTGCGCAGGACTAGTCCCTAACCGCAGCCTTTTAGCAACGCCAACTCATCACGGGAAGCCGCGCTCAATCCGGTAGAGCCACCTGCACATTCCCCAAGAAAAGTGTGCGTCGTCTACCCGTGCCCGCGATAAAAAATAACGGCAGTTAGCTGCGGGGTAGTATTGCGGCCCTACAATTTCGTTGGGTGCCGCGAGGCCTTGAACGCTCGCAAAGCTTCTTCGAGGGCGATCCTCTCCCGCTCGTGCACCGACCCGGATTGATGGTTCGATCCGCTTTCAGCGTCCCTAAGCCGTCGCAAGTGCTCTCGCGCAGAAGCCGCTTCGACCCCTGTCCGGATCGTCAACTTAGTGGGGGACCCTGTGCTCGCCATTACCAAAGAATATCCCATGCGCCGACGTTAGAGAAACTCTAAACAGTATCATTGGCAGTCGAGTCTAATTCTGAACAAACGTCMATGGAACCACTGCCTTAGAAGGCCATTCTACAGGTCGCCGGGGGCCATTGGGAGGTCGACATGATCAAGAAGATTCTGCTTGTTGCAGCGCTCGCCATTACGCCAGCCGCAGTGTTTGCGCAGTCTAGTTCTGGTTCTGCAGGCGGCGCCGCGGCCGGTGCCGGGGCCGGAGCGGTCGGAGCCGCCAATGTTGGCGGGCCTGCAGGTGCGGCGGTTGGAGGGTGTTGGTGGCGCCGTGGGCGGCGCGATCGTTGGCGGCATCGCCGCCGACCATCGCACTGAATTCCGCACGAATGTCAGGGAACAGAAGGTGCCGTCAGTGGCCTACAAGGAGAAGGTTGTCGTCGGGGCCACTCTTCCCGAAACCGTCACCTACCACGAKGTGCCGGCTCGTTACGGCAAAACCGAGTATCGCTACACCGTCATCAACGATCAACCGGTGCTGGTCGAACCCAAGACCCGAAAGATCGTTCAGATCATCGAGTGACCTCATAAGGCCCGCCGGAAACGGCGGGCCTTTCCAGCGGCTCGGTCCAACGAAAGCGCGTGGTGGTTGCTGCTTCGACGCGGACGGCATTGCACGAAACGGGCTCGACTTGGGAACGAAGCTCTGGAGCTCGTCCCTCGCGGCCACACCGCTGCGACCCTGCCAGAGGCTTTTGATCCCGCCTGTCTCGGGATGACTGAGCAGGGTTGTGGTGCGGATACCCTGGCTGACGCCGCAGGGAAAAAATCAGCGCCTGCTGATCCTCCTGGCCTCTAAATCTGGGGCACTGCTGGCGTAAGGCCGTGACGGCGCATGATTTCGACTATCTTGGCCCGGTCCGGTGGACCACCGTGTGCCGCGTTGGCCACTGCGAAGACCTCGCGGAAATACTCCGGTCCAATCGCGGCCGGCGTAATCACACAAAGTGTCTTCGCGTCCTGATTCCCATTGTTATCAAACCGATGAACGGCGCCTCGCGGAATGCACAGTGCCTGCCCTAGCCCAACATCGATCTGCTTCCCGTCGACCGTCCAGGTCAGGACGCCGTCGATGCCATAGATCGTCTCTTCATAGTGGTCGTGGCTGTGCGCGGGAGCTGGTAATCGCTGAGACGCTGGGACCAGTAGTTCAAAGGCCGCAATGCTGCCGTTCGAATGCTCTCCGGTCAGCAGGAAATGGACCGCGAGCCCACTGGTCACAATGGCTTCGTCGGAAGGGTTGATGCAGAGACCTATGGCTGGCTGCGGCATTGCGAAACCTCATTTGGTAAACTACATTTACCATTTGATGGTAAACGCCATTTACCGAAAGTCAACGATCTATCTCAGAAGGCCTGCCGATGCGAACCGAGGACATGCTGATCGGCGCCTTGCTGCGCGTTCCAGCCCAGGCAATCCAGCGGCGGCTCATCAAGGAGCTCAACGCCGCTGGCTTTGACGAGTTGCGCCTGCCGCATATGGCGGTGTTGCAATTTCCCGGTCCTGACCACGTTCGCCCGGCCACACTCGCCGAGCGAGCCGGCATGAGCAAGCAAGCCATCAACCAACTGCTCCGGAGCCTGGAGGGCTTCGGCTATATCGTCCGGTCGGATGTTCCGGGCGACGGCAACGCCCGGGAGATCCGCTTTACCGAACGTGGACACGCCGCATTCCGGAAGATGGTCGTCATATTGCGCGACATCGAGCGCGAGTGGAGCATCGAACTTGGGCCAGAGCGTTTCACCGAGCTCAAGGCGCTGCTGCTTCTCGTCTGGGATAGTCCATTGGCTCGCTAGCTGTTCAGTCCCGGCATTTGATGGATTGGATCGAGCCTGAATCGTTCTGGCTCTGATGTCCAGCATTTGCAGATGAACTCGTAGGGTGTGAGCCCCCTAAGGGTCTTCAGCCGGCGGCCGAAATTGTAGGCGGCAACGAAGTCTGTGAGGTGCGCCTCGAACTGGCGATGATCGTCATAGTGGAAGCGCTTGACGGTCGCTTCCTT
>NZ_JBFTKP010000062.1:0-22025 GCF_056396005.1 Allobosea sp. 05T439 | reverse complement strand
CTCGGCGTCACCGTCGAACGGGTGATGACCGATAACGGCTCGGCCTATCGCTCGAAGCTCTTCGCAGCCGCGCTCGCAAAGGCCGGCGCCCGCCATGTCCGCACCCGGCCCTACACCCCGCGAACCAACGGCAAGGCCGAGCGCTTTATCCAGACCAGCTTGCGCGAATGGGCCTATGCAAGACCCTATCAGAGCTCGGCAGAGCGCCACGCCGCCATCGGACCATGGGCCGACAACTACAACCTCTCCCGCCCTCACTCAGCCCTCGGCGGAAAGTCGCCATGGACAAGACTGAACAACCTTCTTGGAAACGACAGCTAGGCGTGCTCCGAACGCAATGATCCTGCGGGCCATGCGTGCGTTCGGGGCCTGTGCCGGGCGGCACAGGGGCAGGGGGCAGTCCTCTCCAAGACCGGCGGCCAATCTCCTCGGAAGGGTGAGTTCATTGCCGCGATGGCCCGGGCACAACATGCAGTGTCGTCCCTAGACGTCACTTCCACCCCGTTTCAATTCCCAGGTCAGTATCGCCAGTGCGAGCCGTTCGAGCTCGAGGTCCGTCATCGGATTATGGGCGGCTGCGGCGTGGATCTCACCGGCACGCGCACAAGCACGCAGGTAATCGGCCTCCGAATTCAGCACGATTGGGCGCCGGCCAGGGAACTMGGGAGCGCGGTTTCGGCGGCGCTCTGGTCGTTCGTCACGCATTCCTGATCATCGCGTTTTTGACCGCCATCGATCGCCATCCTCGAATGCCATCATGGTGCGGCGAGAGGTTAGGCTCATCGCTGCCGATGACAACCCTGCGTTGCGATCGTTGGATGGTTTCGTTAATCAAGCACTAACCGCTGGGAATGGCACCATGAACAGCCGCGGCCGTTCGACCTTGACCTTCGCCAGCAAAGCGGGAGCCGCCACGCTTCAGTCGCGCAGTCCCGACGCGATCGGGTTGGCGAACGAGGCGATCGCCGGCAGCAGGCTGAGAACGGTGCCGACGACGAACAGCAGGGCGATCTGCAGGAATTCAGGCTTGTCCAGTGCGATCGTGAGGCGAAGGCCGGTCTGCGCCTCGATCAGGCCTGACAGGACGCCGGCAGCAGCACCACCGAGCAACAGCCCGGCGATACAGCCGAGCGCCATCAGCAGGGCCATGCCGAGCCAGATCACGAGCAGGACGTAGAGCCGGGATGCGCCCATGGCACGCAATACGGCGTAGCGCCGCCGCCGCAGCCCGGTCACCGCAATCAGCAGCAGAAGGATCGAGGCCAGCACCAGCGTCGCATTCAGCGTGGAAGCGAAGACAAGCACACCACGCGCGTCGCCGAGCGAGCGATAGATCCCGACCAGGACTTCGGCGGGAAAGAACGCCATCGTCCCGCCCTGGCGATACTGGCTGCGCAGGGCATAGGCCCCGGCCACGCTGCGCGGCTTGACGACGATCGCGGGCACGCCGGGCACAGGCACGCCATCGAAGGGCGGCCCGATCGTCTCGGTGCCTGCGGCGTGTCCATTGCCGAGCCCGTGAACCTCCCAGACGCTCTCGATCGGTACCAGGATCGCGCGGTCCCAGGGCGATCCGAGCGGCGGCAGGCGGCCGACGATGGTGTAGTCGTGGCCGGCATGGCGGTGTCCGGCCTCGTCCTCATCCTCCTCGCCCGCTTTATGAGTCTGGCCGGCAACACCATGCGACGGCGTGATGCTCTCGCCGAGCCGATAGTCGACATCGGCGCCGATCAAGGCTTCGCGTTCCCTGGCGAAGAGGCGCCCCTCGCTCGGTGTGACGCGGCCCCAGCGCGTGGCAAAGGCCGCGGTCGTGCCGATGATCGGATAGCCACGTGTGACGTCGCCGAAGGCGATCGGCGCGAAGGCGGCGACACGCTCGTCCCGGGCCAGCGACTGCAGGACGCTTCCCTCCATCAGCGGGATCGCGTCGAGCTGCAGATAGACCGTCGACATCAGCAACTGGGTCTGGCTGCCGGGCGCACCGATGAGGAGGGCGAAGTCATCCGCCGCGGCGGCCGAACTCTGCCGCAGCGCCCGCTCCTGCGCGCCGATCGCCACGCCGACTGCAACCGCCAGCGCTATCAGGACGACAATCGCGGCCGCCGTCCAACGCAGGGCGCGAAGATCGGCGAGGATCATTGCGAAGGGGTTCATGCGGCCTGCTTCGCAATCGGAGACGCGGCCTTGATGTCGAGCCGATGCTTCATCCGCGCCAGGAGCGCGGCATCATGCGTGGCGCAAATCAAGGTGGCGCCGGCCTCAACGGCCGCATCGACCAGCAAGGCGCCCACCTCATCGGCATGGGCCGCATCCAGACTGGCCGTGGGTTCGTCGGCGAGGATCATGGCAGGCTGCCGGCAGACCGCGCGGGCAATCGCAACCCGCTGCTGCTCGCCACGTGAAAGTACTCCTGTCCGGCGGCGCAGATCAGTGAGACCCATGCGCGCGGCGACGGTCTTGGCATGCTCCCGCTCGGCCGGGCCAACCCTCCAGGATGAGAAGGTCGTGGGCAGCGTGATGTTGCCAAGGATGTCGAGTTCCGGGATCAGGTGGAAATCCTGGAAGACGGAGCCGAGCGTCGAGAGACGCCAGCGGTCGCGATTGCCGGGCGACAGGGAGGAGATCTCCGTCTCGCCCCATGAGACCCTGCCTGTGCTCGGCACGATCAGCCCGGCAATCAGGTGCAGAAGCGAGGTCTTGCCGGAGCCTGAGGGGCCGCGCAAACCKATATGAGCGCCGGAAGGCACTGTGAGTTCGGGAACGTCCAGCACGCGGAAAGGGCGCCCGTCGCCGCCGCGATGGTCGAGTGTCACGTTTGAAAGCCGCAATGTCCGAGCGGCGGATCGCTCAGGCGAGTGTGAAGCGGGCATCGACGAG
Organism: Allobosea sp. 05T439; assembly: GCF_056396005.1. Classification (NCBI taxonomy): domain Bacteria; kingdom Pseudomonadati; phylum Pseudomonadota; class Alphaproteobacteria; order Hyphomicrobiales; family Alloboseaceae; genus Allobosea; species Allobosea sp. 05T439. The sequence continues at coordinate 19,148 of NZ_JBFTKP010000062.1, read as the reverse complement.
TCTGATCTGGCTGACGAAGCCGGTTTCCTGATCCGTGGCCGAGCCTATCTCCAGCCGACCCGACACGACGACCTTGCGACCGGCGCTGACCATTGGCGTGATCTCCTTCATGAAGACGACGACGATGTCGACTGGCCAGTCGGCATCCGATTGGCAGAACGGGCAGATCGCCAGCGGCTCGCGCGTGAGCACGAAGAAGTGGCTTTCCGGCTTCAGCGGAGGCGCCATGTAGCCGGTCAGGCGTACCTCTTGTCCGCGCAGGGCCGTGACGCGGTCCGAAAACTGGAAGCCGAGCACGCCGAAGGATCTGTAGAGGCCGTCGAAGGCGATCGTGGCCGGCTCCGCCGCTCGGACATCCCTGCAAAGCAGGGCCACCGCGAGACCCGTGAGGGTCACGCGGCGGGTGGTCAGCATCTCATGGCGTTGCCGTTGCATCGCTCGTCCCTGTCGGCGGATGGCCGGCCTACTTGCCGCCTTACTTACTTGCCGCCCAGCGCCAGTGCTTCCGCCATGACGCGGAAGACATAGGTGTTGGGCTTATGGCCGCGGAACTTCTCGGCGCCCGGGCCCATCGCAGTCAGGATCACGTCGTCGGCGGAGTGGACGCCGCTATTGGCGTCGAAGGGCAGGTTGCCTGTCCGGCGCGCGGCCAGCGGGCCGGTGCAGTCCTTCTCGTTCGCGATATTGGTCTTGCCATCCGGGCCCTTGACCGCCGGCACGCGTTCGCCGGTCATGTCCGGGCGGCCGGTGTCGCAGGTGTCGGGATAGCTGCCATAGACCACTGCGAGGCGGCGCGAGGTGTCGACCTTGGTGGGGTAGCCGTCCACGTCGAGCGGGCCGTAGTTCGGCGGCACGGAGTCGGCGTAGACGCCGAGCTTGTCGCGCAGGAGCTGGCCCGGACGGTCGTCGTCATAGGTGCCGATGATCGAGATCGGATGGGCGTGATCGGGCACCACGATGATCAGGGTGTCGTTGCGGTCGCCGGCGAAGTCCTTCGCCACCTTCACCGCGTTGTCGAGCATGATCGTATCGAACACCGAACGCTCCCAGTCGAGCGAATGGCTGTACTTGTCGATGCGGGCCGACTCGACCATCAGGAAGAAACCGTCCTCGTTGCCCTTGAGCATGTCGAGCGCAGCCTTGGTTTGCTCTACCACGTCCGGCTGGTCGGGGAACTTCGAAACCGTGCCCTTCTTGGTMAGCCGCAGATCGAACGCGCCGTCGATGTTACCGGTGTTGTAGAGGCCGAGCAGCTTTTTCGAGCCGGCCGCGACAGCCGCGTTCATTTCCGTCTTGGTGGTCGCGAGCGTGTAGCCCGCCTCCTTGAACTTGGCGATGAAGTCGAGCTCATCGGTCCGCTTCGAACCGTGGGTCGCCTTGGACAGGAAGTTCGGGGAGCCGCCGCCCATGATCACGTCGGGCTGCACATCGTGGAACATCTTGACGATGTCGTTGAAATCCGAGCGGCGGCGGGTGTGGGCCACCATCGAAGCCGGGGTCGCGTCCTCGATTTCCGAGTTGGTGACGACGCCGATCGCCATCTTGCCGCGACGCTTGATCACCTCGGCGATGGTCTCGACCTTGGGATGGTCGAGCGTCAGGGCGTTCTTGGCGCAGTAGACGCCGAGTGCGTTGACGCAGGATTTATGGCCGGTGGTGTAGGCATGGGCGGCATTGGCGCTGTCGGTCACGATCGAGTCCGTGCCCGAGGTCGAGATCAGCGCCATGTTGGACATGTCGTCCATGGCGAGCTCGCCATTGTAGCGACCTTCGTCCCAGCCCTTGGAGAGAATGCGGGCCGCGGTGCGGTTGGCGACCGACATGCCGTCACCGATGAAGAGGATGACGTTCTTGGCGCGGCGCGGCTGGGTGGTGGCGAAGACCTCCCATTTGACCGTCGCCTTGTTGGTTCCCTGCTTCGCCTCGACGGTATAATTGCCCGCCGGAAGCGTCGCGCCACGCAGCCACAGCGCCGAATGCTTCTGGCCTTCCTCGTTCTGCATGAAGGTCGTGGCCTTGCCGAAGATTTCGGCGGCCGGCTTGCCGTTGATCGTGACCGCGACATCGGCCGAGGTCGGCGCGTTCGGGAACTCGACCTTGAAGTCGAAGCGCGAGCCCTCGAGGATTTCGGCACGGTTGATGGGATAGATCGTCTGCGCGGCGACAGGGGCCGCAGCGAAGGCGCTGCCAATTGCTACCGCATGCCAAAGCGTTCTCAGTTGCATCCCCAACCTCCGATAATCCGTGATCCCTTGGATGGGGTGAGCTAGTTGCAGCCGCACATGACAGGATGGCGACAGCCCTGCATGTTGTTGAATACCATCCGACCACGCCTGCCCCAACATCAACAGGGCATCCAGGGACGGCCTGCCCGACCGATGCGCGGTTGCACCATTCCGAAGACGGGCGACCTCGACGCCCGCGTCCCGGGCATGAGCGACGCGAGGGCGCGTCCCGAGCCGCCAGCGCGTGCCCCGATGGCCGGCCCGTGTGAGATTGCCAGGGGCCGATCGTGGCTCGACCTCAGGAGGCGCTGCGGTTTCGCCTAGCAGGCGAAGGACAACCTGGCGCCGCCGGATGCTTCGATGGACTGTCCGGTTACCCAGCGGAATTCGTCCGAGAGCACGGCTGCGATCACGGCGCCCACATCGCTGGCCTCTCCGAGACGCCCCAACCCCGTCTTCTCGACGATGGACTGAATGATCTCCGGATAGCGATCGAACGCATCGTCGCCGATCCGGGTCCTGGTGGCGCCCGGCGCAACGGCGTTCACGCGGATGCCGCGGCGGCCGAACTCCTTGGCCATGTAGCGGGTGAGTACGGTCAGGCCGCCCTTCATCGATGCATAGGCGGAATAGCCCGGCTCCATGCCGCTCTGCAGGGTCGAATTGCTCGTCACATTGACGATGGCACCGCCGTCAGCAAGCACTGGAAGCAGAGCCTGGGTCAGAAAATAGGGTCCCTTGAACAGCACCCGCATGAAGGAGTCGAAGAGCTCCTCGCTGGTGTCCTCGAACAGGGCCATCTGTCCGAAGCCCGCATTGTTGACGAGGTAGTCGAAGGAGCCTGCGTTCCATTCGCGCTGCAGCATTGCCGTTGCCTCATCCCGGAACGCCGCGAAGCTGTCGCTGCGCCCGACATCCAGGTGCAAGGGAACCGCCTTGGCGCCCCTTTGCCTCGCTGCCTCGACCACATCGCGCACGCGATCCTGGCGCTGCTGACGCCGACCGCGCGTCGTGTCGCGGTCGGTGTCAGTCGGCGTTCCGGCGCAACGGCCGGTTTGGCACGCCGCAGGGATCGAAGCTCTTCCTTCCCAGGTGAGGGATCGGCTCAGGCCTTGATCGTCGTCGACTCCTGGCTGGTCCGGCCGAACAGGTGAGCGCTGGCCGCCACTTGCGCCGTTCATTTGGTTCTGGGATCGCTCGCGCGATGGCAATCACGTGGTCATCTTGGCGACTTGCTCAAGGCAATGCGCGCGGCTTTCGACGAGGCGCGTCGCAAGGCTCCTTCCATCATTTTCATCGATGAAATTGATGCAGTCGGGGATCGGGAGAAGTTCGCCGACCACAACGCCCAGTACTGCACGGAAGTCGTCGCAGCCTTGCTCGAATGCATCGACGGCGCCGAGCAACGAGAAGGGGTGATTGTGGTCGGTGCGTGCAACCACCCGCATCGGCTCGACGCCGCTCTCGTTCGACCGGGACGCTTGGATCGCCATGTCCGAATGCCTCTCCCTGACGGTCCCGCTCGAGAGGGCATCATCCGCTGGCATCTTGAGAATGCGCTTCAGGGCGAGAGCCTGTCTGCGATCGTCGCCCGGACAGAGGGCTGGAGTGGAGCTGCCTTGGAGCAACTCGTTCGCGAAGCCCGTCGGTTGGCTCGCCGGGCGCGGAGAGCCATCTCGATCACGGACCTCCTGGCGTCGCTTCCGCCCACAATTGCGATCCCGGAAAAGATGATGCGCCGCACGGCCATCCACGAGGCCGGCCATGCCACCGTCGCAGTCGTGCTGGAGAGGCCTTTTGAGTTCGTGGAGATCCGCGACACGGCCGAACTGGCCTCGGGGTACCAAGCATTGGGCGGCGTCCAAATCGCCGGGAGTAGCGTCGCCGAAATCACGACCAATGCGCTGCTTGACGAGATCTGTTTCCTGCTGGGGGGCATTGCTGCGGAGGAGGTCATCCTGGGTAGTCGGTCGGTTGGCGGTGGTGGGATCCGCGGTAGCGACCTTCACCTTGCGACCCTCGCCGCGCTGCGGCTTGAGGCATCCTATGGACTCGGCAAAGGATTGGCGTTCCTGGCGGCGGATGGAGAGGCCGATCTCTGGCGCCTGCTCCACACGTCGCAGGCCGTTCGCGAGCGAATCGAGAAGATTCTAGCCGAACAGATGGCCAGGGCACGTTTGCTCGTCGAACGTCACCGGATTGGGGCGGATCGGGTGGCCGAAGAGCTTTTCGGAAAGAAGCGCATCGGATTCGCCCACATCGCAGCCCTGTTCTCAGGTTGGGACGCCGTCCGGCCAACTGCTGAGATTGCTCCGGATTGCGGAAAAGTGGCCCAGGCTCAATGAAGATCATGCAGGACGAGCAAGTTCAGCGCATTCGCGCCGCCGCTCGCTCGGTGGAAAGCCCGAAGGTTGCGCTACTTGAAGCGCTCGCCGACTTCGCCCGGACGTCGTCGGCTGCGGAAACCGATCTCGGACCGGTCTCGTGGGGGGGCGGGCCGGTCGGTCAAGGCCTATCGCGAGGCCCGGGGTCGGCCAGACAGCATGTGATCGCGATCTCCGTTGAAGACCTCGCAGAACTGCTTGAGGTCGTCGCCAGACCTGAGACGTTTGCGGAGGCTTTGATTGCCGAAGGATTCCAGCCGGCGTCTGGGCCCCAGCCAGCGCTGCGGCGAGGAAACAGACGCAATCCGCTGAAGAGACCCTAACGCCAGAGGAGCTTAAGACAACGAAGCGGCGCCGGCGCCACTTGGTGCTATCCGATATCCACCTAGAGTTCGGTCCTTTCAGGCTTCCACGGATCGTACGATTACCGGGTTGGCCCGACGCGCGTTGTTTCAAACCAGGCTGGGTATCCAATGAGCGAAGGCGGTCGCGAGAAATCCAGCGCTCAATCCACGTTCGCTATCGAGACCAAGTCTGTGACGAATATGGGTGAAGCCGGATAGTCCGAATTCGCCAACAAGCTCGCCAAAGCCAGTGACGCCTTATCGGAACGTGGAAACTGCGCTTACGGACTTGAGCCTTCGAGCCTACCCGGACTTGCACACAGGTGTTGCCCGGCTACGGCGCTATGTGGGCGCGCGCCGGGCAACCCATGTGCACAAGCCCTAATCGTGGTGGCGAACCACCTGGTCGCTGAGCCTTCCCCTGCACGAGGATACGGATAATCGCGTGCTGCATTCTTTCCCTCGGCTCAAACGAACTAGCCGATTGAACCGAGGGACGGTGGTTGGGCAGGCAAGCTTGATAAGTCGGAATAGGGCGCGGCGTGTCATTATAAATGCTGAATCGCCGCAGTCCGTCCAATTGTGATGAGAGGGAAAGTTCGCCGCAATCACACGAATTTCGCCTTGTTTCATTGGCGCCGTTGCATGAGTTTCGTCTTCACCCTTCCGCGCTTGGGTGCAAAGTTCTTCCGCAAACCCGACGCGCATCACAAGATTTCCTTTCACCTCGGGCAGCAAAAAGCCCGGCTCGCGTGGTGCGAGCCGGGCTCTCTTCTGTTCAAGATTGGCTAGAGGTTTTGCGGGATCTCCGCTCGCCGGTAGAATGTGGCCGGTACGGCCGGCTTGCCGAAGCAGGGTTCGATGCCATGCTTCATGAGAGCCTTCTTCAGGGGCGCGAAGTGCGTGCCGCGCTCACGAGCTATCTCTTGAAGTGATCCGAATGTCGTCTGAAATGTTTTCAAATCAGCTGCTCTGACGGCAGTGTAAGGACATCTGTTGATCGGACTGACCGCGGTTTCGGATGGAAGGATGCCTGATCGAACGAGCGCATCAACAACTCCAAATGTTGTCCGTAAGGATGCCTGGACGACCGTCAGTGTMAGCATGTCGCCGTGGCCACCGCGAACAAGTCGCCTGACCTCCATTACGTTGACCAGCATGGCCATGTAGCCGGTCTCGCCGATGATCTGGCCAACCCAATCCAGCTTGCCGTCCAGGATCGCGCGCACGATCTCCACCGCGCTGCAATTGGCGCGCTTTGCTGCCTCAGGGATCCGATAGATCGGATCGGCGTGGCCCGCCGTGACCTGCGCCTTTGCCGATAGCGCCACGAGGAACTCGTCAAGCTCCCGTGTATCGTAAGCATAAACCTTGAGCACCTCTTGCCCGGATGAAACGAAAGGCGTGATGAGTTCAGCCTGCGCCAAGAGCCTAGTATGGACCCGCCCGGCATTCAGGTAGTCTTGGGCGTCGCGTTCACTGATTGCGTGCTTGGCTTTTAGCAGGAACTCCTCAGCCTGCGCTGCAGAGAAGAGTACGCGGTCATCCGTCAACTCGCGATGGTCGGGCGAAATCGTGCCGGAGGCGGCGAGAAGGCGGCGCAGTCGCTTCGGATGGAGGCCGGTTTCGAGCGCTGCAGTCCTTATGGAATGCAGCCGCCGCTTTTCGACGATCTGGCGACCGTACATTTGATCATCCGGTCCGACCGGCGCCGTCTCGCGAACGAAGTCAATCAGGACAGCCCGAAGAGGATCGTAGTCCTCCTCATCCATACCGGCCAGCCAAGTGTGGAGTCGTCCGAACCAGGCTTGCGGGCCACTGCCATCGCTGTAGGATTCGGGATATGTGGACCGCATCCGCTCAAGAAAGGCACGGATGCCGAGGTGGCCGCCGCTCGCGATCTCGTAGCCCGCAGCTCCTGCCTCGCGCCACTGGTGGTCTGTCAGGGCCTTTATCGAGGCCTTGCGCCCGAAGACCTCGACTGCCCCGATCATCTCGCAGGTCCGCGCGGCCGTATACCAAGGCAACGCGCCCAACCAGGTGTGGTCCTGCTGTCCTTCAAGGCGATCKATCAGGTACCTCTCAATAGGAGACAGCCGCACCTCCTGAGCCTCGGCCGCCAAACGCGGGATCTTCACCAGAGAGGGGGCGACGCAGCGCGCGAAGTCGTGCAGCGGGGCCGGGGGCTCCTCGTGACCGATCTCCACGAGCATCACCCCATGATGCCGGCAAGCCCGGATAGGATCGAGGAGCCAGTGGACGCGACCGCTGGCCATCCAGGGACTGGCCTCGTATGCAAGGTCCTCAGCGATGCACCGCGGGCAAACCAGCACCCTGGCGCGCCTCAAGCTCGCCTTCTGCATCTTCTGGCCGCGGTGGTTGAAGCCGGAGCCGATCTTGGTKATCGTCGCATTCTGGAGCGGCTCGACCGGGCAACCAACCAACTCAGCGACAAGCTGAACCGCTTCCGGCTTGCCATCGACGATGGCTTGGAATGGTGCGCCCATGTCGAGGGCGAAGCTGCCGACGGACGGGGCGTTGTGGCGAACCGCCAGTCTGGAGATCAGGCTGGCGGGTGTCTCGTCCGTGCGCGGCGGCACGGTGGGAAAGATGCGCATCATTGCTTCCCCTTCTTCGACTTGCGGCCGGCCGACTTCGGCTTCGGATCGTCGGCGAAGATGGGGTCGGGCGGCATCCTATCGAGCAAGACCAAGCTGGCATCGATGTCGGGCCAATCCGGCGCGATGAACGGGTTCATCCGATCCCCGCATCCGGTCCGGTCTGCGAACGCATCCGCGAAGTGGTGCATCGCGAGCTCGTCCTTGGCCGACATGAGACAGTTCTCGATCGCCTCATGGATCAGTTCCACGGCGATGCCGTAGCGATTGAGAGCTGCGTGGGCGAGGCGAGGCCCAATCTTTTCCGCTAGGCCCTCGGGCGTCGCGATCGCGGCGGCGGAGCAGCAGCGGGACAGCGCTTCGGCGATGAGCATGTTGTCGCCCGGCATCGACAACGGCGGCAGCTGGATGAAACGCCCCCTGCGCCGCACCTCGTCGATCTCGCGCATGGCCGGGACGAGGCTGGGCAGGCCGCTGATGACGAGGCCGACGGGCCAGTCGTCCGAGACCATGATCGACTTCATCGACTTACGGATCGTGTCGATCTCCAGGACGTTCGCGTTGTCTGTGAGATTATGCAGTTCATCGAAGTGCAGGAGGAGGATACCTGCCGTCTTCAGCGCCTCATGGACGCGGGCCCAGAGCAGATGCTCGCGGAGATCCCGCGCCAGCGGATACCCAAGGCCGTGGAGTATCGTCATGCCGAGCGACTTGAGCGTGCACGGCGCCGGAACCGTGACGCTGACCAGAGGGCAACCGGAACCAGGCTGCCCGTAGCCCTTCAAGGCCGGGTGGGTCCGGAACAGCCGATCGATGGAAGCGGTCTTGCCCGTCCCGGCTTCGCCAACCACGACAATGGCACGGGCTTCCTTGCGGGGCGGGTTGACGTCGGTCTGACTAAGCGCGCGCTTGCTGACGATCGTGCGGATCAGGGCGTCAAGGCTCTTGCGGAGGCGCTCGTCCAGGTCGGTCTCGACGTACTCGGCACGAACCTGCGCCATCGTGTTGACCACGCGCAGTTCGGACTGGGGGAGGCAAGCGCGGAGCTTTTCGACCGCGGAGGTGAAAGGCGTGTCGCTCACGAGGTCAGCTCCTCGACTTGATGATGCGGGAGGGAGTGGACTGTGGCTGCGGCGGCGCCGAGTTCGGCTTGCCGCTGGGGATGGCCTTGTCCATCAGATCGGTGGGCGCCGAGGCTGGAGCGGTCGCTGCGTCTTCCGGAGAGGGGAAGCCGAGACCGATCTGCAATTCGAGGGTGTCGAGCTCCTGTTGGCTCGGGCGCGTCGCGAGGATGCCGGTGCGGAGCTGGGCCTTGCGGGCCATTTCCCAAGCGTCGCGAATGGCGGCAGCCACGATGGTATCGGTCAGCTTTGCCTCGGCAACGAAGCGCCGCCTCAGGTCCTTGGATGCGGAAAGCCAGATGGAGGTGGGCACGTCATTGAAGCACGGGCGCATGCAGGGAACCGCGACCCACCCTGTGCCGAGGCGCACGGACACGTGCCCCAGATCCGAGGGATCGAGCTTCACTTCGATGTCGGCGTCGCCGTGATGCCGCCGGTGGGCCTGTAGTTCGAGGCAATTGTAGAACAAGCCCAGGCATCGGACGCCTCTGGTGGACACGGTCCGCTTCAGGTCCGGGCCGAAGATGGCGCGACGGACGTGACGATCGGGCGCCGGGATGATCCCGAACTTGGCGACGAGGCGGGACCAGGCGTTCGCCGGCGTCTCGCCGCCTAGGCCTGCATGCGGCGTGTTGTGGTAGACGTCCACGACCCACCGAACCAGGACGTCGCAAAGCTCCTCGATGGTGAGGCTTGCCCTTTCCTCGGGCTGGTAGTCGCCCTTGGCGTCGACGGAGCCGAATGACCGCCCGGTGAATGGCGCCAACGCCTGGCCCTCCATCGTGCGAAACGCCCTTTCGATGGTCCCGCGCAGCCAGGCCAGCCCGGCCGGTGGAGCGTCCGGGTCGCAGCCCAGGTCGATGATCGCGCGTCGGAAGGCTCCCGCCATGAATKCGGCGCCCTGATCGTGGACGATGGATTCTGGGCTGCCGTGGTGGTCCCAATCGGAGCCCGCCCCGACGGAGTCAGCATACCGCCGCTTCGGCGTGACCACCATCTCGAGGGCCTCGATCGCCAGCTCGGCGCTGACGCCTGCCGCGACCTTCATGCCGAGGATGACACGCGTGGCGGCGTCGATGGCCACGCAGGCCCAATACCGCTTCTTCTTGAGCTCGTCCTGCTGATCCGGCGACAGGGCCTCCAGAATCCCCACATCCTCAATGAGCGTCATCAAGTCGATGCGCCACTCGTCCATCTCGACGCGCTGCAGGGGGCGCTCAACATCGGGGCCGTTTGCCACGATCAGAAAGCGCTTCATCGCGGCCGGCAGGCCGAACCGCCCCGCGTAGACGTCGAACGCAGGCAAGGTCCTGATCTCGGCGCCCAGCCGCTCGTAGGAGGGGGCCTTCAGGGCCGGCAAGCCCTGTGCGACACGCTCGTGGTTGATAGCATCGAGAGTGGCCAAAAGCCGGAGGTAGACAGCGCGGATCGTCGGTCGATTCTCGGACGCATACTGGAGCGCGAATTCAGCAAGCAAACGCCGGATCGCCGGATCGAGCCGGACGGTGACCCGGTCCCCGCTGCGCCGGTATCGAGAGCGCAGCGCCGTGGCGCGGAGCCCCGCGTTCTCGAAAGCCTTCACCCAGTTCCTCAGGGTCCGAGGGCTAATCGCGAGCGCCGCTTTCTTGTGTCTCGGGCGGACAGGGATGAGATTGCCCTCGTCGTTTCGCTTGGCCTCTGCCTTGTGCAGATGGTCGACGTAGGCCTTGTCGATCTGTTCGATCGCCAACTTCATCGAGGCGTCGGACCTCGTCGCCTTCTTCTCGGCCTCCATCTTGAGGAAGGCCACCGCGTAGTAGCGGCGCGCCAGAACCATTTCGCGCTCGTCGATCGGGATATCCGCGACGATATCCACTTCGCTTTCCAAGCGAGCTGCGATTGCGGCGAGATCGAACGCGCCGCGATCGAAACGGAACCTCGCGGTCTGAGACAGCAGGTGCAGCCGCTCATGGCTGAAGTCCTCGATCACGCCGGGATCGTCGACGCGGGCGAGCACATAGCCCTGGGGCAGGCGCTTGCGCATGCGATACTCGATGCCGTCGATGCCGAGACGGTCGTCGGGGCCGATGCGGAACATGGGGACGTGCACGTTCATCACGCGACCTCCCCACCGTTTGCGGCCGTGACCTGCGTCGCGTAGCCGATGCGCGACTGGCCAACGACCGAGATCACCCCGTTGGCAATCAAGCGCGTGATAGAACGAAAGGCATCCCCGCCGCGGCCGCTCTCGCGGACGAGCGTGCCGATCGTGGTGACCGAGGTCGCCTTGGCCAGTGACAACACCGCAGCGTCGAGACCCTGGTCAGGCGCCCTACGGGCGTGATGCAAGAGCGCCGAATTGTGGACCAAGTCGCGCGGCAGGTCGGCATCCGTGATCAGCAGCACGCCGTCCGCGAAACCGCGCGGGAGCTGGGTTGCGATCGAAGCGAGGACATCGGCGAGGCGGTGGCGCTCGGCCCGGGCCTTCGGCTTGACCGCCACGGCCAACTTACGGCCATCCTTCAGGGTGACGAGGAAATCGAAGGTGTGGCGGTGCTTCTGGCCAGCGGCGTCAAACCATACGACCGATGGCGGCTGCTCCCTCAGGTCCGCGACCACGGGATGCGTCAGTAGGAAATGCGCGGCTTTCTTTTCGAGCTCACTCTCGCACATGATCTCGCGCAGCTCTGCGCCGCCGACGACAGACGGTCGGCAAGCGCCGCGGCTTTTCCCGTGCACATTGCGGGACGTGACTGAGCGGCCTGGAGGATGCCAGGCCGGCGCGGGGGAATTGGGGAGGTTCTGCACTTGTTCGGTTCCAGTCATTTGACGTGCGACCGCAATCCTGCTCCGTGCAGTAAAAGACTACTTGCGTAGGTTTACGCAAAATGCTTCCACTAACGAGCGTCGGGTTTGGTCTTGCACTGAGTTCGATTGCGCTCCGCTTCCAAGGTTTCCTGGGCCTCGAATGGAAGCGGAAGATGGATATGGGCATACAGGTCGTTGATCAGGGCGCCCGTTCTTGTTTGATTAATGACCATGAAGCATCGGCTACGCGATGTGTTCATGCGTATTCTCTATCATTCAGAACTGAGTGGTGAGGCGCTTTTAGTACGACGATGAAATCGTATTCTTTGTTGCGATCTCCATTGCTATTTGTTGTCTCTGCAGGTCACGGCAACTCTTCGCCGCTTCCGCCCGAACAGCTATGAGCGAATCTGCTTGGATCGTCGATTCAGAGATCTTGCTGGGTGTTCTTCGGCAGGGCCAATCATCCGTGGATTGGAAGCTGTTGAAAACTTGCCGGCGCTTGACATGTGGGGTTGACGAACGGTTGGCCAAGCCGCGGACTACGATGATCAATACTGCTTCAGTTCTCGCAAGCGCCTCGAGGATCAGCAGAATTTTGATCCGAACGGCCGCTTCGACGTTCAGTGCATGCGACGAGGCGCGCGGGTTAGAAAAAAGGGCCAGGGTCGAAAATTTTCTTCCGGGCTATCCACCATTTCGTTGTGGCAGTCAGTTCTTTGATCGACTCTTGTCGCCGCATCGCGCACGTTCAACGCCTCTAGCGTGACTGGGCGTGGCATCGCGTAGTTCTCCCGCCCGCACATATCGGCGGCGGCGCAGTACCTCGTGCAACGATGTTTCGGATCTGAACGTCAGAGATCCGACGAGCCTACAATCGTGCGTTCGAGGTAGGCGCGAATTTCGGCTAACGACGCGACGTCCCCTCTGATCATTATGTCCACAGGCTGAAGGCCGCCGAGAGCCGAATTCGGTCGCTTTATCCACGCGTAGCCGCGAGCCGGTTCCTTGAACAGCAGGCGGAGGTTCTTGTGAATTCCGATCAGCAGTGAGAGCCGGACCGCCAATTCGTGATCGAATGGGCCATATTCAGTAGCACTCTTCCAGCGCGCGAACGTTTCTCTATCGAGATTTCCGAGGATCCGACGCGATTTTTCGTCTGAGAGCTTCCACTTTTGGAAGAGTCTCACAACGGCAGCGGCTGCCGCCTCCAATTCCGTAATCGTGAAACCTGACTCGTTGGAAGCTGCTGAGGTCGCGCTAGCCCCGCGAGATGCCGCTGAACGCTCCCTAACAGACCTTTCCTGCCGACCACTGCCCTTCAACTTCCGTCGCGCCCGCTTCATGAACCGGGGGCCCGCGTTCGGCACGAGAAGAACGTGAAATCCGCGTGCCGCGGCACGCGCCTGATTTGCGTCGTGAGATAGTCGACGACTGCCACGATTGGATAGGGACTGTGCGTTTGGACTGGCTCCGTCTCGACAACACGGATCGGAGGACCACCGTCAGCGAGTTCGTCAAAGAGCGGCCTGAGAAGGACGATTTCGACGCTGAGCGAGAGGAGTGGGCGCAGCTCTTTCGCTGCGCGGACCAAGTGAAACCTCTCGCAGTCGGGAACGCCAATAAAGCTCATGGGCCGTCGGCCTCCAGCTCTGGCGCCGGCGCGTCAGTGGGCGGCGATGCGCACTTCCCAAGGCGATACCAGCGCGAAAGTGTGCGAGCGATGGTGCGATCCTGACTGATCCAGATAAGCGGGCTCGTTGTAATGAACCGATCTCCAAGGATCGGATGCCCGATCGATCGGCCCCAGAATACCGTTTGACCGGTGAGGGGATCGCCCCCGATCATCCAGTCCTCAAGGATCACGGCCTCTCGCAGATCAGACTGAGACGGAATCCAGCCTTCTTCGAGTCGCCGGAGATCCTCAGCGGCGGCCGTAATCTTCTGCACCAATTCCCGCATGGTTCATTCTCCCGATGCGATGCGAGCAAGCAGCCGGCCTCGCTCGCCGGCCGCGGCTGCGTTGCAGTGATGTGGAAGCGGGTCTGAGCTTAGGGCGAGCTGGTTATGGTCGGTCTGTCTGCGCCTTGAGCCGCTCGAAGTCGGCCCGCCGTTGGACAACGGATGCCAGGGCGCACAGTGCATCCACGGGATCGACACCCAGCGTGGCCGAAAGATCATGGGTGGCCTTGAGGAGCCGGGTTTCCACCTCGGGTAGAGTTTCCGCCGTCCGATCCTTCTTGAGCACGTCATCGAGATGGGTCACGCGCACCTCCCAAATTCGTCCTGAGCCTCGCTGAGTTCGACAGGACCGACCTCGACAATGGATTTGATGTCGTCGCCGGATAGATAGCCTTGGGCATCAAGCGCATTGGCGAGCGCGAGCAATCTGCCCCTCTTTCGATCGAGTAGAAGGCGGGCCTTTGTTTCGGCCTCGTTCAAGTGTTCGTTGACCGCCTTATGCAGCTTCGGGTGCTGGGCGAGATTTCTGATCTCGGCAAGGTAAGCGCTGCCCGAGCTACCGAGCCCGCATTGCGTCTCGACTAGCATCGCGAAGCCGGTCGCTCGCGCCAGATCGGATGAGATGCTCATTCCGGCACCTGCACTCGCATCCCCCAGAATGAGGCGCTCGGCAGCTCGACCGGCCATGAGCACGATCATCTCGCTTTGAAAGCGATCAAACGTGGCCGACCCTGTCAGGTTGCTTTCGAATTCGAAGAACCCACCCCGAGAATGGAGAGAAATTCCGCAGACCGACCCGGCCTCCAACTCGTGAGCAGCCAAGGCATGGCCGCTCTCATGGACAGCGATGCGCCAACGTGCGTCCGGCGAGAGGGCCGGTGCGCTCGCGGCAATGGTCGACAACAGCTCTTCGAGCGTGAGATCGCGCCTGGCGCGCCGGGCGGTGCCTTTGGCGCGACGAACGAGCGCCTCGACATCGGCGCCGGTCGCGCCACGCGAAGCCAGCGCCAGCGGTGTGAGATCGATGGATGGGGGAAGCGCAGCCCCGATGTAGTACCGGAAGATCTCGACCAGCGCCGCGGCATCCGGTCGGTCGATCTGGATTTCTCGATCAAGCCTTCCAGCCCGTTTGATCGCAGGATCGATCCTATCGGGATGGTTCGTCGCAGCGACAACGACAACGCCAGACCGCTCCTCGATACCAGCGAGCTGTTCGAGCAAAAGATTGACGATCTGCGTCCAGTACTCGACGTAATCGCCTTGAAGCTTGGACCGGTCAGAGATGCCGTCCAACTCGTCGATAAACAGGATGCTAGGCGCCTGCCTGCGCGCCTGCGAAAATGCATCGCGAATGGCCTGCAAAGTGCCGGATAGATAGGACGCGGCATTCCACTGCGCGACTGATGTCGAGACGAGCGGAACTCTCGCCGATTTCGCCAGCGCGCGAGCAAATTGGGTTTTGCCCACGCCGGGAGGCCCCGACAGGAGGAGGCCCTTGTGATCGAGATCAGCCCAGCTGAGTTTCCCCGATCTGTACTCATTCAGATCGTCCGCTAGCTGCAGCCCCCACTCGCGGGCGGCTCCGTACCCAGCCAATTCATTAAGTGAGGGCCCCTCTATCAGGTATTCGCCCTTCTTTCTGACGACGTCTTCGATCGCGTCGAGGCATGCGTCGCCGGCGCGGCCGAAGCGGAATGCCAAAGGGAGATCGTCGACATCGAGCAGCCGGATGAGGTCAGGGTCCATTGCGCGCGTGGGTGCACGTCCGGTCACCACCTCGATAACCAAAGCGATGGCGGATTGATCCAGAGAGGGAAGCGAGAGACGAAACTCTGCCGTGCGCATCAGCGCTTGCGGCAAATGCCGAGCCGGATCGGCCGCGATACCCATCACCGGAATCCGACGCTGGAGGGCCGCGGTGATCTCTTTATTGCCCTTGTCGGGTCGGTCCTCTCTTGCAGCGCCATCACGGGCAACGAGGATCGCACGGGTCTGCGAGCCAACAATTGAGCCGGCCTCCATCACACGCGAGTGCGACGGCAGCACGCAGCTCTGGGTAACCTCTTTGGCCATGTCAACGAGGTTCGGGCTATGAGTGGTCAGCACTACGATTGGAGCATCTCGGCGGATGCGACGCGCCAAGCCAGACACGTCTTCGACTGCACGTGCTATCAGCACCGCAACGGCCGCCAGATCCGGCCGGAGGACCGAAACGCGATCGTCGTCGAAGCTGTCCTCAAGGTCGTCGATCAGGCGCTCCAACGCCTCATCCGTATACTCAGCGCGGAGCATGGGCTGGATCTTGGCTCCTGCCTCCCGGGCCAGGATTTCGAGGTAAGCCCGCGCCAACAGATCCTTGCGGGCTGGAATGGAGTCGCGGTCAGCTGCAGACGATTTTCCACGCGTCATGAATCCTCCCGTGCGATATTGGCCAGAGAAGGCGATTGGAGGGTGAGGGCGGCGCCGAAGAGGCGCGGCAGCCGGTGAGCAGCCGTCGCGGCAATTGCCGCGATAAGGCTGGCGGCAGCCTTCAGCCCGCTCAGTCGATCAGGGTTGGTTTGCCAGCCTCAATAGTCGCTCGGGCTCGCAAGACAGTTCATCGAACTCTTCGTCCAGCAGTGCCGAGATATCGTCATCACCGAAGAGGCAGGCGGCGTCATGTAACCTCTTCGCCAAGGGACGGGCCCTGGTATGTCCCCCTCCGAGCCCAAAGCCGCCCGCCGCGGCAAAACTGCGAGATCCTCGGTAGGCCAAGCCCAAGCGCTTCTGGTCAACCATGAATGGCTCCGCGATGTGTTCGAAGACAGCAGCCTTTGCACTTGGGAGGTGGAGGGGCTGCTGGTCGATTAGATGGAGCGATGGCGGTAACCTGCCAGCAGTTGCGAGGCCGCATATGGACATCGGCAATCGCTGCCGCTGGTCGCCATCAGCGCGGAGATGCCATCAATTCGCGCTGAACAAGATAAATTATATCAGTGATATAAAAAATGGATACAATTTGAGTGAAATATGGTTAATGCGACGCCGCTTTGTCGCCGTCGAACAATCAGCGGCGTCCGGCGCTCCGAGACGTGTAGACCACGACGCMAACGATATCCTCGCCGTGCACAAACTGCGCACCGGCATGTTCGAGGGCTCGCTTGATCCTCAAATTTAATGCAGTCTTTGGCGCGGCATAGCCATTTTCGAAGTCATTGATCGTCTTTTTGGACACCTGCGCGTGCTCCCGCAGCCAAGACTGTGTCACATTTAGCAGCTCCCGGGCGGCCTGAGAGAGAAACCCTGGGAGCACGCGATCCGGTGGCATCGGCATTAAACCTGTGGCGCTTATAGGAGGAGGGGAGCCGTCGCCAAAGTGAAAGATTTTCATACCGCTGATGGAATTCCATTCTCTGATTGCGTCAGATGTTCTGGCGTTGGGGCTTGTCTGCTCGTCAGAGCGGGCGCCGGGCTTCGCGCTCCGCACTTCCTTCAAATCCGCATGAAGAGAAGTCGGATGCTGCGAGCGATTAGGGACGGCTGGCTTGACCGGCATAGGGGCGCCTACACGACCATTGGTGGCCGGTTAAATGGACTGACGCCTCGGATTGTAGGATTGCACAATCAGTTCTTGCAAACGGCAAAAATGCCGACACTCTCAGTGCCTTGCCCAGCGGTCATCACGCTGGGCTCCAACGCATGGCAATTGTGCTCATAGTCGAGGGTACTTGGATTGATATCTTTCTTGAGGAGCTAGCCATTCTGAGAGAAATCGAAGGGGATCTTGCTCCCCAAGCATTGATCTGGCCAACGCGAGGCGCGCCTCAATTTCGGCCCGGCGCTCGTCATCGACCTTTGCTAGGCGCATTTCTGCCTCTTGAAAGAAGCGTTCGACTGCGGTAGCGGCCGCCCACTTCTCCATGATCTCCGCAAGCTGCTCCTTGCTGTCTGCCAGCGCTCGTTCGACAGCTCTACGGTCCTCTTGGCGGCGGTACCGTTCTTGCGCTTCGGCCCACTCCTTACGGCGCTGGGCGGCAGCCTTTTCCTCTGCGAAGATCAGAGCTCGGAGCTCCCCCTCGGAGCTTTGCAGCCGTGAGACTATCGAGGGGACAAGCGACTTGAGGTCAGCCGATTGTGTGTCCTGCCAGCTCGCGGACCATTCGATGTTGGCGAGTGGACAGTACGCGACGAACCGAAAGCGGCCGCAGGGTAGGTCTTGATCCGTGGTCCAGGAGTGAGTGAGCTGCCAGGGCCGGGCGGAGCGGACCAACTTGCTGTCTTCGCGGACATAGGAACCGTCTAGGTACCGCATCGTCACGCGCTCGGTCATCTCGGTCAGCACCAAGCCGACGGGGATCGAACCGACGTAGGTGATCGTGGGGCGGCGCGGCGACCAGATACTGCCCGTTTGGTAGCGCCCATACTTGCGGTCTTTACGAGGAACTTCTTGCTCGTCGACGTGAATGCGCCGCATCTCCTGGTMGGCCGGCGCGAACATGACGCGATGCCCCTTGAGATCGAGTCCGTTGTAAATCTCGTTTGCGATGTCGAGCGCGGCAGCGAGGTGGTCGGCCGAGGCCACTATATCGGGCAGAAGATACTTGTACGGCCGGAGGAACTCGTTCTGCTCGTCGGTGCGCGACTTTTGGAAAGACTCCTCGACGCCGATCAGCATGGGGTGGCGCATCGGCTTGTAAGGGCGATCTGCCGCTTTCCTGTCCACACGGCGGTACACGCGCTTCGGCGGAGGCGCGGAGAGCCGTGTGCCTCTATCCCAACGGACCTGGTCTCCGGGCAATGCGGCGGGCAGGCCGGGACGGGGCGCTTCCTTGCCCACCGCCTTCTTCTGCCAGTACCCAGCGGGCGGCCTTGGCACGTTGAGCGCCTCGCAGATGCGCGCGAGGTGGTAGTGAGACACGCCGAATTCTTCAGCCAAGTGGTTGATGGGTTTGGCCCAGACGCGCTCATACAAGTCGTCGCGTGCGATGCCAGAGGGGGCAGATCGCGTGGTTTCCGTGTCCATTCTTCCTCGCCGCCGCATTCAACCGAGCCTCACAATTTCGACGAAGTGAGGGGGCAAGTGAAGTCCGGATGGCCAAGAGGGGATTTGCTAAGTGTTCGAAATATAGTTGTACAATGTCATTGGAATATCGCCGGCCAAGAGGATGAACAGTTTCTCCTGATTGCCGTTGCCCCTAGTTTTTATCCAGCGTTGAGTTCGTTTCCGGCGATTTCGGAGCCCGTTCGGGCCGGTGAAGCGATGGGCTCTGCCGCTGTGCTTTTCACATTGCGCGGCGCCAGTGCCCGGCGAGGGGTGAAGGTCGAGGCGAAGGCCGTGGGGGTCTGCCAGCCGAGCTGTGAGTGAGGGCGGGCGGTATTGTAATCGACGCGCCAGGCGGCCAATGCGGCCCGTGTTTGCGACATCGACGAGAAGAGCGTCTCGTTGAGCAGTTGGTCGCGCAGGAGGCCGTCGAAGCTTTCGATGAGGCCGTTCTACATCGGCTTGCCGGGCGCGATGTAGTGCCATTCGACGCGGGCCTGATCCGCCCATGCGAGGATCGCGTTGCTGGTGAACTCGCTGCCGTAGCACATTGGGAAGAGGCTCGACCGTTGCCTGACGGCGCGCGAAGCCTTGCGTAGCGCAGCGCGCCGTCACGGCGGTCATGGCCGGCCAGAAGGTCTCTAAAGTGAGGTTGTCGAGACAACACTTTGGAGCGAGGCCAACCAT
>NZ_JBFTKP010000061.1:0-27174 GCF_056396005.1 Allobosea sp. 05T439 | reverse complement strand
GTCGTGGCTGAAGCTGCAGGTGAGGGATTGGCTGAACCCGGGGCGTGATCCTGCGCCCAGGCTGGCGATGTCGCGGCCAGGACCAGGGCCACCGCAAACGCCTTGTCGGTCAGGGTGTGTCGCATCGGTCTGTCCTCCCGTCGACCAAAAGTGGGAGTGCGCCTCATGATCAGGTCGGCGTGACGAATTGTGGGGCTCGGCATCCGCGGGATGACCGCGATCCCACCGGACGAGCCGGCGCCTCATCTCGCTTGCACGCGACGGGCCAAACTTAGCACAGCGCTCGCCCGCCGTGCCACACATCCCTCTGCCCGGAGAGACTGAGCGCATCATCCATCTCGATGCGAGGCGATCAGCTTGGACCTTGTCATCGGCGCGGACTCCCGCGTTCGTGCCAATATCTGAGTCATCCCGGCTGCTTGGGCTGAGATCATCACGTTCCAGTGGAACTTCACTGCGCCTTCTCATAGGCGGCATATTGCTCCTCCGTCATGCCCGGCAGCGTCTGCACGAAGGCAACGGCGGCCCGCAGGTCGTCGTCGCCATGGCTGTCCGCGAAGGACGGCATGCCGGTCATCCGAACCCCGTTTTTGACGATCCAGAAGATTTCGGCGGCGGGTGGGCGAAGCGATGGTGACCGACGGCGGGTCGGCCATCAACGCGGCGGGGCTGCCGGGCTCTTCCCGCTCGATTGACAGCATGCCGAATATTGCTACGCAGGCCGGCGAGGGAACGTCCTCAGTCCTGTTGCGGGATTAAAATCTCCGGGGCCGGCCCGGCCCGTTTTTTGGTTCCCGTGCGTGACTAAACCCAGACCTTGGACATCAAGCACTGCCCTGCTTGTCCGGTGGTTCATCTCATCGGCGACGCTCTCTGTCCCGCAGGCCGCAGGGCCGGTCGCCTTCGCGCTGGTCGCCCTGGCTCTGACGGGAGACACGAGCGGCGGCGCAGCGATGATCCTGGCGATGACGCTCGCGCAAGTGGTCGGTGCGATCCCGATCACCCGGGTCGGCAGACGCTTCCCGCCGACGACGTTCCTGCGGCTGCTGGTGGTCTTCCGGACCCTTGCGCTGGCCTCCATCGCAGTGCTGGCTCACCACGGGGCCGCGTTCGGCTGGCTCGTCGCATTCTCAGCGCTGGCAGGGGCGGTGAACGGCGCGGCCTTCGGCTATCTGCGCACGGTGCTCAACGCGCTGGCGCCGGCTGCGAAATTGCCGCGAGCGCTCGGCATCTCGGCGACCCTCAACGAGGTGACGTTCGTCCTGGCTCCCGTGGCCGCCTCCGGGCTGGGCGGCGTCTCGCCGGTCTTCGCCGTGCTGGTTGTCGCGGCGCTCGGGGCGATTCCAGCCCTGCTGGTGCCGACGACCGCCGCAGCCGCAGTGGAGGACGCGCATCATCCCGATGCGTCCGTGGTGAGCCCGGCGATCCTGCTCTGGCTGATGTGCGCCGCCGCAGGTGGATCGACCGTGGCGGCGATCGAGATCGGCGCTGTCGCTCTCGCCCTGCATTTCGGGTACCAACCGACGCTCGCGATCCTGTTCACGGTGCCACTTTGCCTGGCTTCGGTGGCGGGCGGTGTCTGGGTCAGCATTCGCAACCGCAT
The DNA here is from genome assembly GCF_056396005.1 of Allobosea sp. 05T439. Lineage (NCBI taxonomy): Bacteria > Pseudomonadati > Pseudomonadota > Alphaproteobacteria > Hyphomicrobiales > Alloboseaceae > Allobosea > Allobosea sp. 05T439. The sequence goes on along the minus strand of NZ_JBFTKP010000061.1, from coordinate 25,571 downwards.
GCAGACGCGCAGGGCTGTCCTGATCCAGCTGACGATCATGACGGTCGGCTCCATCCTCGTCGCGCTCCAGATCTCGCTGGCGGTCACGGTCCTTGGCGCGGTCCTCGTCGGAATGGTTCTGGCCCCGCTCGGCACCTATTACTCGCTTGCTCTCGACGCGCTCGCCCCTCCGAAGAAGCGGCCCGAGGTCTTCGCCCTGCTTCGCACCGCGAACGCAACCGGCGTCATCCTGGCCAGCGCGGTGATGACGGCCGTCTCCCTGTCCACGGCCCTGATCGTCGTGAGCTGCCTGATGATCACGGTCGTGGTCGTCGTCGGCCTGTCCTCGCGCATCAAAACCTGAGGGTCGGCGCCCGCGCTTCACAGCTTCGGCCCGGCTCAGTCCTGCCATGCCGGCAGCCTCCACCCCTTCACGGTCGTTGTGGCCTTCGCAATCGCCCCTGCCCGGCGCTTGGAGCCCCCAGCTCAGGGCGCGGGGGGCGTGTCCGGCCGGCGACGGTCGTGACCGTTGCTGGCGTAGTAGCTGCGCTTGTTCTCATACATCAGCCGGTCGGCCCGTTTCACCAGGGACTCCATGGTTTCGCCCGGCTCGGAGGTGGCCATGCCGAGCGAAAGGCTGAGCGCCGTGTCGCCATGGAACTGGTTATTGAGCTCGATCAGCTGCTGGACATTGGCCAGAACCAGCCCCGCCTCGCCCGTGCCGGCGCCCGGCAGCACCACGGCGAATTCGTCGCCGCCGATCCGTGCCGCGAAGAGCGGCTTGTCCACCGCCTTGGCGAGCACCTCGCCGGCGCGGCGCAGCAGATCGTCGCCAGCGCCATGGCCGCACTCGTCATTGACGCGTTTCAGGCCGTTGAGATCGACCAGCATCAGCGAGACGCGCTGCGTGCGCTTGCGTTCGAGACGGTTGAGCTCGTCGACATAGAAGCTGCGGTTGTAGAGCTTGGTCAGCACGTCGTGCTTGCCGAGGAATTCGAGATAGGCCTCGGCCTTGCGCCTTGCCGTGATGTCGGTCAGCGCGACCTGGACCAGCGACCAGCTCTGTTCACGGCCGGGCAGCACCGAGAACTGCAGGTGCAGGTAGAGCAAGGTGCCGTCGAGCTTGTAGTTCACCACCTCGCGCTGCTGGAAGATCTTGCCGTTCCAGAGATCGATGAGCTGCTCGCGGAAGGGGACGCGCATCTCGCCGCGAAAAGCCTCGTCGAGATTGTCGAGCAGATGCGCCTTGTCGCGCGCCGCGAAGAGCTCGAGCGTGTGCCTGTTGACGTCGAGCACCCTGATCTCGTGCATGCAGCGGTMGATGAATTCGGGGTGCACCTCGGTGAAGACGCGCAGATCCTCGATGCCCTGCTCGCGCAGATCGTCGAGCAGGGCTTTGACATGGCGGAAATCCTCGACCCAGAGCGAGACCGGCGAATGGTCGAACAGGCCGCGCGCATAGGCCTCGCTCGCCACCAGCTCGCGCCGGGCCTGCTCGCGTTCGGTGATGTCGTCGATGGCGACCAGCACCCGGTCCCAGCTCGCCTCATGTCCCGGCAGGATGCGCCCGTTGATCTGGACGTCGAGGCGGCCGCCCGACAGCGTGTAATTGACGGTGCGGCTGCTGAAATCGAGCTTGCCCTCCCAGAGCTGGACCAGCTCGTCGACATGGCTCTTCAGCATGTCGGCCCGGAAGACCTGGTCGAGATTGGCCATCAGGTGCGCGGTGTCGTCGGCACCGAACAGGGTCAGGGTCTTCTGGTTGACCTTGAGCAGGCGGATGCGGCTGGAGCAGGCCTTGACCCGCCCAATATCGGCTTCGAGGAAGGCGCGCAGATCGTCGACGCCCCGCGTGCGCCATTCCGCAAACAGCGCCTGGATGCCGCTATAATCCTCCAGCCAGAGCGAGACGGGCGCGAGATCGAACATATGCCGATCATCGGCGGCAACAGGGGTGATGGCAGGGGGCACGCTTGTCATCGACCATTCCAATTCCGGCTTGCCCGGAGGGCTCAAGCCACCGATCGCCGGGGCGGCCAAGCCTGATTCGTCAGGCGCCATGATACCGCAAGTTGTGGCGCAGGTTCGCCCGTCGGGTCGCTGCCCGATCGGCCTGCGCGGGAGCGGTCGTCACGTCGACGCCAATACTGGAGCATCGCCTGCTCCTGCCCTCTGTCCGCAGGGACCTGCGAGGCGCAGCCGGCGCAAATCGTCGATCTGAAGGAAGCCCTGGAAGCCCCGGCGGCGGCGACTTTCTGCGAACCCGATAAATCAGCCTTAACTACGATCCCGCATCTCACGCACAAATCGTCGATCGCACTCCAAAGTACATTTGAGGCTGTTGGCGTTCCGCGTTAGTATTTCTAGTGGAAACGATGATACTCGACATCGATCCTGCTTTCAGCCCTTGCCTATGCGTTCATTGCCTATGTCTTCTGGTGGGTTCACGAGGGCGTTCCATGTCGGCTCAAGAACGCGGGCTTGCCCGCCTCATGCTTAGGCTCCCCGCGTTCCGCAATCGCTTCGCGCGAATGCAAGCCCCCGGTTTCGCGGCGTCTGCGAGGAGTACGACGTCATCTGGGAGGTGATCACCCACCGGTCCCAGGACCAACGCTGCGCGATGTTCAGCTTCGATGATTACTGCCRCCTCGCGGTCTCGATCGAGAGCGACGCGATCGCGATGGCCGAGGCCGTTTCCGATCCCGGCACCATCGGCATCCTTGGCGTGTGACAGCCGGACCGACTGACGCATCCCTCCCCGTGAAGGCAACGCCTGCCAGTATCCGCCAAACTTGGCACAGTCTGCCTGCGTCCGGGGAATCCACTTGCGACCCAACTCGGACTCTCCTCCCCTCGCCTGGGAGCGTCCGGATGAGTGGTTTGCAGAAGTCAGGCCGGGTTCATCGAGGGGCCAGATCGCGCGCTTAAGCGGAAGTTGGGCCGAGCCCGTATACCGGGCGATTCGCGCATAGTCTCGCCCTTAGCGTGCGTTCGACACCGGGCGTGATGGGGCGCGAATGGCCTGAGCGACCGCGACGGCGATCTTTTGCGCTACGCCACTTTCGAGGTCGATGAGATTCCCGGAACGCAGATCGGCCTCGTAAATTGCGGACCAGATAATGGCTGATGTGTCTCGGTCGACGAGGCGGCTGGTAATCCTGAGTTTGCCCTCGCCAGCACGGATCATGCCTTCAAGGATGTGCCGGGCGTCGAAATGGCGCCGGGCCACGGACCGCCGCGACGCCAACGCATTGGAAGCCTCGCTTCGAACGACCGTCAACTCCCGAAAGGTCGCGAGTTGTGAAAGCACCTCTTCGGAAAGACCGGTCGCGAAAGCACCGGCTTCTGCGGTCGGGGAGAGGTTGGTGAAGGCCTTGACGAGAAGCGAAGGACCAAGGGGGCTTGTCGATGACGCAGCCGGTCGMGATTGGTCTATCATCCCGATGAATGCCAAGAGAGTGCCGAACACCAGTGCGGTAGCCGAGCCGACGAGCCAGGGGCGCCTGAGCCAATCGAAGAATGATGCGCGGGTTTGCGCCCTCGGCTGCGGCGTTGGGGCTGAGAGAGGCTGGGCAAGTGTCTGATCGTCCAGTCGCCAGGAGAAGCTCGGTACGTAGCTTCCTTTGGGAATTTCGATCAGGACGGGGTCTGTCTTGCCCTCAAGGAAATAGTAAAGCTCCAAGGCGCGCCTGAGCCGCCCGGCCTCGATACGAACGACCGGATCGTTCAGAACGTCGATGCTCGTATCCCGGCCGAAGACTTCGACAGCGACCGAATAGGCTTTGATGCGGTCTGCCCGCCCAGCGAGCGTCTGTTCAACCACGTAGGACAGAAACCGGCGTACCCGATCGGGCGCCTTGAAATCGCAGCTTTCTAAAATGCGGTGGAGTTGGGCGCGGATATCAGCTTCGCAGGGCCCCGACACCGGTTGGGAGGCCGCGGCATCAGAAACACAACTGGATGTCGCTTGGCGTTTCATGGAGTTAATCTCCCGCCCATCAGCTCTGGAACACTCATGATGCCCAGATAGACGCAGGCATCACAAGCCAAATTCTGATGATCTCCGAGTTTTCGATCCCCCGCCTCAATGTATAGTAGCGCTAACCGTCAAAGACGATCCTCTCGTTTAACGAATTTAAAGCCCCCCGGAAAGAACCGGAATTTACGCTAACAGTTTGACACTGCGTCTCGCCTTTGACTTTCCGTCCCACGCAAATGCTCCAAACGCCCGCCCTCTTCGCGCGCCGAACTGGACGGCACATTTGATGTCCCTAGGTACAATTTTCGCACCACTTCGATAATGGCAGGGTTCAACATCACGAGCGCTTGCTGTCTTGAAAGTCCAGGGGACCTGAAATGACAAAGATCAAACTTGCAATCTTCGCTACGGCGACGGCCGGAATCGCCTTCACCGGTCTTGCCGCGACAACGGAAGTCGCAAATGCCGTCGTTTATTGTAGCTATATTGGTTATCCCGCCGGATGCGTCGCGCGGCCCGGTGTGCGCCTCGTCGCTCGGCCCGTCGGGGTCGGAGCCGTCACCGCGCCTCGTCCGGGAAATCGCAACGGGGGTGTCAACAGGGTCGGCGTTCGCCGCTAGCGCCTTCCGGCGACCGAGCCGGGTTGCAGCGCTCTGCTATCAGGCGGCAAGCAGCTTGGGCGCATGACGTTAAATTCGACGACGCGATAGGTCAGCAAACCACCCTTTTGCGGACCTCGCATATCGATGCTTGAAGGTCGTGATGGGGTCGAGTCTCCCTGTTGGCGGCTTGGCCAGAAGGCTGGCAGATTGTCCCCCGACCCAGGCGCCCCCTGAGACCGGGGCCATGATCTTGGGCGCGGAAACCACCGGCGCGGGCCGCCCGCAAGCTCCCTCCCCGGCCGACCTGATCACCACGAGCCGGTGCCTGCTCGTTCGCGCGGGACGGACTATCGAGGCCGACGAGGACGGGCCCGCCCCGACGCTCGGCGCCGTCAGGCTCTCGCTTGGCCGCTTCAGCGCTGCCGCAGAGATCGACGCCGCCGCCGCGGCCCTGATCGCGGGCTACCGGAGACTCCAGGCACGGTGACGCTTTGCCGGCCGGTTGCCTGAGGCGTTCCCGCTCATCGCTGGGACGCGGAACCAGACGTGATCGCCCGGCACGATCGCGTCCCCAGGGTTGCGAAGGTGGTGCTGGTGCCAGCCTGAATCAGGACAGAGGGCGGCCAGGGGGATCGCTCAGCGCGTCTCCGCCATGATGCCGTCGATACCGGCTGCCAGGGCCTCCCGCGAAATCTCGCCCGTATGGAGCGAGGCGAGCGTGCCGTCGCGGCGCAGGAACAGCGTCACCGGCAGCCCAGGCGCCGCGTAATGGCGCGAGAGGGCCATGGCGGCATCGAGCAGGACATGATCGAGCGTCAGCCGGTCGGCCAAGAGATAGCTCCGGATCTTCTCGGCGCTCTCGCCCTGGTTCACGGAGAGGAAGCCGACATCCGCCCGCTCGGCCGCTTCGCGCGCCAGCATCGGCATCTCCCGGCGGCAGGGTGGGCACCACGTCGCCCAGAGATTGACGACGAGCGGCTTGCCCTCGAAATCGCCGATCGAGCGGAGGGCGCCGTCCAGGGTGGCCATGCGGGTTGCCGGCGCCTGCTGGCCATAGGTCGCCTTCGTCAGCTCCAGCGTCACCAGTCCGACGAGGCCGGCGACGAGCACTGCCCCGGCTGCACCGGCGGCGAAGCGAACCGATCGACCGTAGAATGCGGTTACGAGCGCCATCCCGAGCAGCCCGGCGGGGATCGAGAATCCGCCTTGCCAGATCGCCAGCATGCGCCATGGCTCCTGCGCAAAGCTCGACCAATGCAGGACGACATGGCCGAGGCGGGCAGCGACGATCGCGGCAAGGACCGCCGACGACGCCCATGCGTTCAAACGCGCGTCAAACCGCCTGGACAGGAGCGCGGCTGCCATCAGCAGGGTCGCGATCGCGAGGATCGCGGCGAAGCGGTCCGGCGCGAAGACGAAGGGACCGATGCTGACGGCATTCATCCGATTGCGCTCCTGCTCTCGCGCGATAAGGCCGGCCGATCCGAGGGCCGGTTCCGGCTGCATCGGGCGGGCGCCTTAAGCCAAGCTTAAGCTCAGTTTCCTCTCGGGCTTCGTAGGCAAGAGAGCAAGGCATCGCTATGACGCAAGACGACATCCGGCAGGACAGCGGGCCCGCGAGCCCGATCCTGCATCGCCGCCAGGTCCTGCTGGGCAGCTTGCTGCTGGGCGGATCGGCCGGGGCGATCTCGCTGTTGCCGCCGCGGGCGCTGGCGGCTCCGCCGCCCTTCGTGACCGAAGCCGGCGGGCAATTCATCGAACTCGACCCGCGCGAGGATGTCTCGGCCATCTCGCTCACGGATTTCAACGGCCGGCCCCGGTCGTTCGCCAGCTATCGTGGCCGTCCCTGTCTCGTGGCCTTCTGGGCGAGCTGGTGCCCGCCCTGTCTTCGCGAGCTGCCGATCCTGCATCGCCTGCAGCAGAGACGCGATCTCGGTTTCGCCGTCGTCCCTGTCTCGATCGACCGCGACGCGGCCGCTGCCCGACGGCTCATCGACCGGTTGGGACTGCGCGGCTTTGCGAGCTTCATCGACCGCGACGGCCTCGTCGCGTCGGGACCGAAATCGCAGGTGCAGACGCCCTTCCAGCTCTACGGGATGCCGATGAGCTATGTCGTCGATGCCAGGGGCAGGACGGCCGGCCATCTCGCCGGCGCGGCGGACTGGGGCACGCCGGAGGCGATCCGGTTCATGCACTATTTCGCGCGCGAGGGCTGACCAGGACGCACTGCGCCCGCATACTGGAGCCTGTTGGCTTCGGCGTCATGGGAGATGCCCGAAGAACAGGCGGACGAACGAAAAGACCGAGGTCTCGACCCGCACCAGGCCGCGCGGCGCGCTCGCCGTTCGAGGCCCTCCGCCTGGCATCAAAGTGCCATGGGGCAGGAACTTGCGAGACCGTCATCGGTTGAATGTTCGGGGGCTGTCGTCGACAACCTCCGACGACRTGGGATGGTTGCCATGATCGAGAGAGACGGCGATGTATTCCGTTTATTTTCAGAGGATTATCGAAGCTTTTCGCAGGAGGAGATGAGCCTGCGGGAATACCTGCTGGCCTGCCGCGAAGACAAATCGATGTATGCCTCCGCCCCTGAGCGGATGGTCGACGCGATCGGCGCGCCAAAGCTTTTCGATACGAGCCAGGACGAGCGCCTCGGCCGGATATTCTCCAATCGGACGGTCAAGCTCTACCCGTCCTTTACCGATTTCTTCGGCATGGAGGATACGATCGAGAGGATCGCCGGCTATTTCCGCTACGCATCGCAGGGCCTGGAGGAGCGCAAGCAGATCCTCTATCTGCTCGGCCCCGTCGGCGGCGGCAAATCCTCCCTCGCCGAGCGGCTGAAGAAGCTGATGGAGGAGCGCCCCTTCTACACGCTCAAGGTCGGGGACCGGATCAGCCCGGTCTTCGAATCGCCTCTGGGCCTGTTCCGTCCCGATCGGATGGGCGATCTCTTCGAGGACAAGTACGGGATCGCGCGGCGTCGACTGACCGGCCTGATCTCGCCCTGGGCGGCGAAGCGGCTCGACGAGCTCTCGGGCGATATCTCTGGGTTCAGCGTCGTCAAACTGAACCCCTCGCGCTTGCGGCAGGTCGGCATCGCGAAAAGCGAACCAGGCGACGAGAACAATCAGGATGTCTCGACGCTCGTCGGCAAGGTCGACATCCGCCAGCTCGAAAACTTCAGCCAGTCGGACCCGGACGCCTATTCCTACAGCGGCGGGCTGAACCGGACGACGCAGGGCCTGCTCGAATTCGTCGAGATGTTCAAGGCGCCGATCAAGGTGCTGCATCCCCTGCTGACCGCGACCCAGGAAGGCAGCTACAACGGCACCGAGAACTTCGGAGCCTTTCCCTACCAGGGCATCGTTCTGGCGCACTCCAACGAGTCCGAATGGCTACAGTTCAAGAACAACAAGAACAACGAGGCGTTCCTCGACCGCATCCTGGTGGTCAAGGTGCCCTATTGCCTGCGCGTCACCGAAGAGCGGCAGATCTACGAGAAACTGCTGCGCGAGAGTGAACTGGCCGGCAGCCCCTGCACGCCGGAAGTGCTCGATATCCTCAGCCGCTTCTCGGTCTCGACGCGGCTGGCCGAGTTCGAGAACTCGCCGCTCTATACAAAGATGCGCGTCTATGACGGCGAGAACCTCAAGGAAGTGGAGCCAAAGGCGAAGGCCATCCAGGAGTATCGCGACGCCGCCGGGGTCGACGAGGGCATGACCGGCGTCAGCACGCGCTTTGCCTTCAAGATTCTCTCGCAGACCTTCAACTACGACACCAGGGAACTGGCCGCCGACCCGGTGCACCTGATGTACATCCTGGAAGGCGCKATCAAGCGCGAGCAATTCCCCAAGGAGACGGAAGCGGCCTATCTCGACTTCATCAAGTCGGAGCTCGCGACGCGCTATGCCGAGTTCATCGGCCACGAGATCCAGAAAGCCTATCTGGAATCCTATGGCGAATACGGCCAGAACCTGTTCGACCGCTACATCGCCTATGCCGACGCCTGGGTCGAGGATCAGGACTACAAGGACCCCGATACCGGCCAGCTGCTCAACCGGCAGGTCCTCGACACTGAATTGTMGCAGATCGAAAAGCCGGCGGGCATCGCCAATCCCAAGGACTTCCGCAACGAGGTCGTGAAGTTMACCTTGCGCGCCCGGTCCAGGAACAATGGCCGCAACCCGTCCTGGACCAGCTATGAGAAGCTGCGCCAGGTGATCGAGAAGCGGATGTTCGGTCAGGTCGAGGATCTGCTGCCCGTCATCAGCTTCGGCTCGAAGCAGGACAGCGTGACCGAGAAGCGTCACCAGGGCTTCGTTCAGCGCATGGTGGAGCGTGGCTATACCGAGCGCCAGGTCCGGCGCCTGGTGGACTGGTACATGCGTGTGAACAAGGCGGGTTGAACGCGGCCGGAGCGTGCCATGCCGATTTTCATCGACCGCCGCCTGAACCCGAAGGACAAGAGCCTGGGCAATCGCCAGCGCTTTCTGCACCGCGTCCGCGCGGAACTGAAGCGCAGCGTCCAGGAACAGATCCGGGCCGGCAAGATCGCCGATGCAGACGGGGCGCACGCCGTTTCGCTCCCGGCGAAGCGCACGAGCGAGCCGCGCTTCCGCGATGCCGGGGACAGCGGCCGGCGCCAGCATGTCCTGCCCGGAAACAGGCATTTCGCGCCGGGGGACAGGATGCCGAAGCCGGGCCGGGGCGGCGGATCGGGATCGTCGCCCGGCCTGGAGGATTCCGAGGACGATTTCCGCTTCGTGCTGTCGCGCGAGGAGGTGCTCGATCTGTTCTTCGAAGATCTCGCACTTCCCGACATGGTCAAGCTCAATCTCAAGGAGATCGTCGCCTTCAAGCCGCGGCGGGCCGGCTTCTCGGCGAGCGGCTCGCCGACGAACATCAACATCGCGCGCACCATGCGAAACAGCCATGGCCGCCGCATCGCCCTCCAGCGGCCCAGGCGCGAGGAGGTCGAGGCCATCCTGCGCGAACTGGCCAGGATCGAGGCCGACGAGCCAGGCGGCGCCGACGCCGACGTCGCAGCCCTGCGCGCCGAACTCGACCGGCTGGAGCGCCGGCGCCGGGTGATTTCCTTCGTCGACCCGGTCGATATCCGCTTCAATCGCTTCGACGCGCAGCCTCGGCCCAACGCGAACGCGGTGATGTTCTGCCTGATGGACGTCTCAGGCTCGATGGGCGAACGCGAGAAGGACCTGGCCAAGCGCTTCTTCGTCCTGCTGCATCTGTTCCTGAAGCGGCGCTACGATCGCACGGACATCGTCTTCATCCGCCATACCCACGTGGCGCAGGAGGTGGACGAGGACACCTTTTTCTTCAGCATGCAGAGCGGCGGCACCGTCGTTTCCACGGCGCTGGAGGAGATGCAGCGCATCATCGCGCAGCGCTATCCCAGCCGGCAGTGGAACATCTACGCCGCCCAGGCGTCGGACGGCGACAACCTCGCGACCGACTCCAGGCGCTGCCTCAAACTGATGGATGGCGAGATCATGCGCCTGTGCCAGTATTTTGCCTATGTCGAGATCATCGACGAACGCGAGAGCGAGATCTTCGGCTCCACGGACAACGGCACCTCGCTCTGGCGCGCCTATCTCGCGGTCAAGGAGAGATGGCCGAATTTTGGCATGAGCCGCATCGCTCGGGCCGCCGACATCTACCCGGTCTTCCGGCATCTCTTTACCCGCCAACCGGCGCAGTTGCGCAAGTGAGGGAAGCGCCGATGGCGAGGCAAACGCCCCGATCCGATCTGCTGTTCTCCGGCTCGGACTGGAACTTCGCGACCTTGTCGCATGTCTACGACGTCATCGAGGCGGTTGCGAAGGAAGAGCTCCGGCTCGATGTCTACCCGGTGCAGATGGAGATCATCTCCTCAGAGCAGATGCTCGATGCCTATTCATCCATCGGCATGCCGCTGATGTATCGCCACTGGTCTTTCGGCAAGCACTTCCTCCGCCAGGAACTGCTCTATCGCAAGGCCGGTCGCGGCCTMGCCTATGAAGTGGTGATCAACTCCAATCCCTGCATCGTCTATCTGATGGAAGAGAACACCATGGCCCTGCAGGCCCTGGTGACCGCGCATGCTGCCCTTGGCCACAACCATTTCTTCAAGAACAACTACCTGTTCCAGCAATGGGCCGATGCGGGCGCGATCCTCGGCTATCTCGATTTCGCCAAGGGCTTCATCGCCCGCTGCGAGGAAAGGCATGGCGTTGCGGCGGTCGAGGCCATTCTCGACGCCGCCCATGCGCTGATGGAACAGGGCGTGTTCCGCTATCGCCGCCCTCCCCGGCTCTCATCCGACAGGCACCGCGAGGGGCTTCGCGAGCGGCTGGAATACGAAGAGCGTTCCTATAACGACCTATGGCGCACGGTCCCGCGCTTGGTGGACGACGCCAAGCCCGACGAGAGCGAGGCCTCGATCGCCGAACGGAAAAGGGCGCTCAATCTCCCCGAGGAGAACCTGCTCTATTTCCTGGAGAAGAACAGCCTGATCCTCCACCCCTGGCAGCGCGAGATCCTGAGGATCGTCCGGGTGATCGCGCAGTATTTCTATCCCCAGCGGCAGACGCAGGTGATKAACGAAGGCTGCGCAACCTTCGTGCATTACACGATCCTGAATACGCTGTTCGACCGCGGCCGGATCAGCGAGGGCGCCATGCTGGAAATCCTGCGCAACCACTCGAACGTCGTCTTCCAGCCAGCCTTCGACGATCCCCGCTTTTCCGGCATCAACCCTTATGCGCTGGGGCTGGACATGATGCAGGACATCCAGCGTGTCGTGACCGAGCCGACCGCGGAAGATCGCGACTGGTTTCCCGAGATCGCGGGAACCGGAGACTGGCGCACGATCCTGCTGGACGCCTGGGCCAACCACCGCGACGAATCCTTCATTCGCCAGTATCTCAGCCCGGCCCTGATCCGGAAGTGGCGGCTGTTCTTGCTTTCCGACGCCGCGAACGACTCGTTCTACAGCGTGGCTTCGATCCATAATGAGCGCGGCTACGCGTCCATACGCACGGCCCTGGCCCAGAAATACGACATCGGGGCGAGCCATGCGGACATCCAGATCGTGGATGTGGACCTGCTCGGCCAGCGGCATCTGCGCCTGCAGCACAAGGTCAATGACGGCATCCTGCTGGAAAGCGCCGGCTGCGATGCGACGCTGCGGCATGTCCATGAGCTATGGGGCTATGAGGTCAGCCTGGAAGGCGTTGACGCGCAGACGGGGGTCACGGTCTTCGAACGGTCCAGCCGTCAGCTTGACGGATCGCTATAGCTCATAGGCACCGGGACGCGCCTTGTGCCACGCCCTCAAGGCCGCTGAGTCAGCCCGTTCCAACGCTTTCATCAGAAGCAGGTGCTCATGATCACATAAAGCCCGGATTGCGCGGCAGGTATCGCGTCCAGGTCCCATAGCCCTGCGACGCCATCAGCAGCATGGGAAAGGTGATGCGCATGCCCTGACTGACGGCAAGGCTCAACGCGCTTTCGCATGTGCCGGGCAGGAACGCCGATACGGTCTCGCAGGGCCTGTCGGCCGCTATCCTCAATGCCGCCGCAAAGACAGCTCCGAGGTCGTCGACCTCCCTGACGGCGAGAGGTCCGATATGCCCGCTGGACGTGACATAGCAGTAGCCGAGACAATCGTTGCCGGCGCAGAGCAAGACCCCCATGGTTGCCGGGTCGTCGAGCAGGTAGCGGTGATGCCTCTCTCGCGGGACGCCGATCGCACGGATATCGATCTCGGCCAGCCTCTCCAGGGTCGCAGCGCTGCCGTCGATCGGGATGCTCTGCAACGCCAGCTCTGGCAGTCCCTGCATCACCCGCTCCCGCGCCGCACTGAGAAAATAGATCGGCATCCTTGGAAAGAGGCCATGCCGGATGTAGAGCCCCTGCGAGACCCTGTTGAAGGTAAAGGTGATCAGGACCTTGTGAGCAGCAGTTGATTTGCGGGCATGCTCCAGGCTCAACTTCATCAATTCATTGCCGATGCCACGTCCCTGCTGGCCCGGATCGACGAATAGCTGGGCAAGAAACCAGACATTCCCGCATACCCAACTCCAGGCGAAACCGAGAAGCTMACCGTTATCCTCCGCGACCCATAGGCCGTCGGGAGCGTCCTTGAGTGAAAACAGCTGAAAATTGGGAGCGCTCGACGTCGCCATCGGGCCGAAACCATGGCGCGTGGTCAGATCATTGATGCTGGCAACGACGAGGGCATCAGCCGTCGCCAAATCCTGCGCGCGGGCCGGCCTGTAGACGAGTGACATGGGACAGCTCCGTCAGAGCAATTCAGATCAGTCTTGGCATCGAATCTCCGGCTGACAAGGCCAATGCCATCGCGCTGCCGCAGGCCCGCTCTTTCGCGCGCCTGCTTGATGGCTGAGTTGGTCGTGCGCCCTTCCCGGCCGGCCTGACCGTCAAAAGCCCGTGCGCGCCTTGAGCCCGGCGCAATGGCGCCACGCGTGCCGCCCGGGGGAGAACGCTTGCGCCGCACCGAGGCTGAAGGCAGACGTGGCGCAGTTCTGAAGGTCATGAAGACCGCATGATGAGGAAATGCCAGTGCAGCGCGATCACGCCTCTGAAATTGCCGCGATCACCCACCATCCGGCCTTCAAGGAGGCGGTCAGGGTGCTCGAGGCCGAGCATGACCGCACCATTGCCGACATCATCACGCTGACCGAGATTCCCGCGCCCCCCTTCAAGGAGGAGAAGCGCGCCGCCGCCTATCTGGAGATGCTGCAGGCGCATGGCCTGGAGGATGTCGAGCAGGACGAGATCGGCAATGTGATGGGCCTCTGGCGCGGCACCGGCAACGGCGGATTGATCGTGGTCGCMGCGCATCTCGATACGGTTTTCCCTGAGGGAACCGATGTCACCGTGCGCCGCGAGGGCACGAAGCTCTATGCGCCGGGCGTGGGCGACGACACCCGCAGCCTTGCCGTGCTCCTGGCCTTCGTGCGCGCGATGGACGCCKCCGGCGTCCGGACCCGCAATGATATCCTGTTCGTGGGCGATGTCGGCGAGGAAGGGCTCGGCGACCTGCGCGGCGTCCGCCATCTCTTCAGCAAGGGCCGGTATCGCGACAAGATCGCAGCCTTCATCACCGTCGACAGTCCGCAGGTGGAGAAGATCGTCGTCGGCGGCGTCGGCTCGAAGCGCTATTCCGTCAGGTTCAAGGGGCCGGGCGGGCACAGCTTCCAGGCCTTCGGCATCGTCAACCCGATGTATGCCATGGCCCAGGCGATCGTGGAGCTTGGCCGCATCCAGGTGCCGGCGACACCCCGCACCACATTCTGTGCCTCCATCGTCGGCGGCGGCTCATCCGTCAACGCCATCCCCGAGGAGGCCTGGGTCGATATCGACCTGCGCTCGGAATCGGCCGAGGAGCTTGCCAGGCTGGACGCGCGCTGCCGCGAGATCGTGGCTGCGGCGGTGGACCAGGAGAACGAGACCCGCTCGACCAGCGAGGGCGCGATCACAGTCGAAATCAAGGCCTTGGGCGACCGCCCCGCAGGCAATACGCCGGTGGACGCCGATATCGTGCAATATGCGACCGCAGCGCTTCGGGCCCATGGCTTTGCGCCCAGGCACGAAGCCTCCTCCACCGACGCAAATATTCCGATGAGCCTCGGCATCCCGGCAATCAAGATCGGCTCGGGCGGCACCGGCGGCAGGGCCCATTCCCTCGGCGAGTGGATCGATGTCGAAAAGACAGCGAGCATATCGGGCATGACGGCGAGCCTTGCCACGATCCTGGCCACGGCGGGCTTCCCTGCCGCGTGAACGGTCCTGTCGCCCGGTCGTTGCCGCTGCATTTGATCGTGCTGCTCGACCGGTTGCGATTGCGCGGACAGAATGGCGCAAGAGACGAACTCGCCTTGCGCGTGGAGGATGTCGCGTCTTCGATCATCGCGGCACCGTCGGCTCTGCCCCTTAACKGCAGCGTCCCACCCAAGCCAGGCTTTGGGCTCGGCCGGCTGCTTCGGAAGGAAGCTTAGCGCCAGCTCGGGGCGTCATKGGAATCTTCGATCACCGGACAGGAAACCGGATCAAGTCGATTAACTAACCCACTGTATTTGCAATGATTTTTCTGAAATTAACAATCCGATCGTCGGGCAAATGCCTGGAGGCAGCCACATTGCCTCCACGCAAGCCGGCTATGGAGATTCGTAGTGCGATTCGTACGCCCTGCCTGCAATTTTGAAATTAAAGAGGATTGACATGGTAAAAGTGACAAGAATTACCATGACCGCCTGTGCCTTTAGTGCCTTCCTGGCAACAGCTGGATTCGTTCAAACGGCATTTGCCCAAACACAAGCCGAGGCCAATTCTGTCGCGCCCTTGGCCACTGGCTTGACCGATGGCGGGGCCGCCGAAGCCCAAGTCGTCGAAGCTACCCGCGCCGGCGATGTCCTTACGATCAAGCTTCGCTTCAAGCCAATCGCCACGAACAAGCTGGAACGACTCTATGATTCGATCAGCAAGGATGCTTATGAAAACAGCTTCTATGTTCTTGCCGGCAACAAGAAATACCTGCTCCTGACAGATAGCAACGACAAGCCGCTGACAAATCCTAACCTGGTCATCAAGGCCAACAAGGATTCTCCGATCGCCGGCTCATGGCATGGCAGGTTCCCTGCTCCACCGAAGGATGTCACGGACGTGTCGCTGACGATCCCGGGTGTCGAGACGCTCGACGCGATCAAAATCACCGACCGATAGCCATGGCCGGCGCTACCAAGTCCTGCATCACCAACTCCTGCATCGCGATCATCGTGTTTCTGGCAGCGACACGTGGCTCGTTTGCGCAAGAGCCACCTCACCATCGCGAAATACGCGATCTCAAAGCCACGGTTCTGGATCTTAAGGCCACGGTTCTGGATCTGAAGGGACTCCCCTCCGACTTGAACAGCGCGGTATCTGATCTGTCGGCGAAAGCCGGCGGACTTGCCGCCCGGCACGGTGGTCTTTCCGTGCGACACGATGCGACGACCGTCAGGCTGTCGATGACGGGCGATATCCTGTTCGATTTCGACAGGGCCGACATCAGGTCGGCTGCCGAACCGACACTCACCGATATCGCGCGTCTCGTCGCATCTGTCCCCGCTGGCACGATCGTCATCGAGGGGCATACGGATTCAAAAGGGTCTGCTCGGTATAATCAGGAACTGTCCCTTCGGCGGGCTCAGGTCGTCGCGCAATGGCTTGTGAGACACGGAGCAGATAAAGCGCGGCTTTCGGTCAAAGCGCTCGGCGATACGCGTCCGATCGAACCCAATACGCTTAAGACCGGAGCGGATAATCCCGAAGGGCGTGCCCTGAACCGACGCGTCGAGTTCGTTATGCCGAAGCAGTAGACAATGGAATCTGCGGGCCGACGGCAACGCGTCGGCCCGCTCCCGGCTTCCGGCGAAACGGCCGAATGGCCTGTCGCTCAGAAACCTCCGCCCCGCTGCGACATTCCGAGCGCCTGCTAGAGCAGCGGCCCGAAAAGTGGATTGCGGTTTCCGGGAAATCCGATGCAAAGACAAAGGATTAGATCATCGGATCTGGATACGATATCCGGTCCGATGATCTGATCAGGCGACCACAATTGGATATTGGAGCCTTGCTCGGACGCTGACATCCGAAATCGGGCGGGGTGACATCCGCTCCCGACGCTTGCCGGACGCTACGGGCGTCCGCTTTGGGAAACACCGGAGGCTGCCAAGGCAGATTAGGCGCCCGGAGCCGCAGCATGGCCCCGGACGCCGGGATCAGAAGGTCAACCCGCAGGCTTGACGGATGGCGATCTGAACTGGCGAGGGAGGCAAGGACGGATCAAACTCGCCCCGTGGCAACAGCGGCGGCTGCGCCATGAATCGCGGATGCTGGCCGCAATGGGGTTGCGCTGCATGGACCAGGAACGGGTGGCATAAATAGACCGTGCCCGCCGTTCCGGTTGCGATTTCGACCACACAATCCGCAGTCGAGGCGTAGCCGTTCGCGGAGAGCTGCCGGAGTGTGGCTCCCGCCTCGCCGTAGGGCAGAAGCTCCCGCGCAATCATGGCATGCGAGCCCCGGCGAATTCTCGTAGGAGCATCGTCGGGCCCGACATCCGATATCAGGAAGAGCATGAGCAGGGCTCGTCCGCTGCTCCTCACATTGGCTCGCCATTCCATGAAATCCGGATTGTCCAGGCCAAAGCTCACATCCACATGCCAGCCGTCGTCCCCCGGCGCCTCCGTCGAGGGGAACCGGATCGGAAAGGTCCCAAGCCCCCTGGGGGCGATCCAACGCTCTGCGCCGACGAGTTGATCGAAGGCCTTGTGCAGGGGCGGCGTATTGGCCGCCTGGATGAAAGCAGGCGAGGATTTCGAGCTCACCCGGATGACCGGTCGCGTCCAGCCTTCCGGCTTGCTGGGCGACAAGCCGATATCTGCCCACAATTCATCCCGGCATTGTCTTGCAAGGTCGGCACTGAAGGCGTTCTCGATTTTGACGAATCCGTCGTCGATGAAGCTCTGGACCTGACGGGATGTCAGGCCAATCTGCGCATTATTGGGCATTGCACGTTTCTCCGCTCGGCTGCCGCATCAGCGAAGCCGTTTTGATCTGATCTGATCGGCGCGAAGGCGCCGGACGGCTTGAGGCCGTTCAGATCAGGGGAAAGAACGTGGAGGCGAACATCATGACGAGCCCCCCTACCACGGCAACAAGGGCAGCCTCAAGGTCACCATTGCCCGGCTCTTCCCCGTCAAGGCGCCAAGAGGTAACTCCGAGTCATCGCCCGGAAGCGGTCGCTCCGGATCAAACTGCTCAAGACCCGGTCTCGAGCCGTTGCAGGATTCCCGACGGCCGTCTCGACAGGCTAGTCAGTGCTCGCCTCGACCGGCCATCGTGATAGGGAGGAGGCTATGGCCTTCACCCTCCACTGTTTTGCCGACATCCCCACCTCCGACGGGCTGGTTCTGCTGAACCATCCTGACGTCACGCGTCACATGCCGCTCGCCGATGGCAAGTGGACTGAAGCATCTGCCCTCGACTGGGCCAAGGGCAAGGACGGGGGTTACCTTGGTGCCAAGGCGCGTTTGGACAACGTCTGAGAGCCCGTCCCGAAACGCGCCCTCGTCAGGTGTTCCGGGTGCGACGCGGTCGATGACCTGCCTTTTCCCCGCCGCGCCGGCCTCGTTTCCGTCCGCCGTTGACGGTCAACCGTCCACGGCTCCCCCTTTGCCGGCGGTTTGCGGGATGAGGCGGCGCCGGCACGCGCACGTCCCGGGCCGGACTCCGCTCATGGTTCCGCCGTGCCTACCCGTCCGAGCGCAGCGTCAGCCTCGACCACGGGATCGTTGAAGGTCCAACGAGGGATCGTGCGCATGCGGTMGAGGCCGGCGAAGACGGCCGCAAAGCCGCCATCCGGCGAAACCTCGCGGAGCGCGGCATCGAATTCCTGGCCGAACCCGTTGAAGCCGTCGGCCTCCACTTCGCAGAGATGAATCTGGTTCCAGTCGATCCGCAGCGCCGGATCACGGTAGAGCACGGCCGCCGTCTCCATGGTCCGGAACGTCCCGATCCTGTTCGCCTGGACGAGCTTCGCAGCAGCCGGCCCGATATAGTTCCGCATGATCTCACGGTATTGGCCGAGAGAGGGAGCGCCCACCTCGATATATTCCAGCGACACCTGCCGCTCGGGCCGATCGGCTGAGCCCTGCCAGTTTCGCGGCAGGACGAAGGCCGCGGGGGTGGTCAGGAGAATCTCCGCGCGCAGCACCTGGATCTGCGGCGGTTGCTGCTTGACCACGAGTTCGCGAATGGCGTCGGCAGGAACGATATCTTGGAAGTAGCTCAGTTCGAGATGGCTCCAGACAGCCGCTTCCGAAGCGTTCCGAAACACGGAGCGGTGCCGATACAGCGCCTGCCCGAGGCACGTTTCCCCAAAGCGCGCCCAGTCGACGACGCGGTCCTCGAGCTCGGCTTCCGCTCCGGGATCCGCTTGTATCGTCCGGGCTAGCACCACGAGGCGGTCGCCGGGCTCGATCCGGGCCAGTTGCGACCCGTCAAGGGGATGAACACTCTCAGCCATTGGACGCCTCGGATCGTTCGTCTCGTCGTATCTTTCCCCGCTGGCACGATCGTCATCGAGGGGCATGCGGATTCAAAAGGGTCGGCTCAATCGAGCCCTGAATCGAGCATTGCTGCGACGATTTCGGCCGGGCCTCGTCTGGCCCGGCCAGCCGACCTGGGGCCGTGTTCAGTTGCCCKACGGCAGCGGGATGCTGATACCCTCCTTCGACAGGATGTCGCGGACGCTCTGGAATTTCTGATAGTCGGACAGCGTCATCGGCCCGGTATAGCTCTCGCTCTGCAGCTTGCGGGGCGGATACTGCACATAGGTCTTCATCAGCTTGTTGATGGCCTCGGAGATCGTCACCATCGTCCAGGTGCGCTCGGTATAGTTGTTCATGAAGATGTCGTAGCGCTCCTGGGGATCCTGCCAGAGGTCGAAGACCTGCGGGACGGTGGCGACATATTTCTCGGCGCCCTTCCAGCCGAGATTGCTGTCCACCGCCAGACCGCCGGTCGGGGCGCCGTTGTCGCCGCGCAGGTTGAAGACGGCCTTGTAGTTGCCGATGCGTGCCGCACCCGGAGAGAGCTCGTTCTCGGTGAAGTAGAACCACTCGTTGCGGGGCGAAGGGCCGGTCCCGAACAGCACCGGCGACAGGTCGTAGCTGTCGAAGATGATCGGCTGGTTGGCACGATCCTGGGTCGGCAACCGCACCCCGCCGACCGAAGCGAACGTCGCCATCAGATCTAGACCGCCGGTCACTTCGTGGTTCTTGGAGTTGGGTGCGATCTTGCCCGGCATCCAGGCGATGGCGGGAACGCGGTTGCCGCCTTCGCGAACCGTGCCCTTGGTGCCGCGGAACGGGGTATAGCCGGCATCGGGATAGACGTCCTGCCAGGCGCCGTTGTCGGTGGTGTAGAAGACCAGCGTGTTGTTGGCACGGCCGGAACTGCGCACCTTGTCCATGATCCGCCCGATCCGCGCGTCGAGCTCGACGACGGAGTCCGCATATTTACTCTTCGACATCGACTTATGGATGTAGTCGGGATGCGGCATGTTGGGCTGGTGCACCTTCATGAAGTTGATGCTCATGAAGATCGGCTCGGGCGAATTCGCGTTGCGGTCGAGATAGTCGAGCGCCGCCTTCTCGACATAGCCATCGAAGAACGGGATGCCGACCACGCCTTCGGCGCCATTGATMACCGGCGTGTCGACATATTGGCCGTTGATCTTGAACTCCTMGCGCGCCGGCTGCCCGGCATTGCCCGACAGGGCTCCCTTCGTTACCCGCTGGAACATCGCCCGAAGCTCGGGTGACATATCCGGGAACCAGGTCGGGTCTGCGTAGGTGTAGGCGTTGAGATGATAGAGGCCGCAATATTTCATCTCGTCGTAGCCTTGGGCATTGGGCAGTGCGTAATCGGCCTCTCCCAGGTGCCATTTGCCGGTGAAAAAGGTCTTGTAGCCACCTGTCTTGAGCACCGAGGCCAGCGTCCACTCGGCTGCCGGCAAGCCGCCGCCCTGGCCCTGGAAGGCCACGGTCGTCATGCCGCTCCGGTTCGGGATKCGGCCCGTCTGCATGGCGGCGCGGCCGGGCGTGCAGCTTGGCTGCGCGTAGAAGGAGAAAAACGTCATTCCCTCCGCCGCCAGCTTGTCGATGTTGGGGGTGGGCATGCCGCGGCCGATGCCGCCGCCATAGGGGCCAAGATCGCCATAGCCGGTGTCGTCCGACACGATCATGATGATGTTCGGTCGCTGCTGCGTCGCCGGCGCCGGAGCTGGTTGCGGCTGGGCCGCCGCCATCCCGCTGAAGGCGAGCGATGTGAGTGCGGTCGCTCCGAACAGCGCCGCGCTGTAGCGCTCGCGCCAGGCTCCGAACCGCTCCAGCGCCCTGGCCGTGGAACAGTCTCTTTCATCAAGCTGCAGGCAATCAGGCATGACCTCACTCCTCAGGCTGCTTTGGATCGGACGGTGGTCTCCAGACGCATCGAAAACCGACATGGCTGGTGGAGGTGTCGACCGGCTCGGCATGGCGCGCGGCCGGGCGATAGCGGCGGCAATAGTTGGGGGCGCATAGGTGCGAGCCGCCCTTGATCACCTTGCGTGGAATCCTGATCTCCGGTTGTCCGGGATCATAGCTTGCCGCCTCCCGCCCGCCCCGCGGGTTCACCGGGATGCAGCAGGCTTTCGCCGCGTCGGCCTCGTGCCGCGCCGAGTACCAGTCCTCAGTCCATTCCCAGACATTGCCGATCATGTCGTGGAGGCCATAGCCGTTGGGCGGAAAGGCGGTGACCGGCGAGGTGCGCTCGAAACCGTCCTGGTTGCTGTTCTCGTGCGGGAAGTTGCCCTGCCAGGTGTTCGCCAGATGCCGGTTGCCGGGCGTGAGCTCCTCCCCCCAGGCATATTCGGCGCCGTCGAGCCCGCTCCGCGCTGCGAATTCCCATTCCGCCTCGCTCGGCAGGGCCTTGCCGGCCCAGCGCGCATAGGCGAGCGCATCGGCGAACGTCACATGAACGACCGGATGGTTGTCGAGGGCGTTGATATTGCTCCCGGGGCCGTAGGGGCGACGCCAGTTCGCGCCCTTGGTGAGGTTCCACCATTGGCTCCAGTCGCGCAGGTCGACCGGCCTCGTCGGCGGCGCAAAGACCAGCGAGCCGGCATAGAGCATATGCGGCAGCGTGCCGGGATAGTCCTTGGGATCGGGCACTACTTCGGCAAAGGTGACGTGTCCCGTTGCCCTGACGAATTCCTTGAACTGCCGGTTGGTCACCGGGGTCCGGTCCATCCAGAAGCCGTCGACGGTGACGCGATGCGCCGGAGCCTCCTCGGGGTAGTGCCGGTCCGAGCCCATGCGGAAGGTGCCGCCGGGGATGGAGCTCATGCCTGGTGGCGGCGCTGTTCCTGCATCGGGGGAAACATGCGGTTGATCGCGGGAGGTCGATGGCTGTCCGTCGGCGATTTCGAGGATACGCATGGCAGGCACTCTTTGGAGAATTGGAGCAATTCTGTTCTAGAGTCAGAGAATGACAACACGAGACAATCGCGGCACTTACTTCAAGGTAATTTTTAGAATCCAATTAAATGACAGGAAAACGACAAGTAAATGACAAGATAAATTATAAATCAAATCTATAATCAAAATTAGATATTACGAGTTACAATTAAATTGCAGAATAATTACTGCATTGCCTCCCATGCTAGAGATGTTTCTCGCGGGTGTCTACTGTGTGCGAATGAACTCCGATCACCTCTCCTTGCCCAGGGGGTTTGTTGCCATAGCCAGAAAGGCTTGGCTGCCATCGACCGAAATTCACCGCCCTCGTCAGGGCCGGACGCAGGATCCATTCGCTGTGGAAGGCGCCCAAGATAAAACAGCCAACCCAGCCGATTATGGATAGTCTCCACCTCACTTCCATGGGCGGCGCGAAACGGCGAACCTTTCAATGAAGGGTGAACCCGCAGGCATTGCTGCCACACCAATCTTGAAGGAATTCCGAGATGGGTTTGCTGATAGATGGTGCCTGGCATGACCAATGGTACGACACATCGTCAACCGGCGGCCGCTTTATCCGGAAGGACAGCGCATTTCGCAACTGGGTGACGCCTGACGCCTCGGCTGGCCCAAGCGGCGCTGGTGGTTTTGCCGCGGAGCCTGATCGCTATCACCTCTACGTAAGCCTGGCGTGTCCTTGGGCACACCGGACCCTGATCATGCGCACCCTGAAGGGATTGGAAGAGCTTGTTCCGATCTCGGTCGTGCACTGGCTGATGCTCGAACGCGGCTGGACCTTCAAGGCAGGCCCCGGGGTCGTTCCCGACGCGGTTAATCACGCGCAGTATCTGCATCAGGTCTACACCGCTGCCGATCCCCACTATACCGGCCGGGTCACGGTTCCTGTCCTGTGGGACAAGCGGACCGGCACCATCGTCAACAACGAGTCTTCCGAGATCATTCGGATGTTGGGAACGGCGTTCGACCATCTCGGCGCATTGCCCGGGGCCTACTATCCCGCGCCGCTGCACGAGGAGATCGATGCGATCAATGCGCGGGTCTATGACACCGTCAACAATGGTGTCTATCGCGCCGGGTTCGCGACAACCCAGGAGGCCTATGAAGAAGCGATCGGGCCCTTGTTCGAAACACTGAACTGGCTAGAGGAGCGGCTGAAGGCACGGCGCTATCTGCTCGGAGACGACCTGACCGAGGCAGATATCCGCCTGTTCACCACGCTCATTCGGTTCGATCCGGTCTATGTCGGACACTTCAAGTGCAACCTGCGCCGCATTGTCGATTACCCGAACCTCTGCGTAGCCCTTCGGCGTGGGCCGCCTTGCGGTGGCGCGTGCTGAGTGAAGAAATAGGCGTATGGATAGTCATA
Source organism: Allobosea sp. 05T439 (assembly GCF_056396005.1). Lineage (NCBI taxonomy): Bacteria > Pseudomonadati > Pseudomonadota > Alphaproteobacteria > Hyphomicrobiales > Alloboseaceae > Allobosea > Allobosea sp. 05T439. The sequence goes on along the minus strand of NZ_JBFTKP010000061.1, from coordinate 2,558 downwards.
CGCCTATGCCGAAGCTCTCTCGGCTTGAAGTGATCACGACGGGRTCGCGGCGGCGGTGGACGCCGGAAGAGAAGCTCCGGATCGTCGCGGAGAGTTATTCTGGTCACCGAGCGGCATCTTCGACGGCTCGGCGGCATGGACTGTCGAGCAGCCAGCTTTTCGCCTGGCGCAAGCTGGCCCGTGCAGGCCGCCTATCGGAGATAGACGAGCCAGGCTTCGCGGCGGCGATCATTGTCCCGGAGGCGGCTGCGGCGCTGGAGCGGTCGGCTTGTTCGGCTGGAGCCGGACGTATGGAAATCATCATTGACGACGTGCGCATCCTCGTCGATGCGAGCGTCGATGGTGCGGCCTTGGCCCGCGTGGTCGCTGTCATTGGGCGGCGATGATCCCGGTTCCGTCGAACGTGCGGGTGTGGTTGTCGGTCGGCCGGACCGACATGCGCCGGGGGATGACGGGGCTGGCGCTTCAGGTTCAGGAGGCGCTGGGCCGGGACCCGCACGCTGGCGATTTGTACGTCTTCAGAGGCGCCAGGGGCGATCTGATCAAGATCCTTTGGCACGACGGCCTGGGCATGTCGCTCTATGCGAAGCGGCTGGAGAAGGGCCGCTTTATCTGGCCGTCGCCGGCCGACGGCGTGGTCGCAATCTCGGCGTCGCAGCTGGCCTATATGCTCGACGGTATCGACTGGCGGAACCCGCGGCACAGCTGGCGGCCAAGCAGCGCCGGATAAGGTCGGGACGCTTCATTTTTTAGGAGTCAGCGGGTGGGATTCATGATTCACTTCTTGTCGTGGACGCCGCTCTTGCCGACCTGCCGGACGATATCAACRCGCTGAAAGCGGCGCTGACGATCGAGCGCGYGAAGACGCGGGACGTGGCCGCGGACCTGGCGGTGGCGCGCGCGAAGGCGTCCGAAGATCTGGCCTTGATCGCCCATCAAAAGTTGCGGATCGCCAAGCTGGAGCGGCAGATCTACGGCCCTCGCTCCGAACGGTCGCAACGGCTCATCGACCAGTTGGCGCTGCAGTTCGAGGAACTGGAAGCGAGTGCCACCGAGGATGAGCTGGCTGCGGAAATTGCCGTGGCCAAGGCCACGGTTGTGGCAGGGTTCACCCGCAAGCGCCCCGAACGGAACACCTTCCCCGATCACCTGCCGCGCGAGCGTGTGGTGATCGATCCTCCGACGGCATGCGACTGCTGTGGCGGAACCCGACTGCGCAAGCTGGGCGAGGATGTAACCCGGACTCTGGAAGCGGTCCCCCGCCAATGGAAGGTGATCGAAACCGTGCGGGAGAAGTTCACCTGCCGGGATTGCGAGAAGGTCAGCCAGGCGCCGGGCCCCTTCCACGTGATCCCCAGGGGATGGGCCGGCGCCAACCTGCTGGCGATGATCCTGTTCGAGAAGTTCGGCCAGCATCAGCCCTTGAACCGACAGGCCGAGCGCTATGCCCTGGAAGGCGTACCGGTCAGCCTCTCGACCATGGCCGACGCCGTGGGGTCGGGCTGCGCGGCACTCGACCCGGTTCTGAGGCGGGTTGAAGCGCATGTCATGGCGGCTGAACGCCTGCACGGCGATGACACCACCGTGCCGGTTCTGGCCAAAGGCAAGACCGATACGGGACGATGTTGGGTCTACGTCCGCGATGACAGGCCGTTCGGTGGGGCATCGCCGCCGGCGGCGATGTTCTATTACTCCCGCGACCGCAAGGGCGAGCATCCGCAAGCCCATCTGGCCGGATATGCCGGGCTATTCCAGGCCGACGCCTTCGATGGGTATCGCCAGCTCTATCTGCCTGAGCGAAGTCCCGGGCGGATCCTGGAAGCAGGGTGCTGGGTTCACGCCAGGCGCCCGTTCTTCGCCATGGCCGATCTTGAGGAGAACGCCCGGCGGCAGGCTGCGGGCAAGAAGACGATCGCCCTCTCTCCCATAGCGATCGAGGTCGTGCGCCGCGTCGACGCCCTGTTCGAGATCGAGCGGCCGATCAACGGCAAGAATGCGCTGGAGCGCCGGACAGTTCGCCAGGACCTGAGCAAGCCGCTTGTCGATGCGCTTGCGGTCTACATGCGCGAACAGCGCGCCAAGCTCTCCCGCGGCCACGACCTCGCCAGGGCCATCGATTATATCCTCAAGCGCTGGGCAGCCTTCACCCTGTTCCTGGATGACGGGCGGGTGTGTTTGTCGAACAATGCAGCCGAGCGCGCGCTGCGCGGCATCGCTCTTGGAAGAAAATCATGGATGTTCTGCGGGTCAGACCGGGGAGGTCAACGCGCTGCCGCCATGTACAGCCTCATCGTCACGGCCAAGATGAACGACGTCGATCCTCAGGCCTGGCTCGCCGACGTTCTGGCCAGGATCGCCACGCATCCAGCTCATCGGATCGACGACTTGCTGCCCTGGAACTGGATGCCCAAAGCATCCGCCATCGCTGCGGCGGCGGCCTGACATTGGCCCCGGTTAACAAGGTCCACCATGTCCATACCATTGCCCGCGTCGCCGAAATGCTCGGTGAGGACGAGGACTGGCTGTGGGACGTGGCCAATGAAATGGACCAGGAGGAC
>NZ_JBFTKP010000060.1:0-25059 GCF_056396005.1 Allobosea sp. 05T439 | reverse complement strand
ATCTCGTCTTGCGCGATGCCGCGGCCGAGTGGAAAATGCCCCCACGCGAATGGACCGAAGCCAAGTCCCAGTTCGCGATCATGTTCGAGGATCGCTTCATCACTCAATGAAGCTCAACCCGCCCCGGACACAAAAATTCAGACACTCCCTGAACAAGATCCGCCATCATGAGAATGAGGTCCGCGGCGCGCTCCGGCCACACGGCCTCAAGGTCGGTCGCGTCAGCGCAACCGGCTTTCAGGCGCGCGTATCCGAACTCGTCGCGGGCGCGAGGGGCTTGCCCTATGCATGCAGGCACTGTTCCGGGCGCGAGAGGCATCGAGCAACCAGCGTCCGTTCGGCACGAGGGAACCAGCATCGGAGCTTAAGTGCCGATGGCTCGTTTACGGCCGCCGCGCCGGCGCACGGCCAGCTTCTCCTCGCGATAGAGCCGAAAGAACCGCTTGTGGTTCACTACAATGAGCTCGGCTTTTCGAATTGCCACGAGCCGGGTGCCCTGCCGGCGAACTACCGGGCGGAAAACTCGCGCCTGCTGGTCCGCCGACGGAAGCGCAAGCAGCATAGGTTCAAGAGCCAACGATCGGCCCAGCGTCTCCTCTCGATCCACGGAGCGGTCTATAACACCTTCAACCTMAGCCTCACCTGATCTCTCGGCCCGGACTGCGGATACTGCGCGTCGAGGCTCACAAGGCGTGTGCGAATGCGACCGCAGCGGCTTGATCGTTCAGAATGCCGGCAGCCACACGAATCCGTACCCGAGAATTTGACGATACCGGCCAGCATGCGCGACCTGCGCGAAAGACAAAAGATCTCCTCCGAGCTTGTCCCCAACAGGCGGTCGGGTAAGCGTCGGCCGATAACCTTCCAGCAGTGTGACGCTCCATATTGAACGCTGGGCCCCGGCGGAACGGCCGAACAATTTCGGCTCAGACCTGAGGCTCAATTCCCCCCGTCGGGTCCGGGTCATCGATGGCTAGGCCGTCGCGCTCCGCGTCGCCCTCGCCATCGCCGCCGACACCCACCGGAATCGCCTCGGCCAGCAGCGTGTCCTTCGAAAGCAGGCCGGCATCCTCGAGCTTTTCGAGATCGGGCAGGTCGCGCAGGCTGGCGAGACCGAAGACCGACAGGAATGTGTCGGTCGTCACATAGGTATAGGGCGCCCCCGGCTCCGGGCTGCGCGGTCCGGCCGTGATCACGCCGGCGCGTTTCAGCGCCGCCACGCTGTCGCGGCTCATCTCCTTGCCAAAGACCTTGCCGAGCTCGCTGCGGGTGATCGGCTGCAGATAGGCGATCCCGGACAGGAACAGCATCTCGCTCGGTGACAGGCCGGCGGCCGCTTGTGGCGCTCCCGACACCGCCCGGATCGCCGGGGCAAAGGCGCCGCGCGTCCGGTGCTGCCAGCCCCCGGCGACAGCGACCAGGTCGTAGGGGCGGCCGCGCAGCTCCTCGCGAATGTCGGCGATGATCAGATCGATCGCACAGTCGCGACCGACCAGCTGCGCCAGCACGTCGCGCGAGACCGGATCCGGGGCCGCGAAGATCACCGCCTCGACCCGGCCCATCCATTCGCGCCAGCGCAATTCGGGCGGCAGCTCGGCCAGTTCGGTGTCGAGCGCACTCTCTGGTTTGGGGCGACGCGCCATGGCTCAGAGCCCGTAGAGGCGAAAGGTCGGCCGGCCCGACAACTCGCGGACAGCGCCGAGCGAGACGAGCCGGTMGAACAGACGGCGCAGGCCGCGATCCGAGATGCCGCCGATCTCGGCCGAGCCCGCCAATGCATCGTCGCTGAGCAAGGCTGCGATCACCGCACCCGAGCCTTTCGCCCGCAGTCTTGGCGCCGCCGCGGCGAGAACATCCGCCCGGCGCGCCAGCTCCCCGGCCAGGTCGATCGCGCGACCCGCCGCTTGCGCATAGGCCAGAGCCACGGACGTCTGCCAGCCCTCCCCGCCCGGGCGCGGACGTTTTCCGGTCGGGCCGACCCGGGCGGCCGGATCGAGGATCGTCGTCGCCAGGAGCGGCACCGGCAAAACCCATTTGAACTTTTGAGCGAGCACGGCGTCAGCCAGCCAGAGCGCCAAGACCTCGGCATCCGGGCGCACCCTGACGACGCGCTCGCTCAGTTCGGCCACGGCGACGATCGCCGCCCGCGCCGAACCGGCCGCGTCAGAGGCCAGCTCGGCGAGCCCCGCGAGCTCTGCAGCGCTCAGGGCCAAACCAAAGCCGGCGGCGGCTCGCACGATCGCCTCCGGCGAACAATCCGGCGAGCGGGCAACGAGTTGCCGCCAGGCGAGCAGGACACGCCCGGCCGGACCAGGGTCGTCACCAGGTCGGCGCAGCAGTTGCACGTCGCGCAACTGGTTTTGATCCTCGCGGCGGCCGAGCAGGCGCAGGCTGGCGGCCGCGGCCCGCAGCGCCTGGCGCTGCCGAAACACCCCGCTCCAGGGCGGCGTGTCGCGGGCGATCGCATCGAGCACGGCCAGGCTGGCGCCGGCCTGAAAGGCCGCATCGAACGCCTGATCGGATTGCGATTTTGTCCGCACCCAGCCGGGCACCGGCCGAACGGGCGAGGCTGGCTGAGCGAGGGGCGCGACACGGCGAAGCATGCCCGGAGCATAACGAGTTGCGGCGCTTGATGCCATCAATTTTATAGAAAAGCGCCGCGCCTGTCATGCCGGCAAAATGATTGATAATGTTGCATTATCATTCATTCCTGCCATGCTGCGACAAACGCAGGATCGAGCCCGCTATCACTGTGACTTGCACCAGGAAGATGCCGCTAGGTCACACCATTCCGTTGCCCGGACGCCGGGAATATTGCACATGGTTAACGACAGGCGTAACTAGCTAGACTGACTAGCTAGGGGATTCGCAATATGGAATGGCCGCTGCAGGACGCCAAGAACCACTTTTCCAAGGTCGTGCAACGGGCGCGAAGCGAGGGCCCGCAATTCGTGACGCTGCGTGGCGAGTCCGCCGCCGTCGTTCTCTCAGCCCAGGATTATGAGGCGCTCCGCGCCACCCGGCCCACGCTCGTCGACGATCTCCTTAACCCGCCATTTTGGGACGAAGCGCTCGTGAAGTTGGTGATATCGGCGGGCGGCGCACTCGATCGCGAGATCGTCTGATGTACCTGCTTGCAACTGATTTCGTTGCCGAGGTTCGCACGGGATCACCGCCGGCGGTCGCTTGGCTGCGCGCCATCTACCCCTTGGGCGTCTATCTCAGCGTGATCACGCTTGGTGAGCTCGGCCGGGCCATCGCCGCACACCGGCCGCGCGAACCCGACCAGGCGGCCCAGCTCAGCGAATGGCTGCGCAAGCTCCGCCATGACCATCACGATCGAATCCTGCCGGTCTGCGACCGCGTGGCGGCCGCGTGGGGTCGGATCGCCTCCCCTGCCCCTGATGCGGTGGCGGACGCGCTGCTTGCGGCAACCGCGATCGTGCATGACATGATCGTGGTCAGCCGCCGGTCAGACCAATTCGAGACGATGGGCGCCTCGGTCGTCAATCCCTGGGACGTCCGTTGATAGGGGCGCAGTCATGAGCAGCGACACGGGGTCATCCGGAACAATCACCCCCTCACCTCCCATGGCGCCCGATGTCGCTGCGCAAAGTGTCCTCTCACCGCAGCTCGAGGATCTTGCCGGTCGGGCCCGCCGCTACGTCGAAGCGGCCAGCTCGCCCAATACGCGTCGCGCCTATGCCTCGGACTGGAAGCATTTTTCGGGCTGGTGCCGTCGCCAGGGCATTTCGGCTGGGGAGCCCGATCCCCAGGTCATCGGGCTCTACATCACCGCCCTTGCCTCCGGCACCGCCAGTGGCGATCGGCGGCCTTCAACGGTGAGCACGATCGAACGCCGCCTCTCTGCCTTGGCCTGGACCTACGCTCAGCGCGGTCCCCCCCTCGACCGGCAGGATCGCCATATTGCGACCGTGCTCGCAGGGATCCGAAACACCCACGGTCGTCCACCAGTCCAGAAAGAGGCGGTGCTGCCGGAAGACGTCATCGCCATGCTCGAGACGCTCGATCGCGCCAGCCTGCGTGGCCTGCGCGATCGCGCCATGCTGCTGCTTGGCTTCGCCGGCGGTCTTCGGCGCTCGGAGATCGTCGGCCTCGATGCTGGTCCGGACCACAGCGAGGATGGCCGGGGCTGGGTCGAGATCCTCGACAAGGGCATGATTGTGACGTTGCGCGGCAAGAATGGCTGGCGCGAGGTTGAGATCAGCCGCGGCTCGTCGGACACGACCTGCCCCATCGCCGCGCTGCAAACCTGGCTCAGGTTCGCCAGGATCGCACACGGGCCGCTGTTTCGCCGCGTGACCGGCCAGGGCCAGGACGTCGGTCCTGAGCGCCTCCTTGATCAGGAGGTGGCGCGTCTCGTCAAGCGCACGGCCCTGGCTGCCGGCGTGCGCGGCGACCTTCCTGAAGGGCAACGGGCCGAGAAGTTTTCTGGTCACTCGCTCCGGGCCGGGCTCGCCTCCTCGGCCGAGGTCGACGAGCGCTATGTCCAAAAGCAGCTGGGGCACGCCAGTGCCGAAATGACCCGGCGCTACCAGCGCCGCCGCGATCGCTTCCGGGTCAATCTCACCAAGGCAGCTGGCCTTTAGAGCTTAGCCTCAGGCCCGGAGCGAGATTCTGCTCGGAACGGTCGGCCGACGCGGCTGTGGGCTGAGTTTATCCGCGACTTTCAACGTCGCTAAAACACAGGGGCGGACATAGTCCCTCATGTCAGCGCGCCAGCGCTCCGTCATCAGCTCCCAGCGCAGCTGATGCTGACGTCGGACCGTCTCATGAAGAGCCTTCGCTGCCGCTTCGACAGCGAGTTCAACGCGATTCGTCATCACACCACGCCCCTCGTCTACGATTCCCCGACCGCTAAGCTATGGGCAATGCAAGCCAAGCGAAACGGGCGGATCGCTCGATCAGCCAACAATTCACTGCGCAACAGCTTGGTCGCCGCACTGCACCTTGCGGCTCAGCCAACCCGGTCATGCCGCAGCCGAACTGCCCCGCCGTGATCAGCGCCGGCGCGATCGGCAGATCCGGTCCCCAGCGCCAGAGCACAAGGTTGAGATCATCGCGCTCGACCGCATGCTCTCTCCTGCCCTGCTCCGTCGTCAGGTCAGCGACATCCTCACTATCGATCTCATAGGAACACAACACACAGGGGTCGATGCGATGCGCAAAACCCAGGTTGGCCTCCTTGATCGCGGTCATGATGCTCAAGCCGAGATACAGCGCGGGGATCCCCTTTGGGTTGAAGCGGGCGCCCCTGATCGCCGCGCCATCCCCCGACAGCGGCTTGAAAGCCCAGCGCGGATCATGTGCCCGGTAGCAGGTCCCGACAAACCTCACGCAAAGCCGCCAAGCGCCATGTGGTCGAGATAGTCCCGAACGGCCGCAGCCTTGCCCTCCTTGACCAGTGCCTCGGCGGTTCGTCCGCCAAAGGCCGGCAGGGGCTGAGCCCGATACCAGGCCATCGCCTGCTCTTTGCCACCCGCCCATTCCGAGACGCAGCTGATGATTTCGAGCATTTCGCGGAGCCGGCCCTGGGTCCGTCGCGCACCGCTCCGCTCGGCTCGGTATAGCGTCTCGCGAGCGAGACCCGCGGTTTCGGCGAGCTGGGTCTTCGACATGCCGAAGCCGTCCGCCAGCTGAGTGATCGCAATCCTGCCGGCCCGGTCCATATAGGACAGGACCAGGGATTCGCTCTGCAGCGGAGCCTTCACAGCTTGAGCCATTCTGCCCCCTTTGCCACATCTAGTCGCACATTCACCTGACAGAATATAATCGCCCAGTTTCAACCTCAGGCCCTATTCGAGGCAGAGCTTGCGCTCCTGACAGGCCGGCACCCGATCGACCATCCTAAGGCTCGGCTCGAATCTGTCGAATTCAGCTCCAGCGCGTCCACACAAAGCGCCGCCGCGGTCGCTTCCAGGTCAATCTGACCAAGGCTGTCGGGTTGTAGTAGCCGCCCTCCCCTGCGGTGTACACCTCGACGATGCCCGGAAAGGTCAGGATGACCGCAATGTCTCATCGAGTAGTGCCTTCGCCATTGAGAGACTGTTGCGTGCTACCTCGTCGAAGCTGGGCTTGAAAATGCCCTCCCCTGACCCAACTCAGGCTCATTTCCTCCTATCGCGGTGCCGACAATGCGATAGCCGCGCTTGGTCTTTCTAAGCAACCAATCCTCCAGCGCCTCAGCCGCTTGGTCGAGATCTCCGTACAGATCCAACCGTCGCCGGCCGACATTGCCCCATCGCCCCCACTCGCGCACGAGCGCGAACTCGTCAAACAAAGTCGGTTCGACGGCCAGCACATAAAAGCGCGCCATGTTGCGCGCATGGTCCCGCCGTTCGAGGACCAGCATTTGCAACTTGTAAGGAGGTGGTTCGAGCACGTGTTCCATGCCGCCACTCCATCCTCGCGGCAGGACGACGTCCAACGCAAAGCTTGAATCGATTGGCTATCATCGATTCACCGGATTGATGCGAGCCACCCAAATGAACACTCTTGTGGGCTCCCTCCCCACCCGCGAGCCAGACATCGCCTCATCACGCGAGCGCAGGCTGCGGCTTCATTAACCTTAACAAACTTCCCCCGCACGATTACGCGCTTCGCTTTTCGCGCGTTCGGGATCCAATCAACGCCATCAGCATTGGCCCTAATGAGAACTCACCCGCTTCGGCTCGCCGCGTTAGGTCTCTCAGATAGCCCCCCGCGCTGTTGATAGCTTCAGCCTTCTGCAGAATGGCGGCGACCACGATCGATGCCTCTATCTCTCCCAAGACAGCCAGTGCCCCGGCCCAGGCGCTCGGACTAATTCCGAGGATAGGCCTGACCACCGCTACGGTTGCCACCAAATCCCTCCAACTCGAGATACCGCCACGGCTGTAATCAATGATGTCCGGGCAGGCGTCCAACACCATCCCTAAGGGATAAGCGCGAACTGGCAGGCGCGTCGTTTCAAGCTCTCCCTCCGAAGCGGCCACCCTGCTTTCTCGAAAGCTAGGTTCAGAGTCAGTGAGGGAGTCTGGTTTTGAATTCTGTATGTGATGCTCAATATGAGACTCATTGCCGCTCATATTTTGATTTTTAACGTGCATTTCCAGAAGGCTGTGCACTTCGTCCGCGAGCATCGAAAGCTGCTGCGCTAGCGGCTCCAGGACGATCGCCGAGCCCTTCCGCGGCAACCGGCCGAGAAGTGTGAGGAGTTCGCCTTGAATATCGGCCCAGCTAGCGGGACCTACCCCCTGGCGCTGGGTCGGGATGCTCTCTTGTATGCCCATCGCGATCATCTTCGCGAGGTCGCGACGGCAGATCGTGATGCGCTCTCGCACAAGCTTCAGCGCCCGCTCTTCAGCGCGAACCTCTTCAGCCCAGACTTCGAACTCCTCGGCCCGCGCAACCAGCGGCGCCAGGTCGAACCCAAAAGCCAGCTCGATCTCGCCGTGACTGCCCTTGCGCGCATAGCGCTTGCCGTTTGGGCTGTCGCGGCGAACGATGAGCCCCGCATCCACAAGGACAGCCAGATGCCGGCGCAGTGTCGCCGGGGCCATGCCATGGGCGCGCAGACAAAGTTGGTGGTTGGACGGGAAGACGATCAACCCTTCGCCAGTCAGCACGGTCTCCGGATGAAAGGTCAAAAGGGCATCCAAGACGGCAAGCGCCCGCTCGGACACGCCGACTCGGGCCTTCGCCGCGCAGATGTCACGAAACACATTCCATTTATGAGTCGCCTTGGCGGGCGGGCAAGCGTCTGCGATCACTTGGCCTGCAACATGCGCAAGCGTCAGCGTTCGCCGCCCAAAGGGCGTCGTCGAGAGTCTTTTTTCCATGGGTCTTCGCCTGATTAGGGCAAAAGAAGTCCGCTCGCCGAAAAGGCGCTTAAATCCCAATGGGACTCTTGACGGGGATTCAGGGAAGTGCGATTCTCAAGTTGCCGACTATGAGAAGGGCTTCCGGAACACCGTTTCGGGGGCCTTTTTCTTTGCCTACTGCCGTTAGCTTCGTTGTTGACCAGGCCTTCGAGAACTCAACACTATCGGGCCTAGCCGAGCTGCTCCCATTTCCTCTCCTTTCATTCCCAGCGTTTCAAAACCTTGCCAGCTGACAAGGTCTCCTCACCTGGAGTCCTTCGCAGCACTCGCTTGGCTGAGATATCGATCCATCAGTGATGGCAATTCGCCCCTGAGGAACTCAGCGAATGACGCCGCATGAGCTCGATCAACAACGAGGCGCACCTCTTTTGACGTGAAGCTCGCTCGCCCGAGTCGGGCTCCGKATCCGGCAAGCAGCGCGACTTCCGTCTGAGGCGGCGAGCCTGGCGGCTGCACAGCCGCAAGGATCTCGCGAAAGCGTTCGTCAGAGGGCAGCGCCAAAACCTTGCCAGCTGACAAGGTTTTTCGAGCCAGTTCGAGCAGTGCTGCTTTTTCCCCAACAGCTCCMGCCAACTCAAGCCAGCGCGGTCGCCCCACCTTTGGAGCGCGGCCAATCATTGTAATCAGATCGATTGGAAGCGCGCGCCAAACGGATCGCATCCGCGCCATTTCCTGATCATCCAACGACAGTGCCGCTTTGATGTCGCGCGGCTTAATTCCGGCGTTCTCCATTCGMCACGCGAACAAGGCACGCTCAATCCAGGTCAAATCCTGGCGACTACCATTCTCGAGGCCCTGTGCAACCACCAACTCGGAATCAGAGAGAGATCGGACCAGCGCCTTAACCGGAACACCAATGTCACGTGCAGCTCGGACACGGCGGTGTCCATATATGACCTGATAGCGCCCCTCCAGTTCCGCGTGTGGACGAACCTGGATTGGGATCTGTTGACCCTCTTCCAGAAATGTCTTTCGGAAAGCTTCGAACTCGGCAGGAGAATCGTCCGCTAGCCGATCTGGGAACGGCGACGGGTCGATCAGCGCTGGGTCAAGCTCCTTAAGACCGGCGGCCCCGGACTCGACCAGTGCTTTCAGCCGATCACGCTCCTCGCGGATATCGGCCAGCGTCCGCTGAGTTGCTCCAATTACTCCAGCCGGAACTCTGGGGGGCGGAGCGTTTGGCACGCTTTCGAGGCTGGTATCCTGCTCGCTCGCGGCGGAACTCGCGGTAAGCGAAAGCGCGCCAAAGCTGGAGACGATCGAGCGGCGAGGCGGCTTACTCATGCCCGCCCCCAGGTCTGCTTGATCAATTCGAGGATTCCTTCATTGACCGCGTCGAACGACTCCCGCGCGCGCTTGAACGCATCTCGCCCGATCTCGCCAGACTCGAGCTCATAGATGCTACGCTTGGCAAGTCCCGCAGCCTCAACCGCAGTGCTTTCGACTGCCGTCGGCGTCATGACGTCATCAGGGAACAACGTCCGCAGCATCGAAACTATCTCAGTCTGCGGCTTGTCGTACGGATTGTTGCGAGTGACCAGATAGCGAAAGAAATCCTGACGCATCGTGGCATTCTCGCCAGCKATCACATTGATCAGGTCGCCCATCATCAACAAGAATTGGCTCATCGACKCCACATMGAGCATCGCTGGATGGATTGTCACGATCATGCCCGTCGATGCGTAGATCGCGCCGAGCGTCAGATAGCCGAGGGAAGGGGGCGTATCGAGGACAACAACGTCGTAGTCAGCTTCCACCTCGTCGATGGCCAAGCCGAGGCGCTCGAAGAACAAGCTGTCTGTCTTTGCTCCTCGTGCGAGCACACGGGGCGTGTCGTACTCGAACTCCATAACCTCGAGGTTGCCGGGAACAAGATCAACGCCGTCAAAGTAGGTTTTCCGGATGATCTCCCGCATCGGCCGGCGCAGCTCGTCGTACCGCAACGCCGCCCAGATCGTTTCGTTGTCGCCAACGTCGATCTCCGGCTGCGCACCGAACATCGCAGATAGTGAAGCCTGGGGATCGAGATCTATGGTCAGCACCCGATAGCCCTGGAGGGCGAGAAAGTGCGCCAGATGCAAACTCGTAGTGGTCTTCGCCGAACCGCCTTTGAAGTTCGCAACCGCGATAACTTGCAGGTGTTCGCCACGGCGCCGGTGAGGTAAAAAGCGCAGTGCCTCCGCAGGCTTCTGCTGTGCAAACAGGCGCCGTAACTCATTTACTTGCGCTAGCGTGTAAGCCCGATGATTGTTCTCAAGCCGAGCGGGGAGGGGACCTTTGCCCTCGTTCGACATCAGCTTCAGCGTCGAGTCAGGAATGGAGGTAAGTTTTGACACCTCATTCGTCAGAAAGTGTCGCAAATGCTTCTGCGCGTGAGGGGGGTACATCCGTTCACGCAAGACATTCAGCTGACGTGACAGGACACCAGCATGCCGCCAGACGCGCTCCGCGGCTTCACTATGGCGGATATCCTTCGCCAGGGGGTCGGCCATTGGCGCTTCTTGTCCTCATTGTCGGGTTAAGGGCGTTCTAGCGCCCAATGCCCGACAAGCTACGCCACGATTCTCTGCGGGCGTCCAGCCATTTAGGGTTAATGGATTCTGACCTTTGTGGAACCGGCGCCGAACCAGAGCTTTTCAAACTGGCCGATACGGAGAATAGCCGTTATATATCATTGGCTTATAGAAACTAATGGGCCACCTTTCCTGATACGTTCCGGGCCAACCAACAATCGGCCACAAGTCGCGTCAGGCGATGACCAGGGGCGCTCGCACAGCTGCACCGACAAAATGGGTAGAATCAGGGGGCTAATTACTCTGGGCCGGCAGGCAGAATTATGTGGCCGACAATCTGCGCGCCACTCGGAGTTGAAACGATCGCTTCCACCTCGACGGGTCGCCTCGTGAGAGCCGCAGCGACACCGGCGGCGATGTTGCGATGATCATCCGGCAGGATGCCGATCTAAACGCCGGACAAGATGGCTCACGCGCAAGTGGTATCGCAGCTCCGAGAGTAAACTATGATAGCTTTGACGCCGCTCAACCAGCGGACAGCATCACGACCTTGTCGGGAAGTTCGCCTTCGCTTGCCGAAGAGTGGCTCGAGGGTGCCAAGTGTCCGATTGTTTGCGCAGGCGAGGGAGGAAGAGGAGACGCATGCCCGGCCCGCTGTCGCGGCGGCAGTGCTGGCTTTGAGGGCAGGGGACGACCTGCCAACGCGCAAACCCCGGCGCCTGCCGGGCGCGCAGCGCACCTACCATTTGGGCCACTAGCCAACGCACCGGGGTAGGTTGCGCTACCGCTGCCGTGGGACGCCTAGCAGCGCAGGTACCTCACTCGCCAAATTCGGTGCTCGGTCGTGTCAAAAGCGCAGCTGCGTCGACACCGAGCTCCCGGGCGATCCTATCCAATACGTCGACGCTTGCGCTGTAGCGACACCGCTCGATTGCACTGATGTAAGTCCGGTCGACCCCTGCTCTGAGAGCGAGTTCTTCCTGCGACAAACCAGCGGTGCGCCGGTATCGCTTTATGTTGGCCGCCAGGACCTCTCGGATTTCCATCCGATGGAAAGAGCTGGATTGTAGAGTATTTCACCACGGAGTATACTCTACACGAATCTCGGATGGCGCTGCCGCGCGGCCATTCGTCAAACTCGAATCCACGTGGGAGCCAAGCGGTGAAAGAACCAACCGACGAAGAGCGGGCGCGCTTGAGCGGCCCCGTCATGCGCGTGTTCGTCAACATCGCGAAGCGATGGGATCTCCCAGAGCGGCGACAGCTTCAACTGCTTGGCTGCAGACAGCGAGAATTTCGCCGCTGGGTTCGCCTCGCCCGATGGCACAAGCCGCTCGTTCTCGAAACAGACACCATGATGCGGATTTCGGCGATCTTAGGAGTCTTCGCCGGCTTGCGGCAGTTTGTGAAAACCGCCGAGGAGGAAAGGCGTTGGCTCTTGCGCCCAATTGAGGCCGAACCGTTCGCTGGGCAGGCACCGATAGAACTGTTGTCCGTGTCGTTCGAACGTCAAATCGAAGTTCGGCAATGCCTAGCAGGCGTCGTCCGCCACATCGCTCCAAACGAAGCCGACATCAACTTTAAGCCGTACACCATCGACAATCTAATCTGGCACTGAGACTCGATGGCTGAGATTCGCGCAATTTGCTTCGATGCCTTTGGCACCGTTGTCGAGATCACTGACAAGCGCCGGCCGTACCACGCGCTTCTTAGAAGCGAGCCCGCAGCCGCTGTGCAGGCGCTCACTCAAGCGATCGGCCTTCGCGAGCTTTCGCGAGAGATTGCCACACCCGTAGATGAAGCGAGATTCGCAGAACTAGAGGCGGATCTACAGGCGGAGTGCGCTTCGATACGCGTACGACCGGACATGAAATTGATCTGGCCGACGTTGCAACGAGCGGGGCTGAAGATCGCTATCTGCTCGAATTTGGCGTGGCCCTACAAGTGGCCACTGCTTAATTGCCTGCCAGATTGGCCTGACGGGTTCGTTCTTTCCTGCGAAGTCGGCTTTACCAAGCCACGGCGGGAAATCTATCAGCTCGTCTCCTCAGAGCTTGAGCTTCGGCTGTCGCAGATATTGTTCGTGGGCGATAGCCTCGAAGCCGACGTGATGGGCCCCATCGCCGCAGGCGCCTCCGCAATGCCGATTGCCGAGTTCGAAGCGTCCTATGCCACGCGGCCATCGATCTATGCGCCAAGTAGGATCGTCAAACTCTTCGCCCGAATTGCCGCTGCCAAGGCAGGCTGAAAACTTCGGCCGCCCGCTCGATCGCGCGGCCATCTTCGAATGGACATAGAATGCGCCTGCTAGTGATTTCCGACATTCATCTCGAATGTGGAAAGTTCGAGTTTCCAGCCCCAATGCCCGAATTCGACGTCGCCGTTTTCGCCGGCGACATCGGTCAGCCAATTTCCGCAGCGGCCCAGTGGCTGTCCACGCAAAGGGAAATCGGACCGCTGCAAAATCGGCCGATCGTCTACGTTCCAGGGAACCACGAGTTCTACGGAACCGAATTCAAATCCAATCTTGCTAAGGGCGCGGAGGCGGCCGCGCTCGCCGATGTTGATCTGCTTTTTCGCCGGACGGTCATCATCAACGGCGTCCGCTTCGTCGGATGCATCTTATGGACCGATTACCGGCTGTACGGGACGCCGAAGCCATCCATGGTCTATGCCGGCCAAACGCTGAATGATCATCGCCTCATTCGCTATCGGGAAGAGGGAGGGCACTATAGCCGGTTCATGCCATGGCACGCTGCGGCAGAACACAGGCTGGACTTGACGTTTGTCCGGCACGAGCTTGCCATAACTCACAGCGGCCCGACTGTCGTGGTCACTCACCACGCCCCCCATCCACATTCGATCGCGTCGCGGTATCAGGGAAGCCCGCTTACGCCTGCCTTCGCTTCTGACCTCAGCAACATTATTGAAGAGTTTCAGCCTGAACTCTGGATCCACGGTCACGATCACGGGTCGCATGATTATCGAGTCGGACGGACACGCGTCTTCGCCAATCAGGCCGGCTATCCAAATCTTCACGGCGACCGGGAAAATCACGGGTTCAACCCTCTCTGCGTCGTTGAAGTTGCTTAAAGGGAAGGGGCCTCGTCGACCCGTCGACGCTGCCTTCGGGCTTGAACAGGGGTCGCGATAGACAGGGTCGCCGAAGGTGACTAGCGCCCGCTCAGTCGCGCGGGTGCACGGTGATAACTGGGCACGTCTTGCGCGCGATATCAGTCAAGTGCCGAATGACCTGGCTTGTGCCTGGCATCGCAGCGAACAGCCGGCAGGCTCAGCGGTGCAATGATGAGCGCGTCAGATGCGGGATCGTCGCCTGCGGAGCATAGAGGCAATCGTCGAGCGGCAGCAGAGTATGCCGGCGGTACGATGACCGCCTCCTCCTCGATCGACAGCACGGTCGATCGAGGCTCGCATGGACCGGTCTTGAGATCCGCCGTCGAGCTCCGTCTCTTCCACTTGGCCACCGTCTTCTGGTTGATGCCGTCGCGCTTAGCCAGAGCCCTCAAGCTCTCTTGATGGGATGGACGGCGCCTGCACCGGCACCATTCTTAAGGCAGGCGCGTTGCCATCACGGACCATTCCGAGGAGCCCCATCCATGCGCAAAGCAGAACATCGACCTGTCCGCAGCTGTAACGGTCGGTCTCGATTTGGCGAAGCTTATCTTCCAGGTTCACGTGGTCGACGGCAAGGGCGGTGTGTTGCTGACGAGAGCCATCAGACGTCGCGACCTCTTGCCCTTCTTCGAGCAGCTACCGCCATGCCTGGTCGGGCTTGAAGCTTGTGGCTCCGCCCATCATTGGGCGCGTAGGCTAATCGGCTGTGGTCATGATGTGCGGCTGATGCCGCCGGCCTACGTGAAGGCCTATGTCCGGCGCCAGAAAAATGATGCAGCAGATGCAGCGGCAATCTGCGAGGCTGACCGTTCATAAGCGCTGCGATATTGGAAGCAGGGTGCATCTCGAGATCCCTCGCACGAACCACCGTGAGTACCCGCTCTGCTCGTAAGAGAGTACGGAACTTGAGATAATGCGCGCGATGGTTCGATGACGCTAACGGGCTCAACTCGGGCGGCGTTCTATGGCCGAATCCGTGTGACCGATGTGCCGCTCGGCGGCGGGATGTGCTTTTGCGCCGCGATGACGACCTCAAGTCGATTTCGGACATGCATCTTGACCATCAGGTTCGTCATGTAGCCCTTGACGGTTTTGGCGCTGAGCGAAAGTTCTTGGGCGATCTCGTTGTTCATCTTCCCGAGCAGCAGCAGCCTTACGATCTGCTCCTCTCTGACGCTGAGCCTATCGCTGGCTGGCTTCTGGCGCTCCCGGTTCTGGTCTTTCAACGCGCCAATCAACTTGGCGGCGAAGGAGGGGGTGACATGCACGTCGCCTCGTTGCGCTGCATTTAGAGCCTGAAAGAGATCGTCGGAAGGGCTGCCCTTCAGAACGTAGCCCTTGGCGCCTGCGTTCAGAGCCGCAATCGCATCATCCGTGCTGGTTGAGGCTGTGAATACGACAATTCTGGTCTCAGCAGCGATCTTCAATGTGTCGGAGATAGCCTGAAAGACATCCCCAGCCATGCTCAGATCGACGATCATAAAATCGGGCTGATGGGTCTTGGTGATCGACAGGATATCATCCGCGACGTTCCCCGTCGCAGTGAGCGTGAAACCGCCCCATCGTCTCAGTAGTGTAGCAACGCCCTCGGCCAACAATGGGTGATCGTCAACGATCGCGACCGTCCGGTCCGGCATGGGCCAGTTCCCTTCTGATTCGTCTCCCCCCGGCCAATGATCCCGATGGTTGCGTAGCCAATGATCGATGTAAAACGAGTTCGAACGGGAAGAATGGCGACCCAATTAACTCTGTCGGACGCTGTGTCTTTGCGGTGCCCCGACTGTGAAGTCGTCACCACGCAATGCAGACGGTTTCGAGAGACAAATAGCCCGCCCCGAGTCATTCTCTGAAGCCGCGAGAGTGATCGGGGAGGGCAATGGGAGCGATTGTTTTCACGGCGAATGGCAATTTCATCGTCGTAAGGAACGGTGACGGGCCGTTGGCTGTGAAAGGCCTCTATCGGGGTGCACCCATCAAAACCGCTATCCCATTCGGCCCGGAGCGATGCATCGTCCTGATAGATCCCGAATCCAGCAGGGCCAATCTCTTCGAGAACCTGCTCTGCATTGGCAAAACCGGCCGAGCGCTATGGCGGGCGGCTTTACCGAGCATGCCTGATACGTTTATCGACGCCAGCCTAAGTGAGGCCGGCATTCTGGCGCATAGCATGAGCGGCTATCGCCTGGTGATTGATCCGACGACGGGCGGTGAGATCGAAAAAGAGTTCGCCAAATAGGTGCCATTGTCCKACCGACCTGCGCTAATGCCGTGGATCGTGCACAGTGATAGCCGGGCAGGCGCAAGGAGCGATACCTCCCGGGAACGGTCGCGTTTTTGCCACTGCTGTCAGGCTACGGCTCGGTCGTCGCGTAGCGTCATTCGGGAATGGCACCCCAGGCTTAGGGGACGACAGTGGATTTTGCCCGACGGGCAAGCGGTCCGTTACCCATTCGACGAATCCGCCAGCCAGCCAACAACAGGTCGCCGCAGAAACACTTCCTTCATGTGAAGTTAGAAGTATCTGAAGGCAGTCGTGGTGGCGGTTCGGAAATGCGCAGCATCATCAGTGCCGCCAAGGCGGTTTGGCCGTACCTGTTCTCTGTAGTTTACGGGGTGCTTGACCGCCAGTTCGGGGATCGAGTGTTCKACTGGATCAAGCCTTCGATCCCACAAGGGCTGTCTCCGGAGACTTTGCGCCTGCTAGCGACATACGTGCCTCCATTGCTGTTCATCGCGCTAGGATTCTACTTGAATTTCGGAAGAAAGCGCAGTTCACGTGCGGCAAGTTCGAAAAGAAATAACATAACTGAAACGGGAGATCCCGCTAGATTGAATATCATCTCTCAATCTGGTCCGTTTCCAAGAGATTCTTGGCATTTATACGTATACCGCGTTAAATTGACTAAGCCGATATCCCGAATTTCCATAAGAGCGCAGGGCGATAACGTGATCGCGATGGACGTCTCTCGCCCAATCGTTGGGCTCCGTTCCTCGACATCGAAAGGCGAGGTTTCCAGAGCCGCATTGCCTGGCGGGCTCGGATTGGCGGAACAGTTTTCCAATGCCAGTGGCGAATACGAGATAATCGTCGTGTGCAGTACGGAGGACGCTCCGTCGCTCGCATGTGACCTTACGCCTTAAGGTACGCCGACCGGATCCAACACTCCATTCCGTCAGTTCCAGATCGCGTGGCCGGCGCTGCATGCCTCACGGTGGAAGCGTCCGGCAATCCCCGGCAACTGCGGCGCGTGAAATCCTATCGTGAACTAGCCCGATCCATTACGGTGCTTGTCGGGGATGAGAAGCTCGTGTTGCCTGAGCCTTCCGGACGTCGCCCAGTTGAGGAAAAGCGTGTCGGAATGGCGCGACGTCGAGTTCATGCAATCGACGTCGCGGCGCTTGGCAAACAAGCTTTGGATGCGTCAGGTCTTGGGCCCGGATTTCGAGCCACGCTTGGCCCGGGCAGGCTTCGGAGCGACGGGAGGGACCGGTTCAGTTTTGGCCTTTCGTCCCAACCCTGACGCTCTTGCGAGCGCTGCCCTGGCTTGGGAATAATTGGGTGCGACCATCGGATAGTCTGGAGGCAGGCCCCATTTCGCGCGATACTGTTCAGGGGTGAGATTGTAAGCCGTACCCAGATGGCGCCTGAGAGATTTGAACGCCTTTCCGTCTTCCAGGCAGATGATGGCGTCCGGAGTTATGGACTTCCTGATCGGAACCGCGGGCACAAGTACGATAGGTTCGGGCGGGGCTTCGGGTTTGGCGCCGAGCTCCGTGAACGCGGAGTGGGTGCTCGAGATTAGCGCCACGAGATCCCCGGACGGGAGGTTATTATGCGCGACATAGGCCGAAACAACCATCGCCGTCAGCTCAATTACATTGTCGTTTTCTTCGTTCATGGCGCTTCCTAAAATAAACATTTCGCTAAATTATCTTCTAACCTATTGATACTTAGAAGCGCAATGCTCAGTCCAAATTTTGAACGCGATAATCCTGTGGTTCGTCATTGGCGAAACGATCTTGTCGTGTACCACTAGCGACCGCGCGTATGTGACCATCGCCTTGGTGATGCCGCCGGTTTGGCTCCTGGCCTTCGGTCTAGGGGCGAATGCCCGCAATCCCTTCCATGGAACAAGTGCCTATCGGTGCCGTTTCTTGGGCACAGAATATTTGCTGTTCCGATACCAACGCGCCGTTGCCCGGCTCAAACAGCTTCACCAAGGGCCAGGCGAAGAGCCGGTTCGAGGCCAATGGTGCCGTGTCCGAACTCAGGAAGAACGACAATGGCGTCTGTCAGGGCAGGGCGACTCATGGCGGCCAGGCGGCGTGAGCCTCGATTGTCGAGGCAATATCACGCGCAACTGAGAGGGTCTTTCACATGATCCAGACAATCACTCGTTCGTACGACACCTACGATCAAGCTGAATCCGTAGTTCGAAAGCTGAAGGATATCGGCGTCGTCGATTCCGATATTAGCTTTGTTGGCCGCCGAGCGGATATCGATGGCGAGAACCATGCAGGGGAGGGCGCCGGGGTCGGCGGCTTGATCGGCGGTGCTGCCGGGCTACTCGCTGGGCTCGGCCTGATTGCGATCCCCGGCATTGGCCCTGTAGTCGCCGCTGGCTGGCTTGCCGCAACTGCCGCGGGGGCTGCAACCGGTGCCGTCGCCGGCGGCCTCGTAGGCGCTCTGACGAAGTCTGGCGTCGATCAGCAGGATGCCCACTACTATGCGGAGGCGGTCAGGCGTGGCGGCAGCGTTGTGGCTGCTCGAGCAAACGAGGAACAGGCTCCGGCGATCGTTGCAGTCATGGACGGCGCGACACCGATCGATGCGGTCGACCGCCGGACCACCTATGAGCGGGAAGGTTGGACGCAATTCGATCCCGAAGCTCCGCCTTATGTGCGGCCGCCGATCTAGGTGCCGCTGGGCATCGCCTGGCAAACTGGCGTCCAAGGCTGAACCCAGGGGGGCCGCTTGCTGACTGATCAGAGCGGCTGCGCCGCCAGTTGCGGCCGCCGCACCGGTCGCTGCTGTTTTGGCAGCCCCCAGCAGCGACGAGCTGGCGATCGCTACGATTAACGCCCCGGCAGCCCAAACGACCGGGCCATGAGCACCGTAAACGTTCGCGAAAGGCCATCCAAGTTCACGCAGCTATCGCGCCAGTGAACGCGAGGAGACGTCTCGGATCTTCATGACCGGCATCAGTTCGGGAAAGCTCGATCAAGCTGACTGCCGGCGCGAGAAATTCGACAGGGTGCTGACGCAGTCTCTGCTGTTCCAGCGCGTAGAACCGAGTAGCGAAACTAAGTGAACCGACCAGTTGATCGATGGCTTAATATTGTAGGTTCAGTCGCCGGCTAGGACCGCCGTCTCGAAAAACCGCGCGGTTTAGTCGAACATGCGAAGGGGCCGCTGGAGAACACCATCACCAAACCTCAGCGTTCGCTTCTCACAGTTGGGACAAAGATGAAGGCCGCTCGAAAGCGTGTCCTTATCCCAGGACGCGACAGTACGGCCAGACACGTCGGATATTGCGGGATCGCCGTACTTCACAACCGCCTCTGATCCGCATCTGAGACAACGGTACGGCACCACCTGAAGGTTCACTGAGGTAAGGTCGACGCAGTTCGTGCAGTGGCACGGCCAAGCCGAGTGCTCTCCAAACGCCGTCCTAGTTCCCCCGATCACGACGTCGCGTTGTAGATGGCAAGCCTCGCAACTTGCTGAGATGATCTGGCCCACCTGGAAACTCTCCTTGCAGCCCGCCCCGCATCTGGCCGAGGGCGTTTGCGATCATGCCACGGGGCGCTTTCGAGCTTTTCGCATGTCGTTCGCCCGCTCCAGCAACAGGTTCCTGGCATTCGGAATGAGCTCGGCGCCCGGTCCTACCCATGTCATTGCATCATGCTTTTCGGTGCCGCTATTCAGCTGCACCCCGTTACTGGGGACGTGGCTCCACTCGTGCTCGACGTAGAATTCGTTAGTGTCGGTCTCGTAGCAGAGGTGCCACCAATCTTCGTTCTCGGCCATAGGCCCTTTGATGCGGGACGCGAGCTGTTMGAACAAAATCATATCGTCTCCGTGCTTTTCGATAACACATTGGAGGCAAAGGCTGATTGCAACAACCGCCGTACTGGTGAAGGCAGGCACGAGGGAGATTGTCGACCTCACGTCGCAAGAGCCAGTCGGTGCGCCTGCGCTCCCAAGGAACCCTCCAGCGCCGGTCGATCCGCGCCGAGCGGTTTCAACGACGGGATACCGGCCTGGGGCACATTCCTCGAAACATGATCGCCGCTAGCCGCGGAGGCCGCAGCTTTCCGTCGGCGGCGATCCCGTTCGGTCGGTTTCGCCTGACACATCTGGCGAAAAACCCCGTAGACACCAGTTTGGGAGAGCCCTGGCGCTACGGGGTCTCCTGCACCCGGCAGTGTCACCCGGGGAAGGGGGGTGCCGGGGAGCCTTGGATTCGTGTCGGCCTGTCCGCTACCACCACTTCCTGCCGCCGGAGATTGTCATGGCAAGGTCGTGCTATGCGGCATGGTGCTGACAATCGGCATCTTGGTCAAGCAAGGACAGAAATCGGCCATGCTTGTCTTGTCTTGCCCACCCGGAAGGAGCGCCTGGCTGCGTTGATAATGGCGTTCACAGCTCCGCTGCGCAGGTAGGCCATTAATTAGAGGAGGGTCTCCTCGAAGAGCTCGGGTMCGAAGGCGCAAGGTATGATCTTGTCCTTGCTTGACCAGGCTGTCTTCCGGGATCACCATGACATCGCCCACGACGGTGCCATCACACGCTTCGATGGCAGGAGATGCATAGGTCCAACTGGCTCCCCGGCGACTGCCCCCCAGTATGGTTGGTAGCCGGGTGACGAAGACCCCGTAGTTGCACGCCACCTTAGAAGCTGGCCCTACGGGGTTTTCACGACGCTCACTTGTCGGGAGAATGATAGCCGCGAAATCCAAGTTGGGCTGCATGAGACGATTCAGGTGCGACGTCACCTGTTCGGATCGTCGGCCGCAGAACTGCCGCCAGTGGGCGTACATTCGGTTGAGCCTAGAGTTGGTATCCCCGTGAGCAGGTTCATCAGCTGATGGAGGTCAGATTGCCGTGGCAAAGACGTCTCGTTGCAGCCGGTATCACCTTACTGTCTGCCGGAGTTGGAGGATGCATCGTTACGGACGACGCCTCCGCGGAGGCAGCGAAACCACTTGCTTACTCCAGCGAACAGTCCGTTGTTCGTCGGTCACCAGGCGGCCCAGCGCGCGCGGGCATCGACCGGATCATCGAACAGAAGTCAGCGCATTACGAACTCCCCTCAGATTGGGTCCGGCGAATCGTCAAGCGCGAGAGCAACTTTCGCCCAACCGCCCAGAACGGTGGTCATTTTGGATTGATGCAGATCAAGCATGCGACGGCGCGCAGCATGGGTTACACCGGCCCGGCAGCGGGGTTGCTCGATCCCGAGGTCAATCTCACCTACGGGCTCAAATACCTGCGGGGAGCCTGGCTCGTGGCCGGTCGCGACCAGGCCCGCGCCGGCCACTACTATCGGACCGGGTACTATTACGATGCCAAGCGGAAGGGGCTTCTCGAAGCGACCGGCCTAGGCAAGGACCGTACGCGATTAGCCAAACCCCGCTACGCGTCGGACACAGTTCCTCCAACTCGCTAGATTGATCGGAACGGGGGGTCCCTGCTTGGGTTTTCGTGCGTCGGGATGATCTGCGACACAGCCGGATGGGGACAGTCAGCGGACCCGGAAGGCACATTCCCGACGGCGCCGATGAAATTAAAACGCGGACCGCCCGTGGGGGCCAACGTTCGCCGCTTACCGGGCAACCGGGCAGCAGTTTCGCGGGTGAATGCTGGCTTCCGTCACCCAATGTCTCCTGGCTTTGGTGTCTTGGGAATTGCGGTTGCCAGGAAAGCATCAGAGGCGAGTAAGGCGGCCTCGACCATGGGGCGTACGAAAGCCCGGATGTCCCGCCTCCACTCCTCGGACGACTGCTCCCACTGGAATTGCCGCTTCTCGCGGGCGTTCTCATGGAAGGCTCTCGCAGCTGCTTCKACCGCGAGTTCGGTGCGTTCGTCAGGCATCGGTTCGGCTCCAATAAAGTCGAACGGTTCGCGTACGGCGTCTATCGACCGGCAAGCCAATATCGGACCGCACGAGCCGCGACCCAAATAATGATGCCTGTGCCAGCGATTGCCAATCCAATGGGGTCTTTGTCCGGGCGAGCGAGGTAGAGCCAAACGACGATTCCAGCGGTGATCACGATCACGGCGATCCATGACGCGACCCAGTACAACAGATAGCCGAGACGGGACGCCATCCGGCAAATTCCTTAGGGCCTGCCCAGATTTAGACCGCTTACCATTTCGGATCGGGCCACTCGGCGCCCTCCCACGCCGCGATTATCGCCGCCGTCACAAGGCCATGGAAGGGACTGAGTTTCTGGCTCTGGTCGAACATGGGGGACATGCTAGCAAGGAGATCGGCAAGGCCCCCTTTGCGGTCGCCGGCGTTCCAGCTCGAGAATAGTGCGCAACGCGCGGAATAGCGGTCGTCGAAAAATTCGACGCAGCTTGCAGTCTGCTTCCAGGCTTCTCTGATCACTCCAGCATGGCCGCCGAAATCGTCCTCCAAAGCGTCTTCAATGACCGCCTCGAGCATGTACGCGCAGGCTTGGTGTTGCGGGCCATGATCGATGAAGGCCAGAGACGATCGCAGCACTAGATGTTGCAGCAGCAAGACTGGCMAAAGGATATTCACGCCATATCGGGTTCCGATTTCCTTGCAGTGTGCAGGCGGGCGAATGACGTCTCGCTCCAGCTCGAAAGCTTTTCTGAGGTCGTAGGCAAGCGCGATGAATAAGCCCTCCCGATCCTTTATCAGGGGTGAGCGCTCATTGATGTCATGAACAACGTCATGAAGCGCCCTCAGTGACGTGTAATCGCCTTCCAACCGAATTCCGGCGTGAGTGCTTAGCAAGGAGAACGCCAACATAGGAATCTCCCACGCGCCGGGTTCCCGAATGTTTAGCTTATCACAATCGCGGTCAGGATCACGCTTTCCAATTCTCGCCCTTAGTCCGACGGGAACCGATCAGGCCAGGGGGGCTTCTCGCACGCCCRTCTCGTGACGGAGGCCGCAGATAGCACAGCGGCTGCCCTCATCGCCCAGCCACCAATGCCGAGGGTGTCCAGCGCGAATTAAAGTCGAGCGGCCCAGTAGAACACCATAAGCCAGATGACGATCGTCGGAATTAGCGCCGCGACAGGAATTGGCCGCCAGCGATACCGCGGCAGAACTCGGTCATTGCGGTCGCGGGGCGTGGGCTGGTTGCGCATCATCACAGGACAATGCCCGGACATGATGCAGCCGTCTTGCTATTCGCCGCCAATCAGTTGCGGTAAGCGGCGGGTCCGAGATGGCGCCATTTGCGGGAGCATTCGTTTGGCAGACGTTGCTCCCACCGCGCAATCAATTCACAGTCCTCATTGATTCCAGGCGCCCAGGGGCCTTACCCATTACCAGCCGTTCTGAAGGTCGCTGAGGGGTGGAAAGCCGAAGTTGGCCGCGCGCCTGTCTCACGTCTCTTCAGCAACAACTTCCGACATTGAGGGGTTGCCCAGGACGGACAGCATTGGTGCGGTCTCGGTAGCTCCTGAGGGACCTTCGACGATGCATGTAATTTCGGCCCGATGGCCTGCGCGACCGCCGCGGCGATCTCTAGATTGTTGGCGCTGAGGCGCTAACGGACTGCGCTCACTTGCGGAACGATTGCCCAAAGAGAATGGTGAAGCCTGAGCAATCCTGTGCCGCTCAGGCATATTAGGTTAGCGCGACGCTGTTTGACGAGTTCTCGCTCTGCATTTGGAGGCTGGAGATAGCCATGACGCTAACTGCGAAAAACGATGGCCCCCTAAAACGCATCCTCGTTGCAACCGATCTTTCGACGAGATCGGACAGGGCGCTACGACGGGCCACGCTCATAGCAAAACGTTTGGGTTCTTCACTTTCGCTTGTCCATGTCGTGGATGGCGATTTGCCTCATCGCATGATCGAAGCGGAGCGATCGGCCGCCATATCCGTGCTCGAAGATACTGTTCGATCAACCTGCGAAGCCGATGGGGTGTCAGCCAAATTCGAGATCGTGGTAGATGACTCGTTCAACGGAATATTGTCCGCCGCCGATGAATTCGGCGCCGACCTGATCGTCCTAGGACCTCATCGCAGCCGCTTCCGGGACGTTTTCACTGGGACCACCGTCGAGCGTGTCATTCGACGGAGCCGCATTCCAGTCTTGGTCGCGATCCAGCCCCCTTCAACTGTATATGAACGAACTCTCCTCGCGCTCGATTTTGACGATGCGTCGAAGGCGGCAGCCCAGGGTGCCTTGCGCATGGGAATCTTCAGCAAGTCCGCCGTGAAGATCGTTCATGCGTTTGATGCTCCGGCCCTCGGGCTGATGAAGCGATCTGTTCTAGATCCGGTAGCGATCAATGCGTACCTGGATAAAGAACGGGTCGAAGCAGCGGAGCGACTTGAGGCGTATACAAACGAGCTTGGAATTCCACCTACGCCCAGCGGCGTCGTTCTGCGTGAAGGCAGCCCTGCGCAAACTATCCTGGTTAGCGCCCAGGATGAACGCAGCGATCTTATCGTCCTCGGGACCAGCAAGAAGAGCGGAGTAAAGCGTGCCTTGATAGGCAGCGTGGCCGAGCAAGTACTTCGCGACGCAGAACGTGACATTCTCATTATCCCGGCTGACCAGACTGACGAAGTTGCGGTCGCATCAGCGTAGGTTAGCGACTCGTTTTCAGACGTCGCCCCCCTTCGCGTCTGGGCGGCTGAGTGGGGAATGCAGACGCACGGTCGGCGCAGGAGCGAGCGCGGAGATGCCTCTTGGGTTCCCTCTGTCCGGCCGCCCACGCCGAACGCATCAGGCAGGAATTCCCGGCATCAGGTAGCGAAGGCCACCTGAGGCCTACTAAGCATCTGAATCGGGAAGGTTTCGTGCTTCTCGGTGATTCCAAAAATTTTGTAACGAGTGGATGGCATCGATGGGCAACTCCCAGCACTGACCTCGCCGGCTCCAGGGACCGCCCGGACGTTGCCCATGCAGACGTTCCGAGAGTCGCGGGCGGGTGGAGGCTGTGTGAAAAGAGCCGAGTCGGCTAGGATTCCTGGAGGTGATGCTCCGGGAGCTTAGATGAAGCGCTTCGTTGAGAGTGAAGACCGTCGGCAGGGTGTCCTGCTTCCCGAGTATCTTGACGACTACGTGTCGGAGAACAATCCGGTTCGGGTGATCGACGTCTTCGTTGATGAATTGGACCTGGGCCAACTGGGTTTTGAAGGCGTGGTTCCCGAGGCAACGGGCCGTCCGAGCTACCATCCGGGCGTGCTGCTAAAGATCTACGTCTACGGCTACATCAACCAGGTGCAATCGAGCCGTCGGTTGGAGCGCGAGGCGCAGCGCAACATCGAGCTGATGTGGCTGACGGGACGGCTGGCGCCGGACTT
>NZ_JBFTKP010000059.1:0-25175 GCF_056396005.1 Allobosea sp. 05T439 | reverse complement strand
GTCCAGCATTTGCAGATGAACTCGTAGGGTGTGAGCCCCCTAAGGGTCTTCAGCCGGCGGCCGAAATTGTAGGCGGCAACGAAGTCTGTGAGGTGCGCCTCGAACTGGCGATGATCGTCATAGTGGAAGCGCTTGACGGTCGCTTCCTTGATGGTGCGGTTCATCCGCTCGACCTGCCCGTTGGTCCAGGGGTGCTTCACCTTGGTGAGGCGATGCTCGATGCCATTCTCGTGGCACCGCATGTCGAACATGTGGGTGATGTAACGAGCTGTCGGCCAAAGCCCAAAGCTGCTTCCCGACATAGGACGTTGTCCGTGAGCACGGTGTGGACCCGGTACGGTACCGCGTCGATCAGAGCCAACAGGAAGGCGGAAGCCGAGGTCCGGCCGGTCTTCCTGACCACCTAGACAAAGGCGAATTTGCTCGTGCGATCAATGGCCACGTAGAGGTAGAGCTTGCCCTCGGCAGTCTGTACCTCGGCGATGTCGATATGGAAGTAGCCGATCGGGTAGGACTTGAAGCGCCTCTTCGGCTCCTTGTCTCCTGCCACCTCCGGCAACCGGCTGATGCCATGACGCTGCAGGCAGCGGTGCAATGATGAGCGCGTCAGATGCGGGATCGTCGCCTGCAGAGCATAGAGGCAATCATCGAGCGGCAGCAGAGTATGCCGGCGGAAGGCGACGATGACCGCCTCCTCCTCGATCGACAGCACGGTCGATCGAGGCTCGCATGGACCGGTCTTGAGATCCGCCGTCGAGCTCCGTCTCTTCCACTTGGCCACCGTCTTCTGGTTGATGCCATAGCGCATCGCCAGAGCCCTCAGGCTCTCTTGATGGGATGGACGGCGCCTGCACCGGCACCATTCTTAAGGCAGGCGCGTTGCCATCACGGACCATTCCGAGGAGCCCCATCCATGCGCAAGCAGCACACCGACCTGTCCGCGGCTGTAACGGTAGGTCTCGATTTGGCAGCTTATCTTCCAGGTTCACGTGGTCGACGGCTCGGGCGGTGTGCTGCTGACGAGAGCCATCAGACGTCGGGACCTCTTGCCCTTCTTCGAGCAGCTACCGCCATGCCTGGTCGGGCTTGAAGCTTGTGGCTCCGCCCATCATTGGGCGCGTAGGCTAATCGGTTGTGGTCATGATGTGCGGCTGATGCCGCCGGCCTACGTAAAGGCCTATGTCCGGCGCCAGAAAAATGATGCAGCAGATGCAGCGGCAATCTGCGATGCTGTGACCCGGCCATCCATGCGCTTCGTGCCGGTACGCTCGATCGCAAACCAGGCTGCACTCATGCACCACAGGGTCCGCGAGATCCTCGTCACCCAGCGGACGCAAATGCTGAATGCCCTGCGTAGCCACCTGGCCGAGATCGGGATCATTGCCGCGCAGGGACCGAACAACGCCCGCAGCCTGGCTGCTCTCATCGGTGGTGGCGACGAGGCGGAGATCCCGTCAACCGTGCAGACGGCCCTGGCTCCGCTCGTGCGCCAGATTGAACATCTCGACGCGGAGATCGCAGCCAGCGATGACGCGATCGAACAGCTCGCGAAAGAGAATGAAACCGCCCGGCGCCTGATGACGGTGCCTGGCATCGGTCCGGTGACGGCTTCCGCCATCGCTGCGACGGCGCAGGATGATATCTCGGCATTCGAGGGGCCGCGCGCGTTCTCTGCCTCTCTCGGGTTGACGCCTCGACAGAACTCGTCTGGAGGCAAGGAACGGTTGGGGCGGATATCCAAGATGGGAGACCGCTATCTCCGCAAACTTCTCGTCGTCGGTGCACACGCAGTGTTGCGTCACCGCCGCAAGGGCGAGGGCGCTCTGAGGACTTGGGCAAGCCGGCTCCTGGATACCAAACCCTTCAGAGTTGTAGCCATCGCCGTAGCAAACAAGCTCGCCCGCATCGCATTCGCGCTGATGCGGAGCGACCCAGGCGCCGCCGATATAAAATTGCTTCGTATGGTTCATGGTACTCTCAATTCCTGCGACTTGGACACGCTCAGGTCATCGCCAAGGCGGGATCAGTCTGCACGAACCATAGGGTCGCCTGCTCGCGCGGCTGTCCCGCTGCGAAGACTACCCCATAGAGACGCAGCCAGTTGCCGTTCGTGATCTTTTCGACTTCGTCCGGTTTGAAGCCGACCTCGCGCAGGCCGTCGGGCAGAAGGCCGAGATGGTGGACCTCGGTGAACCAGGATGGCGGCGGGGCCTTACCGGGGCGGTCGGCCGAGGCGGCACCGTAATCAACGCCGCGTGTCCAGCGACCCATGCGCATCCAGTCATAATCCGGTTTTGTGAAGTTGTGACTGCGATCGGTGCCGATCGCGACATGGTCGATGCCCATCAAGTCGACTGTCCGGGCCACCATCTCGCACCACGAACGGAGCGAACTCGAGTAACGGTCGCCGGTGATGTTGCGATTAGGTCGCGCAGCCAAGCACACCGCCCATTTCGGCCAGCGCCTTCAACACATCGTCGGTCTTGTTGCGCTTATGGGCAAACAAGCTGTCGGGGTTGGCGTGAGTGACGGCGACCGGCTTCTCCGACCACTGAATAGCGTCAAGGGTCGAGCGCCCGAACAGATTGTAACTATTCCGTGACTGCTTCGTTCGGAAGCAGCTGTAGCTCCCCAAATTGCTTTGACAAAGAATTGGACGGGATACATATTAGAATCCAGCGTCGCGGTCTATCGCTAAATTCACACCTATCCCGCCAAGATCTTTCGGGCGCGCCATGATTTTAAACCGCCTCTTTGACATTAACGTAATATCTGAATATTCAAGTATATTAGATTTTAAATTATGTATTAATTCATTCGATAGTTCATATTCAGGACATAGAGAATGACAAATAAGGCCCATCTAAGATCCTATTTATTGACTTCTTACCTCAATAGACAATGGCATAAATTGAGTCTCGCCAAACAATACACACTGGCGAGTTCAGCCCTCGTCGTCCTCGGCATGCTGACCCTGGGAGGGTGGGTTTCCAATATCATCGAGACCATCGTCACGGAGAATGCAGCCGTCGCGACGGCCCGGTACATGGACAACTTCGTCCAGCCGCATCTTCAAGCACTGCCCTCAGCCAACGTGCTGCCGCCCGATAGCAGTCAAGCCCTTGACGACGTGATGGAGACGGCGGCCGTCCATATGCGCGTCAGCGCGATCAGGGTCTGGGCGCATGACAACATGCTCGTCTACAGCACTCGTAAGGACGAGATCGGCAAGACACTCGCGCCAAAGGAAAGCTTGAACGCTGCCTGGCACGGCAAGATCTCCGCCGAATTCGATCACCCACACATCGAGGAGCATGACAAGGACCACGCAAGTCATACACCTCAGCTCGAAGTTTACTCGCCGATCCGATCGAGCGCGGGCATGATCATTGCCGTCGCCGAATTCTACGAGAATGCCGAAGAGCTCAGGCAGGCCCTGATCCAGGCACGAGAGCAGAGCTGGATCGTCACGGGAGTCGTGACGTTTCTGATGATTGCAGGCTTGTTCTGGATCGTGGCTCGCGGCAGCACAACGATTGAAAGGCAGCAACTATCGCTCCAGGAGCGTGTCGAGCAGCTCTTTCAGTTGCTCGCGCAGAACGAGGATTTGCGTAATCGCCTGCAAGCATCGGCACACCGCACGACGGAGCTCAATGAGCGGTACTTGAGGCAGCTTGGATCCGACTTGCATGACGGCCCCGCCCAAATGCTCAGCCTGGCCCTGCTCAGGCTTGATGGGTTGAAGCCCCGGAACACGGAAGCGGACGACGAGGCCAGGAAACGGAGCAACGCACACTCTACGATCAAGTCGGTATTGTCTGATGCGCTGAAGGAAATCCGCAGCATTTGCTCCGGGCTGACGCTTCCTGAAATCGAAAAACTCTCGCCGAGATCGGCCTTGTTATCGGCTGTGCGCGCCCACGAACGGCGAACGCTGACATCTGTCTCCATCGACATCTGCGATCTGCCGAATGACATGGATCACGCCACCAAAACCTGCCTGTACCGTTTCATCCAAGAAGGCCTGAATAACGCATTCAGACACGCGCGCGGCATGGGCCAACAGGTGAGCGTGCGATCCGACGGAGCGCTGATCACTGTCGAGGTGACGGACCAAGGCCCGGGTATCGAGCCCCATCGAAATCATCCCAGCGACGTCCATCTCGGCCTCACCGGCCTCAGGGATCGAATCGAGATCCTTGGCGGAAGCCTGCATGTCTCAAGTTGGCCGAACAAGGGAACACGCCTGACGACACGCCTCCCCCTTCAACCGACAGGTGAAGCTTATGGCTGACAAGATCCGGATTGCCGTCTTCGACGATCACCCGCTGTTTCGGGCGGGTGTCGTGCACACCTTGGCCTCCGAGCCCGACCTGGAGGTCGTTGGGCAGGGTTCATCGGCCCATGAGGCCATTCAGATCGCCCGGGAGCGGCTGCCAGATCTCGTCTTGCTGGATCTCGACATGCCAGGCGGCGGCATGTCGGCCATCGAGGCGATCGTCACCCATTGGCCGTCGGTGAAGACCGTGCTGCTGACGGTCGCGTCGGATGAGGAACAGGTCCTGGCCGCGATGCAGATGGGCGCTCAGGGCTATATTGCGAAGGGCGTCAGCGGCGTTGAACTGGTGAGCACGCTCAAGGCCATCCATAGCGGCCAATCCTATGTGTCACCGGAACTTGCGGCCAAAGTTCTGACCCAGATGAAGAGGCCAAACTCCAAGCGAAATGCGGCGGCAGACCCGTTCGCGGACCTCACGGGCCGCGAGGAGCAGGTTTTGTCCTTCGTCGCGCAGGGCCTGACCAACAAGGAAATCGGCAACTCCCTGTCCCTCAGCGAAAAGACGGTCAAACATCACATCACGAATGTCCTTCAGAAACTTCACGCCAGGAATCGCGTGGAAATAGCCATTATGGTCAACAAAAAATCACCCGGAACACAAAACATCAACGCTCGATTACTTTAGTTGCCGGAGATAAATACATCTCCAATCTTGATATCCATTGTGACAACAGCGATTTAACGCCATTCCGAGCGGGAGCGCGCCAAGCAGACCCTCCGGCCATCGATTGAACCCCAGACCAGGATGCCGGCGGCATTCGGCTGGCCCATGAATTCCGAGCATTTGCGGCATTGCAGGGCCGTCACCTGCCGGAGCCTTGGGTGCGGTCGCTCGGGGGCAGTCAAACCCCGCGAAAGGCACGCATGACCTGATCCGTCAGGGGCTTCGTCAGATAAGACATCACTGTCCGACTGCCTGTCTGGACGAATGTCTCGACCGGCATTCCAGGAATAATCTTCAGATTGCCGAGACGCTCGCGCTCTCCGGGCGTGAAGTTGATACGGGCAGGGTAAAACTGGGCCCCGGACCTCTGATCCTGCACCAGGTCCGCGGCAATCCGATTGACCACCCCAAAAATCTCGGGAGTTGTTCTCTGGTTGAACGCAGAGAGACGGAGCATCACTGTCTGCCCGGCGCGGAGCTGGTCGATGTCCTGGGGCGCAACCTTGATCTCGACGGAGAGATCGTCCTCTTCAGGCACGATCAGCATCAGCGTGTCTCCCGCAGCGACGACTCCCCCGATCGTATGGACGTTGAGCTGATGGATCGTACCGGTCTGCGGAGAGCGGATATCGATACGCTTCAACTGGTCTTCGGCCGCCACGCTTCGTTCCGTGAGCTCGACGGCCCTGTCCTGAATCTCGCGCAGTTCCTTGGCGACCTCGCTCCGCAGATCCTGGTCGATCTGGATAATCTGCATCTCGGTTTCGGTTATCTTCCCCCTGGCCTGGGCGACCGAGGCGATCATGGCGCCGCGCTCGCCATCCAATCGCGCGTCCTCGCGTGAGAGGGCGGTTACGCGACTGAGCGAGACCAGATTCTTGCGCCAGAGCTCCTGCACTCCATCAAGCTCCTGATGGATGAGGACAATCTCCTTGCCCTTGGCCTTGGCCTGGACTTCAAGACCGTCGATCTGCTCGCGCAATTGCTGGACACGCTGGCCCAACTGCTCCTTCAGGCCGGCGCGAGCCAGGCGCCGAAGGTCGAACAGGCCTTCCTCGCCGTCGATGAGCCGCGCCACGTCCGGCTCGGCCACCCGCTTCATGAGGCTATCGGGAAAGACGAGACGGTCGCGGCCGTCACGCTCGGCCTCCAGGCGCGCCTGGCGCGCGCAAAGCTCGTCGAGCGTCTTGGACAGCATCGCCAGGTTCGACTTCGCCACCGTTTCGTCAAGTCGAATGACCACCTCGCCGGCCTTGACCTTGTCGCCGTCCCGGACATTGAGCGCACCGACAACTCCGCCGGTCGGGTGCTGTACTTTCTTCGCATTCGAGTCGACGACAACCACCCCTGCAGCGACGACTGCTCCGGACACCTCCGTCCTCGCGGCCCATCCGTAGAGCCCGCCCACAAGGATGGTCGTAGCGGCGAGACTTGCGAGCAGGTGGCGCCTGATCGACCGGCGGGGGTCTGTTGCGGTTTTCGGCGACATGGATCAGTTCTCCACCGCCTTGAGGACGGCCGCGGCCGGGAGCGGCACAGGGCGCGTCACCCTGGACAGAACCTCGTCCTTCGGACCGAAGGCCTGTGCCCGCCCTCCGTCCATCATCAGGATCATATCCAACCCCGCCAGCGCACTCGGGCGATGCGCAACGACCACGACGATGCCGCCGCGTGCCCTGACCCCGAGGATGGCCTGCGTCAGCGCGGTATCGCCCTCGGCGTCGAGATTGGAATTGGGCTCGTCGAGCACGATGAGGAACGGGTCGCGGAACAGCGCCCGAGCAAGACCGATCCGCTGGCGCTGCCCCGCCGACAGGGCGGCTCCGCTATCGCCAATTTCGGTTTCATAGCCATCAGGCAGGCGTAGGATCAGGTCATGCACGTTCGCAGCCTTGGCTGCGGCAATGACATGCTCCGGATTGGCAGCCGGG
This sequence comes from Allobosea sp. 05T439, assembly GCF_056396005.1. Taxonomy (NCBI): domain Bacteria; kingdom Pseudomonadati; phylum Pseudomonadota; class Alphaproteobacteria; order Hyphomicrobiales; family Alloboseaceae; genus Allobosea; species Allobosea sp. 05T439. Next base: position 18,241 of record NZ_JBFTKP010000059.1, on the reverse strand, counting down.
TCGAAGCGCGCGATGTTCTCGGTCACTGTTCCCGCGAAGAGTTCCACGTCCTGCGGCAGATAACCGAGGTACCCGCCCAGATCTTCATCAGGCCAATGCTCAAGGGCAGCACCATCAAGCCTGATTTTGCCACGGCAGGCCGGCCAGATGCCGACAAGCAGCCGCGCAAGGCTCGATTTGCCGGAGCCGCTTGGCCCGATGACGCCCACGCCCTGACCGGCCTTGAGCGCAAATGAAATCTCCTGGACCAGGAGGCGCCCCTGCCCGGGGGCAACCACCGCAGCGTTCTCGACGCTCAGCGACAGGCGCGGTGCCGGCAGCTTCAACCGTCCGCCCGGCGCCGCTTCGGTCCCCATGACCTGCTGAAGCCTGCGCCACCCCTGCCTCGCGCCGACAAAGCCTCTCCAGTTTGCGATGGCGAGCTCCACCGGGGCCAGTGCCCGGGAGGTCAGGATCGAGGAGGCGATCATGATGCCCCCGGTCGCCTGGCCGTCGATGACGAGATAGGCACCGATGCCGAGAATGGCCGACTGGAGCAGCATGCGCGTCACCTTCGTCAGCGCACCGAAGCCGCCGGAGACATCGGAAGCCCTTTGCTGGAAGGTCATGTGGCGGCTGTTGGCATCGTCCCAGCGCGCACCGATGCGCCGCGCCATGCCAAGGGCCCGGACCACTTCGGCATTGCGCCGACCAGACTCGGTGATCCGGCTGCGGATAGCCGCGGCGCCAACGGCTGATCTGGTCGCATGGCGGGTGAGCATGTCTGTCAGAAGCGTCACGGCGACGAGGAAAAGGGCCCCGCCAAGCGCCGCCAGGCCGATCCAGGCGTGGAAGGCAAAACAGACCGCCAGGTAGAGTGGTATCCAGGGCAGATCGAAGAGCGCAGCCGGCCCTCCGCTCGCCAGGAAGGCTTTCATTTGGTCGAGGTCGCGCAAGGGCTGTTGTCCGTCGCCATCGATCCGACTGCGCAAGGGCTGCCGGAGCACCCCCTGAAAGACATCCTGGGAGAGCTCGCGGTCGAGCGTCGCGCCGATGCGCGAAAGGATGCGCCCCCGGCAGAGATCGAACAGTCCCTGGAAGGCGTAGAGCGCCGCCGTGATCGCAGCGAGGCCAATGAGCGTGGGGATACTGCGGCTCGGCAGCACCCGATCGTAGACCTCCAGCATGAAGATGGAGCCGCTCAGATAGAGCACGTTGATCAAGCCGCTCAGGAGCGCGACACCCGCGTACGCGTCCCAGCTCGAAGCGAGCCAGGAAGGGCCCTTCGACGTCATGGCCCCCATATCCCCACCCCATGCGTTGCCGGCGTCAGGCTTGCGGCCGGATCGGATGCGCCTGGGTTCAAGGGGCTTTCCACTCTCCCGCCGCAAGGGGCCTGCCTGGCAAGGGCTTGTTCCGACGACGAGCATCTGCGGCTCCGGTCGTGCGGCACAACAATCATGCCATTCCCTGAAATCACGTCGCAATCTCCGTCGAAACGGCCCGGAATCCGGATGCTGGACATCACATCGGCGCTGAAACAGCCCTCGGCATGCGCTATCCAGCGACCCTAATCCGATCGCCGCCTCGGCAGAACGTACTCTCGTCCAAAGCCTTCAAGGACTATGGTCCGACATCATTCGGACGATGGTCGCTTCGCCCTGACCTTCACCGCCGGCTCCCGTGCCCAGGTTGCGATGCCGCAGTGCGCCGGAATGAACCGAGGCGCCACCGGCGAGCTTCGAAACAATGGGTGGTGTCGCTTGCATCCGTAACCGTCTCCGGCATGCAGCGGCGAGGCGTTGGCGACTATGGTCCAACGAATTCCGACCATGGTCCGGCCGCGCTGGCCAGAAGTCCCAAGTACTTATKGATTGAACTTCCAATACTCAAGTCGCAATTGCCAAAACCTCACTTTATCGGCATCATCCTCGATAACAATTTCGCGAAATACCGGCTCAACTCCACATCATTTGATCAGTATAGAGCCAATATTTGCGATATTTCAGATGCATTGATTTAGCCTGCACGCGGCAGCGCGCCGAGATCCGGAAAGAGAGATCCTCCAGCAACCACTCGAGGCCGGCCAGGCCCCGAGCCGGATCGTGTTGACGCGTGCAAACAGACAAGCAATCGGGAGGTCCGGCTATGGTTACGTTTGATCGCGTAGACCTCGATTACATCCTGCAGCAGATCCTGATGGCCGAGGCCGGGCAAGGGCCCGTCAACCCGCATCTGGCCTTTGGATTGCGCGAGGTCGCAGGGACCAACAACAACCAGTCCACCGGCGCCGGCGGCTCAACATCGACATATGGATCGATCGACCAGCCTCTGCCTTTCTATGCGACACAGCTGTTCCAGCCAGGATACGCAGCGGGCACGCCATTCGTGGTGGATTCCACGCCGCGCACGATCTCCAACCTGATCTCCGACCAGAGTTCGGCCAACCAGGCCGCTGTCGACGCCTACAACGCCCTGCACCCGGAGCGGGCGACGCCCATCACCGTGCAGCTTCAGTTCAATCCCGACGGCACAGCGAACTCCGGCTATATTGCCAATCTGGGCATCGCCAATGTCACGCCGGATGGCGGCATTTCCGCCCCGTTCAACACGTGGTTCACCCTCTTCGGGCAGTTCTTCGACCACGGCCTCGACCTGATCTCGAAGAGCCAGACCGAGATCGTCTTCATCCCGCTGCTGCCCGACGATCCGCTCTATGTGCAGGCGACGGCAACCAACCCCAACCCCAACAACTTCATGGTTCTGGCGCGGGCCGTGCAGCCGACATTGAACCTGGTCACTCCGTTCGTCGATCAGAATCAGACCTACACGTCTCACCCCTCGCACCAGGCCTTCCTGCGCGAGTACCTGTCGACGCCAGGCGCGCTCGCCGGAACGGTCACGATCGAGGCCACGGGCCGGCTGCTCGAGCACACCGATGCCACGGGTGCGAACCACCTCGCCACCTGGGCCGACGTCAAGGCCAATGCCCTGAAACTCGGGATCGCGCTGACCGACTACGATGTCGGCAATGTGCCGCTGCTGGCGACGGATGCCTATGGCAATCTCATCCTCGGTGCCCATGGCTTCGCACAGGTTGTCGTCGCACATGCTGGAGGCGGCACGACACTGGTCGAGGGCACAGCGACCGGCCTCGACCTGACAGATCCGCTGCCGCTCGAGAGCGGCGAGAAGGTTGTCCGCATTGGCCACGCCTTCATCAACGACATGGCGCATGCAGCGAGCCCGTTCGATTCAAGCGGCAACCTGCTGCAGCCCGACAGCGACGGACTCGCCGGAGGACCTGCGCCCGCGGCTGGCCTCTACGACAACGAGCTTCTCGACAGCCATTTCGTCGGGGGTGATGGGCGCGCGAACGAGAATATCGGCCTGACCACCGTCCATGAGGTCTTCCACAACGAGCATAATCGCCTGATCGAGCAGACCAAGGCGATGGTCCGGGGCGAACTCGCCAAGGGCGACACATCGTTCGCCCTGAACTGGGTGCTCTCCGGGGCCAATCTCGCGGACGGCATTCAGGACGATGAATGGAACGGGGCGCGGCTGTTCCAGGCCGCCAAGTTCGGCACCGAAACGCAGTACCAGCACCTGGTCTTCGAGGAATTCGCGCGCAAGGTCGTCCCGACCATCCATGTCGCGGGCGACACCAACATCCACCTCGACGCGGCGATCACCTCCGAGTTCGCCAATGCGGTCTACCGCTTCGGCCATTCGATGCTGGACGAGACCATCGACCGCTTCGATGCCAACGGCAATCCGGTCCTCAACCCGGCGACGAACCAGCAGATGACGCTGATCGATGCCTTCACCAACCCGCTGGCCTTCCTCGCTCAAGGCTCCGACGCCGCGGCCCAGATCATCCGGGGCGCGACCCAGCAGGTCGGCAACKAGATCGACGAATTCGTCACCGGCGCGCTGCGCAACAACCTGCTCGGCCTGCCGCTCGACCTCGCCGCCCTGAACCTGGCCCGCGGCCGGGACACCGGCGTGCCGACGCTGAACGCGTTCCGCCACCAGATCTACGATCAGACGCACGACGCCAACCTGCGCCCCTACCAGAGCTGGGATGATTTCGGTCACTACCTGAAGCACCCGGCTTCGCTGGTCAATTTCATCGCAGCATACGGGACGCATGCCGCCCTTACGGCCGAGGCGACAGTCCTCGACAAGCGCACGGCGGCGCTTGACCTGATGGTTTCCGCTCAGAAGACGGTGAGCTTGAACTACGCCTTCAGGGATGCCGCGGGCAACCTGACGAGCTTCAAGTATACCGATGCCGGCCTGAAGCACACCGACTTCGCCTTCGTCGATCAGACCGGCCGCTACACCGAATATGGTTTCACCGACGCAGCCGGCCATCTGACCAACAGCGCTCTGGATGCGGCGGGGATCGCCAACATCGCCAATACGGCGAACACCCTCAACGCCGACAATATTGGCAATGCCGACCCATCCCAGGATGCCGGCAAGCCGATTCTCGATGGCTTCGGTCATCAGATCTCGGTCGCCAACACCGATTTCAGCCAGGATGCCTACGACTTCCTGCATAGTCAGGGCGCCTACGGCAACGCCGATCCGGCGACCTCCACCAATGCCAACCTCATCCACGACGCCAATGGCGCTGTCGCTCTCTGGAGCACTGGCTCGATCACCGGGCTCGATCAGGTCGATATGTGGATCGGCGGCCTTGCCGAAAAACAAGCCCTGAACGGCAGCCTGCTCGGCTCCACATTCGAGCTCATCTTCCGCGTGCAGCTCGAAAACCTGCAGGACGGCGACCGGCTGTACTATCTGCCGCGGATCGAAGGCACACATTACTCCGACCAGATCGAGAACAACTCGTTCGCGGAGATGATCCAGGCCAATATCCCCGGCACGCATCACCTGCCCGCTTCGATTTTCCAGGCGATGGAATACCAGATCGAGGCCAAGGACTATTACCAGCTCGATGCCAACGGCAATGTGCTGACGGATGCCAATGGCAACCCGCTCCTGCGCGCCAATCCGACATTCCCGACCTGGACGGATGCCAACGGCGTCGTGCACAACCTCGTCGAGATCACCAAGGACGGAACCCTTCATTTCATCGGCAAGGATTTCTACTTCGGGAACACCATGGTGCTAGGCGGCACCGACGCCAATGACAAGCTGCTGGCCGGAAACGCAGATGACGACACGGTCTGGGGCGACGGCGGCAACGACACCATCGATGGCGGTGGCGGCAATGACAATCTGTTCGGCGGTAGCGGCGACGACCTGATCACGGATCAGGCCGGCGACAATGTCGTGCATGGCGATGACGGCAACGACACGATCCTGCTCGGCAAGGGCGCCGACATCGTCTTCGGCGGCGCAGGCGACGACTACATTTCCTCGGGCGGCGGCATTGACGACGTCGTAGGCGGCGCGGGCAACGACATCATCCTGGCCGGCGAAGGCGGCGAAGAGGTTCAAGGCGATCAGGGCGATGACTGGATCGACGGCGGCAAGGATGGCGGCGACGTGCTCATCGGCGATGTCGGCGCGCCAACCGGCGAGACGCCGCTTTATACCGGCAACGATGTGCTGATCGGCGGTGTCGGCACCGTCATGAAGGGTTTCGGCGGCGACGACATCATGCTCGGCGTCGGCGGCTTCGATAAGTTCCTCGGCGGCACCGGCTTCGACTGGGCCTCCTTCGAGCTCGAGACGCAGGCCGTCAGCGTCGACATGAAGCGGCGCGAGTTCATCTCGCCGATCAATCCGTTGGGCGGCGACGGCATTCGCGATGTGTTCAGTCATACCGAGGGCGTCAGCGGCTCGCAGTTCGACGACGAGATCCTCGGCGCCAATGACCCGCGGGCGGTGCGGGCGGCCGCCAAGGATGCGCTGCTCAATCCGAACCTGATCCTGGGGCTTGCCGACACGCCGGCCGACGCCGCCGGCAAGACCTACACCAATCACAACGGAACCCTCGAGGGCTCCTTCTTCGCACCGGGCGCCGGCGGCCCCAACAGCGCCCTCGGCTTCGCCGGTGGCGACATCCTGCTCGGCGGCGCTGGCAACGACCGCATCACGGGCGGTGGCGGCGACGACATCATCGACGGCGATGCCTGGTTGCATGTCGCATTGCAGCCGAATGCCCAGGGTGTGATCGGCGCGGGCAGTCAGATCCTGCGCGAGATCCGCTACGACGACACACACCCCAACAACGTCGACACGGCCGTCTACAGCGACAACGCAAGCAATTACACGATCACGGTGCGCGGGGCCGCGGGCGCAACTGTGGTCCGCCAGCTGGATGCAGCAACAATCGCGGGGCTGGCGAGCGGCGCGATCCAGCTCGCACCCGATGCGCAGGGCTTCGTCACGGTAGCGCATACGCCCGCCGGCGCCGTCGCTGCGACGAAGAACGCAGTCGATGACGGCACCGATCGCCTGCGCAATATCGAGCGGCTCGAGTTCGCCGATGTCACCGTCGACGTCTCCGGTGGCCGCAACCACATCCCGGTCAGCACGCTCACCGTCACCGATCGAACCGGCAACATCGCGGCACCTGCCGTTGAAGACACCCTGTCCTCGAACTTCGCCACGGCCGGCGTGATCAAGGATGCAGACTTCGCAGGCGGTATCATCACCACCCCGATCTCCTACCAATGGCAGTATCAGGACCTGATCCGCGCCGAGTGGATCAACATCACGGGCGCGACGAATCCCAACGCCCTGGTTCCCGGCAGCTTCGAGGAGGGTCTGCAGATCCGCCTGAAGGCCACCTATACGGACGCGCATGGCTACACCGAGACGGTGACGAGTGCGCCGACACCCCTGCTCGCCGCGGATCCCGGCAAGAACTTCGGGCCGACGCAGAACCAGCGCGTCGTCMAACTCGTGGACAATGTCGATGCCTATCAGGGCGAGAAGATCAACGTCTTCGTTCCGATCACGAATTTCTGGACCGACGACCATACGGCGAACACCGCGCTCCACTTTGCCGCGACGCTCGCCAATGGCCAGATTCTCGATGGCTCGGCGGCTGCATTCGGTCTCCGCTTCACGCTTCAGTCCGACGCGACCGGCATCACCGGTGCCACCATCACCGGCCAACTTCCGGTCGGCTTCAACGGAGCGATCGACCTCCGGTTCTATGCCACGGATGATGCGATCACGACGCCGGCGGGCGTGGTCCTGCCCGCGCATACCTCGACGGCCGACTTCGCCATCAACGTTCTCAACACCACCGGGAATGTCGCCAACGATCCAGCCGCCGCCGTCACCGCGGCCGCGTCCCCTGCTGCACCGGCAGCGGATCCGATGGGGGTGAGCTTCGACCGCGTCGATCTCGACTGGATCCTGAACAATATCAAGATGGCCGAGGCCCATCAGCCACCGGTCAATCCGCATCTTGCCTTCGGGCTGCGCGAGGTCGCCGCAACCAACAATAGCGCGGTGTCCGGCCAGGGCACGTTCGGCGCCTCGGACCAGTCATTCCTGCGACTGACGACCCCGGTGCTGGGCCTCGCCCAGGACAACCCCTTCGCGCCCGGCCTCAACCTCACGAGCTATGCGCAGACGCATGGCAGCGTCTATGATTCCAACCCGCGCATGATCAGCAACCTGATCGTGGATCAGAGCGCCGCCAATCCTGCCGCACTCGAGGCTGCCACGTCGCAGGCGACGGTGATGCCGGCGGTGCAGGACCCGAACAAGGTCGCGGCCCTCGACGGCTTTGACCCGACCACCGGACTGCCGAACTACTCCATCCCGAACGTGACGCCGGATGGTGGCATTTCAGCGCCGTTCAACACCTGGTTCACGCTGTTCGGCCAGTTCTTCGACCATGGCCTCGACCTCGTCAACAAGGGCGGCAATGGCAGCGTCATCATCCCGCTGCTGCCGGACGACCCGCTCTACAAGGCTGGCAGCCCGACCAATTTCATGGTGCTGACGCGCGGAACCATGATCGAGCGCACCGCCGGCGCCGACGGGATCGTCGGCACGTCGGACGACACCTTCACGCACGAAACCACCAACGCGATCACGCCGCCGGTCGACCAGAGCCAGACCTATTCCTCGCATCCCTCGCATCAGGTGTTCCTGCGCGAGTACATCAACGTCGCAGATGCTGGCCAGGCGCCGAACATCCATTCGACCGGACGGATGCTCGACCATGTCAACCAGGCCGGAGCGACCCAGACCGGGAATGCCGACGCGACGGCGGCGACCACCGACCTCTCGCACCACATGCCGACCTGGGCCGACGTCAAGAAGAACGCGCTCGATAATCTTGGGCTCAAATTGTCGGATTACGACGTGGTCAGCGTGCCGCTCGTCCAGGCCGACGCCTATGGCAACGTCATCCGCGGCCCCAACGGCTTTGCACAGGTCGTCTATCAGGTGCTCGCCACCGACAGCACGACCCATATCACGACGTTGCTCGCCGAGCGGACCGTCGAGGGCACCGCAGCCGGCCTCGACATCGACCATATCGCGGTGCCGGCTGACCTTGCAGCCCCGCCGAACGCGACGCTGTCGACGCAGTATGTCGGCGCCGGCGTCGCCTTCATCAACGACATGGCCCACAATGCCAGCCCGTTCAACGATTTCGGCCAGGCTCTCACCGCGGACGGCGACGGCGTCGCTGGCAATGCGCCCCCGGTCGATCCGGCCACGGGCCAGAATCTGGTCTACGACAACGAACTCCTCGACGCGCACTACATCGCAGGCGACGGCCGCGTGAACGAGAATATCGGCCTCACCGCCGTACATGACGTCTTCCATTCCGAGCATAATCGGCTGGTCGAGCAAACCAAGGCCTTCATCCAGGCACAGCTCGACAAGGGCGATACCTCATTCGCATCGGAATGGGTTCTTCCGGGCGTCAACCTCGCTCCTGGCGCCGGTGGCGCAGCGCATCAGATCACGGCCACCGAGTGGAATGGCGAGCGCCTGTTCCAGGTCGCCCGCTTCGGCACCGAAACAGAGTACCAGCACCTCGTCTTCGAGGAATTCGCACGCAAGATCGCGCCCGACATCCATGTCTCCGGCGATACCAACATCCATCTCGACCCGGCGGTGTTCGCCGAGTTCGCCCATACCGTCTATCGCTTCGGCCACTCGATGCTGGACGAAAACCTGCAGCGCTATTCGCTGCATCATGGCGCTGACGGCGATCCCCTGAACGGCACGCCTGAGCTCGATGCCAACGGGAACCCGATCCTGCTCGACGGCAATGGCAATCAGGTTTCGAGCAATATCGCCCTGCTGACCGCCTTCACCAACCCGCTTGCCTATCTGAATGGAGGCGCCGACGCATCCGGCCAGCTTGCTCTCGGCTCCATGGCCCAGGTCGGCAACGAGATCGACGAGTTCGTCACCGGTACGTTGCGCAACAACCTGCTCGGCCTGCCGCTCGACCTTGCCTCGCTCAATATCGCGCGCGGCCGGTCCGAGGGCGTGCCGGGGATCAACCTGGTTCGCAACGAACTCTATAGCGAGACCAACGACGCGTCCCTGAAGCCATACGAGAGCTGGCACGAGTTCGGCCAGTTCCTGAAGCACCCTGCGTCCCTGATCAACTTCGTCGCAGCCTACGGCACCCACCCGAGCATCGCCAACGCTACGACCCTCGCCGACAAGCGTGCGGCTGCATTGGCGCTCGTCAGCGCCGGCGAGGACGAAGCCAACCGCGGCACCGATGCCTATGACTTCATGCACAGCACCGGCATCTACGCGAACAACGTCAATGACCCGCGCGCCTATCATGGCGCGTTGATCGACCCGATCACCGGCTCGGCTCAGATCGACCCGGTCACACATCAGCCCATGCTCGATCAGACGCCGCCGCACTACAGCACAGGCTCGGTCACCGGCCTCGACGCGGTCGATCTGTGGATCGGCGGTCTGGCCGAGAAGCAGAACCTGCATGGCGGCCTGCTCGGCACGACGTTCGACTATGTCTTCAAGCTGCAGATGGAAAACCTGCAGGATGCCGACCGGCTCTACTATCTGCCGCGCATCGAGGGCATGCAGTTCTCCGACCAGATCGAGAACAATTCCTTCGCCGAGATGGTGATGAACGCCACCGGCGTGCACCACATATCGGCCAGCATCTTCCTGACGCCGGAATACAAGATCGAGGCTACGGACTTCTATCAGCACAATGGCGATGGCAGCGTTGCGGTCGACAGCCACAACAACCCGATCTTCGCGGTCGGTCCGGCGATACCATCCTTCACCGGCACGGACGGGCAGTTGCACCCACTGKTCGAGATCCAGGGCGACGGGACCGTCCACTTCCTCGGCGAAGACAACTTCTTCGGCAACACGATGGTGCTCGGCGGCACCTCGGCGAATGATCGGCTGATGGCTGGCCAGGCAGATGACGACACGGTCTGGGGCGATGCCGGCGACGACATCATCGATGGTGGCGGCGGCAACGACAATCTATTCGGCGGCGACGGCAACGACATCCTGAGCAGCACCAACAGCTCCATCGGCTCATCGTTCCACGGTGATGGCGGCGACGACACCATCTATGGCAGCAAGGGCGACGATCTGATCTTCGGCGGCGCCGGCAACGACCTGATCTACGGCAACCAGGGTGTCGACGACATCGTCGGCGGATCGGGCAACGACATCATCTATGGCGGCGAGGGCGGCGAGGAGATTCAGGGCGACGAAGGCGACGACTGGATCGATGGCGGCCCCGACGGCGGCGATGTGCTCGTCGGCGACGTCGGTGCACCGACCGGGCAATTCCCGCTCTATGCCGGTGACGACGTCCTGATCGGCGGCGTCGGCACCGTGATGAAGGGCTTCAGCGGCGACGACATCATGCTTGGCGTCGGCGGCTTCGACAAATTCCTCGGCGGCCTCGGCTTCGACTGGGCCTCGTTCGAGAGGGAGACGCAGTCCGTCGCCGTCGACATGAGCATCAAGGAGTTCATTGCGCCCGACGCACCTCTCGGCGCCGATGGCATCCGCGACATCTTCACCCAGACCGAAGGCCTGAGCGGCTCCCGCTTCGACGACATCCTGACCGCGGACAATAATGCGCGCGCACCGATCGTGCCGCTCGCCAAGAACCAGCTGAACAATCCCAGCCTGATCAAGGGGCTGGCAGACGGCCCCGTGGACGGCTTCGGCAACCCGGAGTTGTCCTTCGTCAACGGCACGACCGAAGGGGCATTCTTCAAGCCCGGCACGGCGGTGAGCATCACCGGCAATATCGTCCTCGGCGGCGGCGGCAACGACATCATCGAGGGCGGCAGGGGCGACGATGTCATCGACGGCGACGCCTGGCTGCATGTCGAGCTCTTGCCGAACGCTGCGGGCGTTGTCGGCCTCGGCAGCCAGATCCTGCGCGAGATCCGCTATGACACGACACCGGGCAACATCGACACGGCCGTGTTCACCGGAAACGCCTCCGACTACACGATCGACGGCAATGAGGACGCCGAGGGCTTCATCACTGTCGTGGACAGCGTGGCCGGGCGCGACGGCACCGACCGGCTGCGCAATATCGAGCGGCTGCAATTTGCCGACACGACGATCGACGTGTCGCAAATCGACTTCGCCGTGGCGACGCACAATCATATTCCGCAAGCCAACCCCTCGGTCGGAGGAGCCGCCCTCCAGGTCATACTTGCCGCTGGGCTGGCCGCCCCGCAGGTGAACAGCGCGCTGACCACCGATGTGACGAACCTGGTGGATTTCGACTTCGCCGGCGGCACAATCACCAATCCGCTCTCCTTCCAGTGGCAGTACCTGAACATTGCGCGCGGCGAATGGGTCAACATCGCCGATCCGGCGCTCGACCCCAACGGCGCCACCACGGCGACCTTTACGCCGACCGACTTCTTCCTCGGCCAACAGCTTCGTGTCGTCGTGACCTATGCCGACCCGGCGGCTCAGTCTGGCTTTGTCGAGCGCGTTGTCTCGGCGCCCACGGCTGTTCTGGTTCCCGATCCGCTTGCCGCAAACACCGCGCCATTCGTCGTGGCGCAGCAGGAGCTCGTCGGGCTGCCCAATACGGCAGCAGTACAGGATAAGCCGATTACCAACATGTTCCTGCCACTGACGACGGTCTTCGGCGATCGGGAGACGGCCGCGACGGCGCTCACCTATACGGCCGCCATCGTCGATGCCAACGGCGCCGCGCACCCCATCACGAACGCGACATCGTTCATGGGCCTCGCCTTCACGGTCGATCGGGACGCGACCGGCGCTGTCACGGACGGTCATATCACCGGCACGCCGCCGGCAGGCTTCACGGGCGGCATCACGGTGCGCATCACGGCAACCGACCCACAGGGACTCGCAGTCACCAATGACTTCACGATCGATGTGCTCGGCCGCAGCAATGGCACACCGGTCTTCGGCAGCAATCTCGTCAATGCCCAGTTCAACGAGTTCACGACGGCGGCCGTCATCGCAGCGCAGAATCTCAGCACGCCTGCGGGTACGCTCGTCGCCGGCCTGAGCGCGACAGATACCCTGACTGCATTCCAGATCGCCAACCACCAGGTCGCTGCCCCGCTGGCATGGAGCATCGTCAACGGCGACGCGCTCACACAGGGGCTGTTCAAGATCGGAGCCACGACCGACACGGTCACGGCAGCCGGCGTCACCAGCGCTGCGACGCTGGTGTTCAATCAGGCTCCCGACTTTGAGGCGATCAAGCAGCAGCTCGGCGGCAATCCCAATGCCTCGATCAACGCCGCCGGCACCGAGATCACCTTCACGATCCAATTGCAGGTGAGCGATGGTGACCAGACAACGATCCAGACCGAGATCGTCCGGATCGAGAACGTCAACGAGGCGGCCTCGGGAGCAGTCCATGTCGGCGGCTTCAGCGCCAATACGGCCAACGCAGTGCTTGCCGGCACTGACACGCTCGCCGATCCCGACCTGATCACAGCAGCCAACCCCACGGGCCGGATTGCCGGCATCAATCCGCCCGGCACCGCAGCCCCCTTCCAGTGGCAGCAATGGAACGGCACCGCCTGGGTCAACATCACGGGCGCGGCCGGCACGGCGCCGTCGCTCACGATCGCAAACCAGACGGTCCGGCTTACGGCCAGCTATAGTGACGTGTTCGGGGCGAACAATCCGGCCAACACCCCCGCGGGAATGATCTCTCCAGAGACCTTCGTGGTTGGGAACGGTAACGGCAACACCTTGTCGGGAGACGTCCCGGCCGGCTTGTTCGCCAATGGGCACAACCGGACCTTCCTCGGCCTCAGCGGTGTCGATACCGTATCCTATGCCAACGACGCGTCAGGCGTCGCGGTGAACCTTCTTGATCCGACCAAGAACACCGGCATCGCCGTCGGCGACAAATACGTGTCGATCGAGAACGTGACCGGCGGGTCGGGCAACGACATTCTGACCGGCGATGCCAACGCCAATGCCCTCACCGGCGGTGTCGGCGACGATCTCTTCATTGCCACAGTCAACGACGGCAACGACAATTATGCCGGCGGCGCCGGCATCGACACCTACGACCTGTCTGCAACCTCTGCCGGGGCCGTCGTCACGACCAGCAGCGCAACGAGCAGTCAGATCGGCAACGACACGTTGAGCGGCATCGAGAATATCATCGGTAGCCAGGGCGCCGACACCATCACCGTCAATGGCGGCGTGAATGTCATCGACGGCCAGGGCGGCAACGACATCATCGATGCCGGCGCCGGCATCGACACCGTCCATGGTGGCTCGGGCGATGACATTATCACTGGCGGCACCGGCAACGATGCGCTGTTCGGCGACGCTGGAAATGACAGCTTCATCTACACCATCGGTCATGGTGCCGATGCGGTCGATGGCGGCGCGGACACCGACAAGCTTATCATCACCGGCACCAACGCGTCCGACACGCTCAATGTCGTTTTCAGCGGCACCACGCTGACCGCCTTCGAGGGCGGAACCATCACCAGCATCGAGCAGGTCACCGCGGATCTCGGATCCAATAGCGGGTCGGGCGACACCTTGTCCTATGCTGGGACGACTGCCGCCGTAACCGTCAATCTCGGAGCGGGGAACGCCTCCGGCTTCACCTCGATCGCCAATATCGAGAACGTCACCGGAGGCAGTGGCGACGATAGTTTGACGGGCAATGGCGGGAACAACACCCTGAATGGCGGCCTTGGCAACGACACGCTCAACGGAGGCGGCGGTACCGACACGATGATCGGCGGCGCGGGCGACGATATCTACATCACCGATGGCAACGACACCCTCACGGAAGCTGCCAACCAAGGCACGGACACGGTGCGGAGTTCCGTCACCTTCACGCTTGCCAACAACTTCGAGAACCTCACCCTGACCGGGAACGGCAATATCAGCGGAACAGGAAACAACGCCGCCAACGTCATCGTCGGCAACGGCGGCAACAACACCCTCACCGGCGGCGCAGGCAATGATGTCATKACCGGCGGAGCAGGCAGCGACACCTTCCTCTTCAACACGACCAACGAGTCCGGCGTAGGGGTCGGCAACAATGATGTGATCACCGATTTCGAGGGGGCCGGCGTCGCTGGTGGCGACATCATCGATCTCTCGGCAATCGATGCCAACACCGGCTCTGGCGGAAACCAGGCCTTCACCTTCATCGGTAGCGCCGCCTTTTCCGCCGCAGGGCAGGTGCGCGTCATCCAAAGCGGCGGCGACACGGTCGTCCAGCTCAACACGAACAACAATGTCGGCACGATCGAAATGGAAATCAAGCTCGCGGGGCTTCACAGTCTCGCCGCCGGCGACTTCATCCTGTGAACAGAGAGCGGGTAGCGCGATGGAGCCATCCTCGCGCTGCCCGCCGCTGCGCGGCGGTGCCTCCTGCTCGCCTCCTATCGCGGCTCCGGCAGGAGTACTGCGCCGCTGGCGAGATGGCCGATCGTTTCGTCGACATGCCGGCGGGCGATCGCAAGCAACGCCTGCTCATCCCGCCACGATGCAGGCCCCTCCGTTTCGTGAAACCGGCCCCGATCGGCGGCGATCTCGCCGGCCAGCCATTGGGCCAGCACGGCCCTGTCCATCGTGCCGTCCAGCCGTGCGGTGATCGCACGTCCCATTTTCGATAGGTGAACCGCGACGTGGCGCAATCCGGTCACGGACGGAAGCCCGAAGGCAGCCTCCGCTCGCGCCAGCGGCCAGGCGACGGGGCGTGCGGCATCTTTCCGACCGACGCAGAGCGCCAACAAGGAGGGCTCGGCCCGGCCTTCATGGATGAGGCTCATGAGCACGCGCGCGACCCGGGGGCCCTCCTGCCCGGAAGCGAGTTCCGCGACCGGGAGCGTGCCCGGCCATGCGTCGGCCAAGCGCGACATCGCGTGCGCGACCGCCGCGCCCCTTGTTCCCAGCCGGCGCCCGCGCGCATCCTTGAACGATGCCGTCTCGCCGGGTGCTGGCGGCGTCCGCTCGAGCCGCATCGAAACATGGAGGTGGCGGAGATCGGCCGGCTTCGGCGCGTGGATCGCGCGGGCCGCGCTTGCCTTGACGAGCAGCGAGCGCCGGAACGGCCTGCCGCCATACTGGTCGAGCAGCGCCGCCGCCGCCATTGGGTCCTGCACCGCCAGTTCCGCAATCCTGCGCCGCATGCCCGGCGCCAGCAATTCGCGGGCATCGGCATCCAGGTCGGCTTCACACAGGAAGCTCAGGCCGTGCCTGCCCGCCCGCTCCATAAAGTCGCCGAACGAGCAGGGTGCGTTATGTTCGGTCAGGAACTCGCCGAGCACATAGGAGCCCGGCATCCGCAGCAGGCGGGCCGCTTCCGCGCGAATGATCTGACCGAAGGCGAAACCTCCTGCGGTCGCCGTCTGCAGGGTCTCGAGGACCGCGCGCGCCCGCTCGACGCGCTCCCGCGGCGTGCCCGTGCTGCCGACCTGGCTGCGCAGGATGTCGCGGACGGGGCTGCGCAGATGCCAGCCCGGCAGAACATTGTAGCTAACGGCCGCGATGCCGTTATCGGCAAGCGACGCCTCGATCACGCGCAGGATCGCATCCTGCACATGCCCCGGGACCCAGCTGAAGACACCGTGGCAAATCACATAGTCAAAATGCCCGCGGGCGCTGCCGGTATTGGCGAGATCGGCCTCGATCAGCTCGATATTGCCAAGGCCCAGCCCAGCGATCCTGCGTCGCCCGTCCGCGATCTGCCGTGAGGACAGATCGATCCCGACGAAGCGGGAGCGGGGGAAACGCGCGGCCATCGGGATGAGATTCCCCCCCGACGCACCGCCGAGTTCCAGCACGCGCGCGGGCTCAGCCGCAGGAGCGTCGAGACCATGGAGGGTCGCAAGCGCGCCGAGCGTCGCGGGATGGGTGTAGGCGATCGGCAGCGAGAGATACGGGAAGCCGTCATAATCGCTGGCATCACGGCCGGGTCCATCGTTCTCGGCAATAGGGCTTGGATACGCTGGGTCGCCCACACTCATCCGCGCCCCTCGTCACCTACACCGTGCCGGCCGCCCAACGGGTATCGCAGCCCCCGCATCGACTGGCAGGCAGAGCGGATCATACTGAGCCTGCGAACGGGTAACTGCAACCGTATGGCCAGCGAGCATTGTCCCGGGAATGGTGCGATCTGAGCCTGCCACGGTAGGATAGTGGCATGCAGCCGATTTCCTCCGCTCGTCACCAGCTCCCGCCTAGAGTAGCGTACGATTTTGAGCAGCTCTTGTTCTGACCCCAATTCGGGCCAGCGAGGCTTGAGCCTCGATCCGGCCTCCATGGCCCCGCGGCCAAGGTGCTTGCCGATGATGTAGAGGTGGTCGCCGGTCGCGGCGCGGTGGGCGAGCATGCCGCCCTGTTCGATCTCGGCCTCGGACGCTCGACGCACCCGGTACTGGCGCTGTGGGAAGCGCCGGAACAAGCGCTTGTCTACTGGTTGTCCTCGTCGATCCGTTGGGCCAGCCGGCGCTGCCTCGGGGTCGGGAGAGTTTCGCCGGGCTGGCGGACGCTCAGGTGCCGTTTGGCGGGCCGCCTTTAAGTTCCCAGGTCAAAATGGCGAGAGCCAAATTCTCAAGCTTCACCTCGGCCATTGGATGACGGGCAGCGGAATGGAGGTCGCGAGCCCGAGAGCAGGCGCGGATATAATCTGCCTCCGAACTCAGCACCATCGAGCGCCGACTTACATTAGATAGCGCGCGGTTCCGTCTGCGGTCTGGTCGCTCTTCACGCATGCAGATTTAGCTCCGCGGCGTCGAGAGATTTGATCGCCTCAGCCGTGCTGGCCGAGGCCGTGAACACGATGATCTTCGTCTTTGGCGCGATCCTCGACTCGTCTTTCAGGGGCGGAACCTTGTGGCAACCGGGATGCTCGTCGCCGCAGCCAGCTTTTGCGCGGCGATGACCGCCTCCAGACGATTACGGGCATTCAGCTTTGCCATCAGGCCGGTCATGTGCGCCTTGATGGTCTTGGTGCTGAGCGAAAGCTCGCGGGCGATCTCGCTGTTCATCTTTCCGCAAAGCAGCAGTTTGACAATCTGCTCCTCCCGGACGCTGAGCCTGTTGCAGGCCGCCTTCTGTCGTTCGAGAGACTTGTCCTTCAAGGCGCAGATTAGTTTGCTCGCGAACGAGGGACTGACATAGACGTCGTTGCGTTGCGCGGCCTGAAGGGCTTGAATGAGGTCGTCTCCCGGGCCGCTCTTTAGGACGTAGCCCTTCGCCCCGGCATCAAGAGCCCTGATCGCATCATCCGTGCTGGCCGAGGCCGTGAACACAACGATCTTCATGGTGGGAGCGATCCTCAACGCGTCCGAGATCGCCCGATAGATATCCCCCGCCATGCCGGGATCGACGATCATGTCATCGGGCCGATGGCTCCTGGTGATCGACACCATATCGTCCGCGACATTCCCGGTCGCGGCGAGCGTAAAACCGCCCCATCGTTTCAGCAGGGCGGCGATCCCCTCCATCAGCACCGGGTGATCATCGACGATTGCGAGCGAACGATCCGGCATGGCTCCTCCCCCTCTCTACTTTACCGCTGCAAGTCGAATGAGATGGTCGCTCAGTCAAAACCCTTTGCGAGATGGTGGGGGCGCTCCATGTTGGAGCGGCGCTGGTCGGCTGCCGGATCCCCTCCCATTCGATGATTCGAACATGAGGTGCAGCGGTCGCCTCACCTCTCCTTGAAGATCCTGTTGGCGTGGTCTGCGAAGGGTTTCGTCAGGAACGAGAGCGCGGTGCGTTCCTCGGTGGTGATGAAGACCTCGACCRGCATTCCGGGCTGGAGCTTGCGGTCGCCGAGGGCGGCGACGAG